>CAZGVF010000054.1:6636-8681 GCA_964528925.1 uncultured Paludibacteraceae bacterium | reverse complement strand
TTTTTCTTTCCAAATCGTGGTTTGCGGGCAAAGCGGCGAGCGAAAAGTTGGCTTTTGGCTAGCAATCGGAAAATGCACGGCTGCAATGTGTAGGTGAACAAAATGGTCGATACCATGCCAATCAATGTACTGATTCCCACCGACTTAAGCGCAGGATGTGTAGCGAAAAGAAGTGTCGTAACCACCACTATCAGCACAAAGGCCGAGAAGAAAATGGCGGTTTTGTGATAGGTGAGCATGTGCGGATCGTTGCGGCGCGTGTCGGCTAGCAGACCATCCATCACAAAAATGCTGTAGTCCACGCCCACACCAAAAATAAACGACGAGATGATGATGTTTATCAGGTTGAACTGCATGCCGAAAATGCCCATAATGCCCTGCACCACGTACCAACTGAGGAACATTGGCAGGAACGCCAACAGCGCGCGCGACAGGCTTTTGAACGAGATGAGCAGCACGATGAACACAAAAATGCTCGAAACCAAAAGCACTACATTGAAGTCGCTGTTCACAATCTTCACCATGTCGCCCGTGTAGTAGAACGGATCGATGACCACGGCGTGCGGCACGGCTGCCACAGCGTCGCTCACGCGCTCTTTGTCCTGCTCGTCCATCAAAGCCGAGGTGAAAACAAGGTAGTTTTCGTCGACTTTTTCGATGAAATTCGACAATAGACTCTCGGGCAGTACGCCAGCATCGTAGAGCGAGGCAGGTTCGTAATCAGCCTCGAGCAATGCGAAAAATGGTTCGAAAAATTCGGGTTGAAGTCCATTTTGTTTAGCCGCAGAAACCACATCGGCACGGGTTTTTGCAATGCGTTCGGCAGTCCAATACTGGTGCCAAGCATCGATGCGCGCCAGCTGCTCGTCGGTGGTGAGAAACAGTGCCGAAACGCCCGAATAGCGCGCCACTACGCCCGCCTGCTGCAGACTGTCGCACACACGCACAATGGCACGACTGCGCGTCAGAGCCTCGTCCAAATCGTCGGCCGACGCGGCATAATAGACCGACGCGCGCCCTTGATTCACCTTCTCTTCGTAGAGATGTTTGGAGCGCATCACCACAGGCTCGTTGTAGCCAATGTGCTTCAAATCGCTATCGAAAGTAACCCAAGTGCTGGTGTAGAAACAGATTCCGCACAAAATAATGATGACAACGATCAGCCATTTTTTTCGATCGAGCGGGAAAGAATTTATCTTGTCGAGCAGCGCAAAGGCACGCTCCGAACGCTCTTTCTGTTTTTCGTGGAAGAAGTGCGGCAAAAAAATGAGGGCGCAAAGTGTTGTGCCGATGAGCGCAAACGAGGCAAATAGTCCAAAATCTTTCAGCAACTCGCTCTGCGTGAGAAGCAGCCCTGCAAATGCGCCAATGGTGGTGATGCAACTGAGGCAAACGGGCGTTGATTGGTCGCGGAGCAACTGCTCAGGGTCGCTCACATATTTCGAATGAATGAGCACATGCAAGCAATAACTGAGCGCCACACCCAGCACTATCGCGCCAATGCCGATGGCCAGCAGCGACATGCCGCCTTTTATCCAAAACATGCACGCAAGGGCGAAAAATGCGCCGTAAATCACAGGACAAAGCATCATCAGCAGGTTCGATGGGCGTTTCAGGCAAAGACCAACCACCAAACAAATCAGCACGAGCGACACGCTCATGGTCATGGCCAAATCCTTCTTTATCTGACGCGAATTGAACACGCTCTGCACTGGCGAACCATGGAAAAGCACCTCATAATCAGCATTTTGCGCATTAAAATCGGCGATTTCGCTCTCGAGCATCTCAACCAATGCCGTGCCGCTTTTCGAGTCGAACGATTTGAAATTTGGCGAGAGAAATGCCAGCACCACCGTGCTATCGGGTGCAAAAAAGTGACGATCGACCACGGCAAAACCGCCCAAACCATGCGCCACCGATTTTCCTTCGGGCAACAAGGCGCGCCGCAATGCCACAGGATCCTGCGCCACCATGTCGGAGTGCGTGCCGTCCTCATCTTCAGCAATAATTTGCACATTTTTTTGCATTTGTGCAGAAATCGCCTC
>CAZGVF010000054.1:2633-6536 GCA_964528925.1 uncultured Paludibacteraceae bacterium | reverse complement strand
GCCTCGGCCTGTTCGGTTTGCGGCAGTAGTTTCGAGATATCCTCCTCATATTTCACCTGCAATCCGAAGTAGACGAAAACGATGGTCGTGACCACTAAAGTGGTGTACATCAGCCATTTATGTTTGGCAAAAAAGCGATATGTCGCAACAAAAAATTTATCCATAGGGTTAATGTTTGGAGTGAAAATTTACACAAAAGTTGCCTCGCCTTTCAGGTCGAGATAGATGTCGCTGCCCTGCCCCAGCGTGGCGTGGAGTTTTATGCCGCCCTCCATCGGCTCGGTGCTAATGCGCGCCTCCACTTGGGGAAATTGTTGTGGCGTAACAAGCGTCGTCAAGCGGCACTGGCGCACATAGTTCAGCAGCAATGGTCGCCCAACGGTGGCTTCGGCGCACTCTTTCAGCAGTTGAATGTTGCACACGCCAGGCGACACAGGCGTTCCGGGAAAATGCCCTTCGTAAACTTTGCTATCGCTACGCAGCGCAATGTCGAAAACCTCGACATCGTCCTCGCTGCGGCGGTTCAGTATGGTGTAGTAATCGGGAATTAGCATGGTAAATTTGAGTTGATTAGTTGATGAGTTGAAAAGTTGAAAAGTTTAACGGTTTAGTCGGAGTCTGTGCGTTTTTGTTCTTAATTTCTAGATTTCTAATTTCTGGTTGGAGCGGTGAGCCTGTCGAACCGCGACCTCTCACCTATAACCTATAACCTCTCACCTATAACCTTTAACTATTCTGGCAGTCCAAATTTTCGTTTCCAATCAGCATAAAATGGCGGATTTGCGGGATAGAATTCGCCATCGTGCGTGGTGAAAAGTTGCGTGGTAGTGGCTGTACAAAGTTGCGCGCCATCGCTTTCGCGGCGAATGTCGTAGTCGAAAATCAGTTTGCCTCCAGCCGCTGGACGGTAAGTTATCGTAACCAAAACAACATCGTCCACCGTCGCCATCTGCTTGTAGCGCAGGTGCATGTCGTACACTGGCGCGAAAAATCCGTTATCGAAAATGGTCTGATAACCAAGTCCAAACTCACGACCAAATGTCTCACGCGCATCCTCCATGTAGCGCACATAGTTGCCATGCCAAACCATACGAATGGCATCTACTTCCGAAAATCGAACCACTATTCGCACAGTCGTCAATAGCGTCGATTGTTGTTCTAAATTATTGACTTTCAATGGTTTATCTTATTTTCTGAAAGGTGGTTTTACGACCACAGCTTTCAACTCTTTTCCACGAATAAGAACGGCTATTTCGGTGCCGACTGTTGAAAACTTTGTCTCAACATAGCCCATGCCAATGCCGATTTTGCGCGTTGGCGACATGGTGCCAGAAGTTACGTGACCAATCACGCGTCCGTGCCCATCGGTAAGTTCGTAGTGAGCGCGCGGAATGCCACGCTCCTGCAGTTCAAAACCGACCAATCGGCGCGAAACACCTTCGGCACGCTGACGAGTGAACAATTCTCCATCGATCAGATTTTTGCCCTCGGCAGGTTTGGTTATCCAGCCTAGTCCCGCCTCGATGGGCGAAGTGGTGTCGTCAATTTCGTGTCCGTAAAGCGCAAATCCCATCTCGAGACGCAGTGTGTCGCGCGCACCCAGACCGATCGGTTTCACGCCCCAAGGTTTTCCAGCCTCGAAAATAGCGTTCCAAATCTGCTCACCAAATTGCGGCGAAAAATAGAGTTCAAAACCGCCTGCACCCGTGTAGCCCGTGTTCGAGATAATGACATCGTCGACACCAGCCAAACGGCCGATGACGAAGGCGTAGTATGGAATTTCAGCCAACTTCACATCGGTCAGAGTCTGCAGCAGATCGATGGCTTTTGGTCCTTGCACGGCGAGTTGCGCCATGCGGTCGCTCGCATTCTCGAGTTGCGCAGCCTCGGCGTTGTTGGCGTTCACCCACTCCCAATCCTTCTCGATGTTGGCAGCGTTCACCACGAGCAGATATTTTTCATCGTCGATGTGGTACACAATCAAGTCGTCCACAATGCCGCCTTTGCCATTCGGAAAGCAGTTGTATTGCGCCTTTCCGATGGGCAGCGCAGCGATGTTGTTGCTACAAACTTTTTGCAGCAGCGGGAGTGCGTTTGGTCCTTTCACCCAAAATTCGCCCATGTGCGACACATCGAACACGCCCACGCCGTTCACCACGGTCATGTGTTCGTCGATGATGCCCGAGCCGTATTCTATGGGCATGTTGTAGCCCGCAAATTCGCTCATTTTTGCGCCTAGCGCAATGTGCGTTTCGGTAAATGGTGTTGTTTTCATAATTATAATTTCAGATTTCTAATTTCAGATTTCAAATTGGGCGGTGAGCCTGTCGAACCGCAGATTTCAAATTAGCAAAAACTTGCTTCCAACCGCCTCCGCACTTGCGCCATCGGTGTCGGGGCGGTCACCAATGAAGAGCGTTTCGGCTGGGGTTGCATTCAACAATTTCAAAAGTCGTTCTGCCGATTGTGCCGATGGTTTCAAGCCACCGAGTTGCGGTGCAGAAATCACCAAATCGAACATTTCAGAATCGAGACCGAGCGCGCGCAATTTTTCTGGCACTGCGCCATAGTCGGAATAGACGGCCACACGAATGCCGCGCTGTTTCCACTGCGCCACTGCCCCATCGACCCAAGAATAAGCGCTAAACGAACGCTCCAACGCGCGCACCATGGCTGGCATGTACTTTTCGAAGTACCATTTTCGCGCCTTCTCTGCCGAAAAACAGCGATTTTCTGCCATTTTTTTGAAAAAGACATCGTAAAATGCCTCTTCCGAACCAAAATTCTGCCCTTTCAACTGCTTGCGCGTTTTGCGCTCGGCAGCCAACAGCGACAAATGTAGCAACTGACTAAAAATCAACCGTTTAGCCAAACCACTTTTGTCATAGAGCGTGCCGTCGAGGTCGAGTACAATGGTGCGAATTGCGTCGATATTTTCTATTTTTGGTGCGTTCACTGCTTGTTTTGATTTCTGCTTTCGGCGCGTTTTTTCTGACGTTCCAAACGACGTTGTTTACGAGCATTTCGGCGCTCGGCACGCTCGGCACGGCGTTGGTCGATGCGCTGATCGATGATGTCGGCCTGCTCCAAAATGCGATCGAGCAAAGCGTCGTGTCCCTCCTCGAGCCGCTCTATCAGGCTGAATTTGTTGCGACGGCGCTCATCTTGCATCAGCAAGTTGAATTTGAACTGACCATCGCGCAAACCATCGCGCAGGCAGGCGGCTTTGAACCGCGCATAGGCATTTTTCAGCAAAATATGTCCTCGCGGCTCGTGCAAACGGAACGAAGCGCGCTTCGATTCGTACTCGATATTGATCTGGCAAAGGTGCTTATCAACCACTTTGGTGAAGGCATCGACCTCGTCCTGACCAAGATTTTCGTCGACAAATTCGTAGTAAAAATGGTAAAGCGACTCTTTCACATCGGCAAAACCAACGAAAAATTTCGTCTTGATGCCCGTCTCTTTTTCGGCCTCGTGAACCGCCTCGATAAACTGCGGTTCGTAGAGTTTTTCGCCCGTCATCGACACAATGCCGTTCACCTTCGAAACCATGTGAATAGTCGGCGTTTTGTGGAATTTGCCACCCACCTCCACAAGGTCGTTCATGTTGTACCTGTATAGCCCCGAATAGGTCGTCACATAGGCGCAATAGCGTTTGCCCTGCTCCAGTTCATCAATCTGAAGAAAATGCTTATTCGGCTTGTCCAACTCCTCTTCTGCCACAAATTCGTAGTAGTGAAATTGCGGGAAAAGCACCGATTCGTTCGAATCATCTAGCACAAAACCAAAGCGGCATTCGGTGGCGATGTAGCCAAGTTCTTGATAGAAAGTCTTGTTCCAGTCGAAGTCGTCCATGTATTTTTCCATGTAGATGCGCGTGTTGCCGCATTTCCACGTGGA
>CAZGVF010000054.1:1226-2533 GCA_964528925.1 uncultured Paludibacteraceae bacterium | reverse complement strand
CCATCGGGCGCATAGCCCTCGACCTCTTTGCCAACAATCGGGAAAATGTGTCCGCCAAAAATGCGGCTGCGATGTTTCACAAAATTCCAAGTCCAGATGTGCGACATTTTGCCGTAGACATCTTTCAGATATTTGTGCGTCATCGGTATCCATTTCGGCTCGCTGGTGGTGCCGCTGGTGGTGGCATACATGTCGGGTTTGCCGGGGAAAAGTATGTCCTGCTCGCCGTGCTTGTGGCGCTCAACATACGGTCGCAGCGTCTCGTAACTGTCGTTCACAGGCACATATTGCCGATAGAGTCGAAAAAAATCCTCGGCATTGGTGGCCGCCAAAATGATATCGAAATGATGTTCGCGCCCATACACTGTGTCGCGCGACAGGTTCAAAATGTCGCGCAGCGTACGCTCGGCAGCGTGGCGCGGATGCCGACTCCAAAACTTGAGTCGCTCAGTCTGCGAACCACCTGCCAGCCACAACGCGAAATTTATCAGCCGCGGATATGGCAGCGATTTGCCGTTGTTGTCAGTGTAGGGCTTGTTTTTCACAAGTTGATAAGTTGACGAGTTGAAAAGTTGAAGAGTTTAACGCAAGAGGCAGAACCAGTGAGACCAAAAATCAATTTTTCATTTGAAGATTTGAAAATTTGAAAATTACGCGCTGTAATTATCAATTATCAATTATCAATTATCAATTGAATTCACTTCTCACTACTCACCGCTCACTTCTAACTATTTAATGACCAGCGCTTTGAACTTTTCGTGGCGTTTTTCGTCTTGCAGCAGCAGGTTCAGTTTAAACTGACCATCGCGAGCACCTTCGGCAATGCATTGTGCCTTGAATTTCTCGAACGATTGTGCCACCAAACGGAAAGTTATTGGGTCTTTCACACGGAACGAAGCGCGTTTGGCTTCATATTCGATATTGATTTTCTTCAGCGTGTCGTCGACCACCTTGGTGAATGCCTCGGCCTGCTCTTGCGTGGTGTTTTGATCGGCAAATTCGTAGTAGAATTTGTAAGCCGAAACCGACAAATCGGCAAAGCCAATGAAGAATCGCGTAGCCAAACCAGTCTCTTTTTCAGCCTCGTGCACAGCGTTGATAAACTGACATTCTGCCAATTTTTCGCCCGTCATCGTAACAATGCCGTTCACCTTTTGAATAAGGTGCACCGTGGGCGTGCCGCAGAAGAAGTCGCCAACCTCCACAAGGTCGTTCATGTTGTAGCGATAAAGTCCCGCAAATGTGGTTACATACGGGCAATAGCGTTTGCCTTTCTCCAATTGCCAGAGCTGCAGGAAATGTTTTTC
>CAZGVF010000054.1:0-1126 GCA_964528925.1 uncultured Paludibacteraceae bacterium | reverse complement strand
CTTTCGCGAATCCAATCGGGAATGTTCAGTTCGGCTTTCAGCGTGCCGTGTTCGATGTCGTTGCAATAGTCGTCGAAATACTCGTTCACGTTGTTCTGCATCTCTACCACCGTCGATGGATTGGCGGTGACGATGAGCGTGATGTTGCGTTCGATGCCCATGCGCATGATGGCGTAGTAGCGCGCTGTGTAGTCCTCGATGGAGAAGACCGATGCAGGCGAAGCGTAGAGTTTTTTCACGAATTTGGGGCAATCGCGTTGCGTTACGCCGCTCACCGAGCCGAAGAATGTGCCGTCGGGCGCTTCACCCTCTTTTACCTTGCCAACAATCGATACGATTTTGCCAGTGAACACTTTCGGGCGATTTTTGATGAAGTTGAACAGCCATACTTTGGTCATTTTGCCATAAATGTTGTTCAGATACTCGGGCGTGATTGGCACCCATTTTGGCTCGCTGGTAGTTCCGCTGGTGGTGGCGTACATCACAGGTTTGCCGGGGAAGAGAATGTTTTCTGCGCCGTGTTTGTGCTTCTCCACATACGGGCGCAAATCCTCGTAATCGTTCAGTTTCACGCACTTTTGATAGCGTGCGTAGAGTTCGGTGTCGGTCTTAGCCTCCAGAATTTCGGCAAAATGATGTTCGCGACCATACTCCGTGTCTTTGGCATAGCGCAGAATGTGGCGCAGCGTTTTTTCGCTCGATTTGCGCGGGTTGCGCGATGCACTTTTGAGTTTCAAGTACTGAATGCCGCCAGCCACGCCGAGCAGGAAATTCGGAATAAAAGGACAACTTGATTTTTCCATGTTTCAAATTTTAATACGTCCACAATTGCCACCCGAAGGCAGCAAAAACAGACGAGCGCACCAAAAGGCATAGCAAATGCGGTGAACTCTGCATTATGCTAATTGGCTCACTATTAACTATTTACACCGAAAAGATGCTACCTCACCGCTGGATTTTTGCAAATTTCGGCATCATTTGGCAAAGGTACGGTTTTATTTGCACTCCACCAACAAAATGTGCGCTGCTGTTGATAACTATTTCGACAAACGGCATACAATAAAGTGCGAGAAAATGCGTTATAAGTTAGGAATTAGAAGTGAGGAGTGAGGAATTTTTCAATTGA
>CAZGVF010000053.1:5762-8809 GCA_964528925.1 uncultured Paludibacteraceae bacterium | reverse complement strand
CTCAAAATCAGCCAAGTAACCAGCCACGCCACCACGCCAGCCAGCACGGCTAGCACGCACGCACCAAGCACATATTGCCAGAGGTTCACCATCACACTATCGAATGTTACTTCGCTGAATATCAGCGTGATAGGATTGCCGAGCAGCCAACAACCAACGGCATAACTGCCAAACAGAATAAACGGAATCATGGGCGGCACGCTGATGTTGCTCGCCACCACAGCCAGCAATTTGTTGAGTCGCGCCACCTGCGCCACGCCCAGCGCAATCCACATCTGATAGCCCCACGCGGGCAAAATGCCACAACAGACGCCCAATCCCACGGCTAGCGACATGCGCAGGTTGCTTTCGGGCGACTGTGTGATGTTGCGTTGCACAAATCGACGAATGTTCGTCCAAGTGAGTGCGCGCACAAATCGCCACGGATAGTAGAACAGCAACGCCATCAGCACCAAAACGGTGTTGAGCAGCGAAATGCGTGTAAAGTCGCGCCCAGGGCGGAAATGCGACACTCTTTCGCCTTCGGGCGGATAGTAAACCCGAATGGGAATGTTCGCCACTTTCAAACCGCGCCAAGCCGCACGCACAAGCACTTCCACCTCGAACTCGTAACGCTGCGTGATAAAATGCGCCTGCATCAATTTTTCAAGCGGATAGAGCCTAAAACCCGACTGCGTATCGGTGAGTTTGATGCCCGTTTCGGCCCAATACCAAAAGTTCGAAAAACGGTTGGCAAAGGTGTTTTTCTGCGGCATATTTTCGGCTTGCAGGTTGCGCGCGCCCACCAGCAGCGTGTTTGGCATGCGCTCGGCCGCCTCCACAAACACGGGAATATCGTCGGCATAGTGCTGCCCGTCGCTGTCGATGGTGATGGCGTTTTTGTAGCCAAGCCGCAAAGCCTCGCGCAGACCCGTTTTCAGAGCGTAACCCTTACCACGATTTTTGGCGTAACTGATCACTCGCACCTCAGGGCGCGATGCCAAAAGTTCGGCGGTGCTGTCGGTGCTGCCGTCGTTCACCACCATTATATCATCGGTGTATTGATGCACAGCGTCGATCACCTGCAACAGCGTTTTTTCGTTGTTGTAGGTCGGAATCAACACCACACAATGCAGTGCTTCGAGTCGCTCTTTTATGTTAAAGTTTTGGTTTAACAATTTGTTATAATCAACTTTGTATCAAATAGTTACTTTTGCTGAATATCGAAAATTTTAGCGTCGATTGCTTGGTTGAAAACAGGCTTTTCAAAACGATATTCGGTGAAATTGCCGTTGGCTTCGTTCATCAGCAAAATCTGCAATGCGAGCGATTTTTTGTCGAACGTCAGCACCACATTGGCAAAATATTTCTTTGCCGAGCCGTCGAACAAAACCGTCAAGACATAGTTATTTTCGCCTTCCACAACACTAATTTTTGTGTTTCTACCAGTCTTCAGTCGTTCGAAATCACCTACTACACAAGCAGTTAGCAGCGTGCGCATCTGTTTCACCATGGGATTGCTCTGTGCATTGGTGGCATTGCGTTTTCCGCCAACTATCATCACAAAATCGTCGCCGTTCATCAGCAGCAAATCGCCCTGCGGACGGCTGTAGCGCATGCAAACTTTGTCGCTTTTTTGGTAATAAAATCGTCCACTTGCGGTGATGTCATTTTTCAACGCTTTGGCATGTTTGCGCTGCGTAAATTGGCTCTCGATGGTGTTGATTTTCGCGCCATTTTGTGCTATTTTTGTCAAAATTTCAGCCTCAGTTTCAGCAAAAATTGGCAGTGAAGCAAAGGCAAAAAATGCCACTAAAAGAGTGTTTAATCGTTTCATAATCAGTATTTTATCAGATACTTATAATTTCGTAAGCGTTATTTTTCAACATTTCAATCGTCATTTCCAGCAATTGGTCGCTTTCGGGGCGATCGTCGTGCAGCAGAATGATGGCTCCTGCGTGCAGTTGGCGTTCGATGCGGCGCACCACTTTTTCACGCGGCGTGCGGCTGTTGGTGTCGTACGAGCGAATGCTCCAGCCGATGGTTTTCAAGCCTAATCGCCTCACTGCCAGACCGATATGCGGATTTGTAACGCCAAATGGCGGTCGAAAAAGGTCGATTCGTTGTCCGCTCAACTGCTCCAAAAGTTCGCGTTCGGTGCGCAGTTCGTCCATCACACGCCGCGTGCTCATCAGCGGAAAAGTGCCGCGGTGGTGCATGGTGTGCAGCCCAATGCGATGCCCATCAGCAACGATTTGTCGCACCAAGTCGGGATTTTGCGCCGCTTTGTCGCCAATCAGAAAAAATGTGGCGTGAATGTTGTTTCGCCGCAAAATCTCAAGGATTTTAGGCGTCTGCACTGCATCGCAACCATCGTCGAAAGTGAGCGCCACTGCCCTTTCGTCGGTCGACAGACGGCACACAGCGCGCACATACACGCCCAGCCGCAGACTGTACGACGCCGCAAACAACAGCGCGAAAATCAGGAGTAATATGGCAATAATGATAAATTTCAAAATAATTACCTAATTATCTAATTTCCAATTACTTAATTAGATTGGGCACCAAAAATCTTCAAATCTTCAAATTTTCAAATTGGAAAATGAAATTCTCGTTGGCAATTTTCCAAAGTAGCAATTATAGACGCAACCGCTTGATTTTCCGTTAGTTATAGCATCGAAAAGTTTTGCAGCGGAAGCAGTGTGGAATGTACCACAGTCGCTATAATCGACCTCGACATTTTCGGGCAAATGATCGAGGAATTCGGGCATGAAAATCTGCGCCAGAGTGCTGTCATTTTTGCTATCGGAAAGCACAAAAAAATATGCGCCCTCGCCCGCCGTGGCATGCCGCCAAAGTCCCATGCGCTCCATAATTTTCAGTTGCGATGGCGTGTTTTGGTCGAACGCACCAAGCAGCACGCAATGCGCTTCGCCGCTCTGTATCAGCAACATAGCGTCCATCAGCGCACTCTCGAAACTGCGTCCGCGGTGCGTGTAGGTCATGTTGTAGCAGTGATTTTTGCAGAGCAGCCCAATCTGTCCGCCCACGGTGTTGAAGGTGGATTG
>CAZGVF010000053.1:0-5662 GCA_964528925.1 uncultured Paludibacteraceae bacterium | reverse complement strand
TGGCGTCCGACTGGGCGATGTTGATGTAGACTGGTTTTCCG
The DNA here is from genome assembly GCA_964528925.1 of uncultured Paludibacteraceae bacterium. Taxonomy (GTDB): domain Bacteria; phylum Bacteroidota; class Bacteroidia; order Bacteroidales; family Paludibacteraceae; genus W0P28-013. Next base: position 5,621 of record CAZGVF010000053.1, on the reverse strand, counting down.
TGACAATTTTCGTCCGATTTCGGAGCATTTTTGCCAAAGATGAGTGTGGCGCAATTTCCACCAAATCCAAACGAATTGCTCATCACGGTTTGCAGATTTTTGCCGCTAACGAGTGTCGTTTCGGGCATCAAAGGCAGTTCGTGCATGGGCGTGTGGAAGTTCAGATTTGGCCAGATTTCGCCATGCTGAATCGACAAAAGTGCGAACACCGCCTCTATTCCGCCAGCGGCTGCCAACGTGTGACCAGTAAATGCTTTGGTGGAACTGAATGGCGGAATTTGATCGCCAAAAATGCGCTGCAAGGCCGCCGCTTCGGAGGCATCGTTGTTGCCCGTGCCAGTTCCGTGCACATTGATGTAGTCGATTTCGCCTGTTGATAAGTGCGCCATCTGCATGGCCTTGTTCATCGACAGAAAAGCCCCGTCACCACTTTGCGAAGTGGCAGTTTGGTGATGTGCATCATTGGTATTCGCAAAACCTAAAAGATAGCCGTAATCCTTTGCTGATGGGTGTTCGGCGCGTTGCATCACAATGTAGCCTGCGCCTTCGCCAAGATTCAGTCCAGCGCGCGTATCGTCGAACGGTCGACAGCGGCTTTCGTCCAAAATCATCAGCGATTTGAAGCCGTTGAGCGTGAATTGGCAGAGCGAATCGGTGCCGCCAGCCACCACCACATCGAGCAGACCAGCCTGCAGCATGCGTGCGCCAAGCATTATGGCATTTGCGGCCGACGAGCAAGCGGTCGAGATGGTTGTTGAAAAGTCACCAATGCCGCAGTATTGTGCAATGGCGATCGTGCTGTCGGCACTATCGTGGTGCGCTGCAAGTCGCAGTCGACCTTTGTTTGGGTCGACCATGAAGTCGCGGTAAAATCGTTCAGTCAGGTCCATGCCGCCTACCGAAGTGGACGAAATCAGACCGATTTTCAGATCATTTTTCGCTTCAAATTTGGCATCGGTGAGCGCCTCTTTGGCTGCAAGCATGCCAAGCAGTGCCGTGCGCGAAAAGGTGGCATTTTGGTCTAATCCAAGCCGATTTTTCAGCGCAGAATTGTCCATTTTCACCTCGCCAACGGGCACACGATGGTTGGTCTGGAACAGCCGCACGCCGTCCAAACCGCTCTGCCCTGCCCGCAACGCAACAAGATTGCTCTCGACGCCCACGCCAAGGGCCGAAACGACTCCTATGCCAGTGATTTTAATCACGAGATTTTTGTCTTGAAAATCAAAATTTTGCGCTATTTCGTGCGGTTTTTCTCAATGAATTCGGCCAACACGCGCACCGAAGCAAAATGCTCTTTGGCGGCTTTGGGTTCGGGCAATTTAATGCCGTACTCGCGTTCGAGAATCAAGATGATTTCGAGCGCATCAATCGAATCCAAGCCCAAGCCCTCGCCAAAAAGTGGCGCATCAGCATCGATGTCGGCGGGCGTCATCTCCTCAAGATTGAGCGCGTCAATCAGTTGTTGTTTCAGTTGTTCAATCAGTTGTTCCATAGTCTTATAAGATTTCAAATTTCAGATTTCAGATTGTAGGGACGCGGCATGCCACGTCCACGTTATGTGGTTTCCAACAGGTCAAAATCTGCACAGAATTTTTCGCCAAGCAGTTCGCACCAGCCCACTATCACGCGATCGGCAATGCCACGCTGCAAAAGCATTTGGGCATATTGACGGGCAAAACCATCGGGCGCGTTCTGCACAAAAAATGTGTTTTCGCCCTGAATGTGGTGCCTGATGCAGATTTCGCCGCTCACAATGTTAGGCAGCGTGTAGACGAACACCGCAGGCGACGCCATTTCGTGCGCATTGAGCAGTTGCTGATGGCGCCAATCGGTGTCGAGCGAGGCTGCATGGTTTGCCAAAACAATGGCAGTGCGCGTGCTATCTTGCTCTAAATCAACACCTTGCAAAAGTTTTTCGGCAGCCACATAGCCCAATTTGCTCAAATCGTCCATCTTGAAAAATTTCATATTTGGCGCATTGAGCGACTTGTATTCCTCGCGGATGAATTCAGCAAAAGGCCTATCTGAAGCCAATTTCACGTTTCTCGAAATGTGAATCGGCACGTTTTCTGATTTTTTTTCTGACGTTTTTTCGCCCAAGCGAATGACCATCGCAGCGTTGCAACCGCCAAAGCCTGATGCTATTTTCAGGCAGCAATCGCCATGCGTAACTGGCTGATGTTCAGCCGAAACATTGATTGCATAAGGCACGCCAAGCGTCTCGAAGCCTTTCGTTCCGAAAATGGTCCGATGGCGCAGTTGCCACACGCACAAAATGCTCTCGACCACGCCGCAAGCGCCAAGTGTGTGACCAAAATAGGGCTTCATGCTGTTCACTGGAACGGCAAGTAAATCGCTGAGGTTCAGGGCTTTACTCTCCATCTCGTCGTTGTAGACGGTGGCAGTGCCGTGTGCGCTCACAAACGCAAGAGCGTCCTTTGCGACGCCCGCCTCGCGCATGGCATTTCGCATGGCATAGTGCAATCCGTCGCCTGTGCGCGAAGGCCCAGAAATGTGGTTAGCGTCGTTGGTGATGCTGCCGCCAGCGATTGTAACTAGCTCATTTCCAAGCAGTTGCTCATCGCGCGAGAGCAAAACTGCGCCACATGCCTCGCCCATCGACAGACCGTTGCGCGCTAAATCGTAAGGGCGACAGAGCGTTTCGCTCACCGATTTGAACGACTGAAAGCCCGACACCACAAATTTTGTCAGCAAATCGCCGCCAACAACCAACACATGGCGGTAGCGACCTTCTTCAATCAATCGTGAAGCAACGATAAGCGCCGAAACGCCTGATATACAAGCATTTGAGATGAGAATTGGTTCGGTTGTAATGCCGAGAAAGTAAGCAACTTTTTTGGCAAGATTTGGCAGAAAAACACGCTCGTCGGTCAAACCATTATCTTGCAAAAGGTCGATATTTCCTTTGGTCGACGAGATGACAAGTCCGAAATCGCTGCCTGCGAAATCGACCGATGGCACCTGATTTTTCACATCGTTTGCCATCATCACCATCAGCCTTTCGAGCGGTGTGAGAGCGCTGTTGCTGTAGATTTTGTCCCAATCGATGCGCCCAGCCATGAATGGTTCATCGCAAATAGCGACATCGGTGTGGCGCACCACGCCCGAAGCGTAGTCCAGAATGCGCATAGCATTGCACTCGGTGCCAACGCCAAGAGCCGTCACCATTTGGTCGGCAACCCAGTAAACAGTTGGTATTTGCGATTGGCAAGACATTTTTCTTAGTTGAAAAGATGAAAAGTTGACGAGTTGAAAAGTTTAACGCATTACAGATGGACAGCGCGTCAATCTGAAATCTGAAATCTGAAATAAAAAAGTCTACGACTTTTTCTTGCAGACCATTATCGAATGTCCAAGCCCAAGTCCGTCGATTATCTGCTCCACTTCCAAGCCAGCGGCAGCAACGCAGCGCGCCATATCGTCGGAGTGATACATTTTGCTGTTGCCGTTAGCCAATGCCGTGAAATAGATGCTCGTGAGCGTGAGGCAATAGGCGGCAGTTTCGTACTTTTGCCGATCCCAGAAGGTTTCCATGATGTAAACTCGCGTGTTGTCGCCCATCGAGCGAGCGGCGCGGCTCAAAATGCTGATGACTTCCGCCTCGGAAAAACAATCGAGAAATTGACTCATCCAAATGGCGTCGAAGCCCGTTGGAAAAGGCACGCTTGCATCGAGCAGATTGGCGCCGTGACCGTGAATGCGCTCTGCCCCATCGCTGCCAGCGGTTTTCTGTTGCATCATGGCAATTTGTTGCGGCAGATCCATGATGGTAACGTTCACATCTTTGTCGAACTGCACACAGCGCAACGCCCAGCGACCCGTGTTGCCACCCACATCGAGCAGCGTGTGCGGATGGTTGGCAAAGACCACGCGCAGAGCCTCGTCGAACGAGTTATCGGAATAGAAATGATCGAATCCGAACCAACTTTTCTGCACCTGTTCGGGCAGACTTGAGAGTCCTTCGTAGATGGTCGGCCAATCGCCAAACACCTTAAGACCAGCAGGTTTGCCCGTTTTCAAAGCCTCATCGAGACGGAAAAGTCCGAGATAGTTCACATCGTGGTTGAAATCGAGGTTGGCTTGCACCACTTTGTCGTTGAGCAGGAACCAGCCCGCTTTTGCCAGTTTGTAGCGGTCGCCATCGACAATGACTGTGCCGATAGAAAGCGACGCCTCGAGCAAAACCTGCGCTGCATAGTCCGAAATGTGCAGTCGTTCAGCCACTTGATGATGCGTGAGACCGTCAGCATTTTCGCCGAGCAGGGCAAAAACGCCCCATTTCAGCATCAGGCGCGAAACCTGAAAAACCATTGGTGCAAAGGCAATTTCGTGCGCCAAACGCTGCGCCTCGGAAGCCGATTGGCGGTCTTTCGTGTATCTTTTCTTCAGATTTGGAAATAGGTTCATGGTTGTTAGTTTGTAAAGTTTATAAAGTTTGTAAAGTTTATAAAGTTCGTAAAGTTGAAGGTTTTGGGCGGATTATTTTCCCCAAAAATCATAAAAATTGAACCACTGCTGCGGGTGCGCCTTCAGCACCTTTTCGAGCGAGGCAACATAGCGTTCGAGCAGCGTCTCTTTGGTCATTTTTTCGGCTTGCGGATTGATTATCTCGAACGAAAAATGGTAACCGCCCTTCTGATGCGTGGCAAAATAGAAAAGCACTGGCACGCGTAGTTTTGCGCCGAGCAGGAATGGTCCTTCGGGAAAATTGGCATCGCGCCCAATGAATTTTGCGGTCATCACACGCTCCTCGTTGGTGTAGCGATCGCCCTGAATGCAAACCGCCTCGCCAGCGTTTAATGCGCGTTTTATGTTCAGCGCCATCTCCAGCCCATCGGTCTTGTTCACGGCAATGATGTTGTAGTTTTTGTCGTCGCTTTCGGTGAATTGTTTCACCATTTGGCGCTCGGCATCGACCATCACAATGTTCAGCCGTTTGCTGCAATCGCCAAAAAATGAGCAACCCATTTGCCACGCACCCACATGTGCTCCGATGACTATCACGCCGTGATCGCCATTGAGCGTGCGCAGAAATTCGTCATAGTTTTCGCCAAATTCGTACTTAAATTTGTCTTGCAATCCGCATTGAATGGCAACTTTATCGATGATGCACTGCCCGAATTTGAAAAAATGTTTGTAGATGCAGCCGATGGTTTGCAGCCAATTTTTCTTGAAAATGGTTCGATAGTAGAACCAAAGTGCGCTGGTTGCGTTGCGAGCAAACAGCATGAAATACGGCACCACATAGGTGAGATTGGCGTAGGCAAAACGCACGCCGAAATGTTTCAGAAAAAACTGAAAAATTTCGTATCCCAGCTTGTTGCCGCGCGATTTTGCAGTCCACTCTCTCTCCGCCATTCTCTCTATTTTGCTTTTTGATGACTTACAGCCAGAACATTATTTGGGCAAGCGCTCACGCAGCGTTCGCACAAGATGCATTGCGCATTTTGCACTTTCGTGCGTTGTTTCACGGCGCCGCGCACATCGCTCAGCATGGGACAAACCTGATTGCATTTTCCGCATTGCGTGCATCTGTCGGCTTCTACGGGCGTAATCTTGAACCACGAAAGTCGATAAAGCAGACTCGAAACGGTCAT
>CAZGVF010000052.1:5272-8861 GCA_964528925.1 uncultured Paludibacteraceae bacterium | reverse complement strand
CGCTCGGCATAGCTCAAACGAGTTTGGCTCAGCTCTCGCTTATCGCAAAAATTCAGATTTCAGATTGTCGTTATCCACAGCGGACTGCAAAAAATTATCAATTGTCAATTATCAATTATCAATTGAACAACTTTTTTAGAGTCTCTTCATCACGCGTCCGACCATTTCCTCTTTCCACACGGCAAAATCGCCATTGAAAATATGTTTTCGTGCCTCACCAACGAGCCACAAGTAGAATGCCAAATTGTGAATGGAGGCGATTTGTCCTGCCAGATATTCGCCTGCTACGAACAGGTGGCGCAGGTATGCTTTTGTGTACGCTTGGTCCACATAGCAGTCGCTTTCGGGGTCGATAGGTGTGAAATCGTGCGCCCACTTGGCATTTTTCATGTTCATTATGCCGTTTCGTGTGAAGAGCATGGCGTTGCGTCCGTTGCGCGTTGGCATCACGCAGTCGAACATGTCCACGCCGCGCGCTATGCCTTCCAAAATGTTGGCTGGTGTGCCTACGCCCATCAGGTAGCGCGGACGGTCGGTTGGCAAAATGGCGTTCACCACCTCTATCATCTCGTACATTTTCTCGGTTGGTTCGCCCACCGCCAAGCCGCCAATGGCATAACCTTCGCGATTTTGCGCTTTGGCAAATTCGGCCGAGGCGCGGCGCAGGTCGGGATAGACGCAACCTTGCACTATCGGGAAAAATGTCTGCTTGTAACCATATTTTGGCTCGGTCTCGTCGAAATGTTTTAGTCCGCGCGCCAACCAGCGTTGTGTGCGTTCCATCGATTCTTTTGCATAGCGATAGTCGGCTGTGCCAGGCGTGCATTCGTCGAAAGCCATGATGATGTCGGCACCAATGGTGCGTTGCGTCTCTACCACATTTTCGGGTGTGAACAGATGACGCGAACCATCGATGTGCGAATTGAAAACCACGCCTTCTTCGGTCATTTTGCGTGTTCCAGACAACGAAAAAACCTGAAATCCGCCGCTATCGGTCAGAATGGGTCTGTCCCAGCCATTGAAACGATGCAATCCGCCCGCCTCTTCCAGAATTTTCAGCCCAGGACGGAGATAGAGATGATAGGTATTTCCAAGAATTATCTGTGCTTTGATGTCGTCTTTCAACTCACGAAAATGCACCGCTTTCACCGAGGCGCAAGTGCCAACAGGCATAAAAATTGGCGTCTCTATCTGCCCGTGATCGGTTGTTATCAACCCTGCGCGGGCTGCAGTGTGCGTGTCGGTATGTTGGAGCAAAAAATCCATCTTCAGTTTGTAAAGTTCGTAAAGTTTGAAAGTTCGTAAAGTTGGTTGACGTGTTGATAAGTTTAACGCGTTAGTGTTGGCTTGTGGGGTTCGGAACTATGACTATTGACTATGACTATGACCATTGTAGTCCGTCGTGGAATCCCGCAACCAGAAATTAGAAATTATTTTTTCCTCTTTTCTCGCCAATCCGTAAACAATCGTTTTATTCTTGCAAAGAAAATCTTGTATGCATCAGCGTTCATCAGTGCCGAGTCGGTGGCGGCTTTGTAGGTGAGGAAAATGCCTATTGGCAGCAGCACGGCCGAACTCAGCCACATGCCTTCCCACACTTGCCACAAGCCTTCGCGCGCCATCTTTTGTCCCGTGGTGTCGATTATGTAGTAGATGATGAAAAACACCACCGAAATGACCACTGGCAAGCCCAAACCGCCTTTGCGCACAATGGCTCCGAGCGGCGCACCGATAAAGAAGAATATCAGGCAGGCAAACGACAGCGTGAATTTGCGGTGCCATTCTATGTCGTGCCTGATGTAGTAAGAGTCCATCTCCTCAATCACGGCGCGACGGTATTCAATGTCGTTCATCACATTGCGGGCGCGACTCACGGCTTGGCGCATCGCCTTCTCCATGTCGTCTTGTGAAAGGGTGAGAAACAGCGAATCGACATCAATCTCGGGCATCGCCACATCGGCTGGCTGAGCGGCTATTTTCTCCATTTCTCGCTCCGAATAGGCCTGACCGAAGTATTTTCGCGTGGTCATCTCTTCCGAAAAAGCGGTGCGAGTGGAGTCGCGCAGCGTGTTCACCGAATCGATGTCGTGTGTGAGCCGCACAATGTTTTTGCTGATGTGCTGGTTCGACATCATCGACTCGTCCATGCGGTTGAAGTTGGCATCGAAATCTATCAAAATCTCCTTTTCGGCAAATGTCTCGCGGCGGTACGGAATGTTTCCCGTGCGAACGCCCGTGGTTTGTTGGTTCAGATTTTCGAACGATTCGCCGTTGTAGAGCGTCAGTTTCAGATTTTTTTTGTCGGCCGTAAGACGAATGTAGGCGGCATCGGCTGTGGTTACCGAGGCATTGCTAAATCCATCGGAAAAATCGTAAATCATGATGTCTTTCAGCTCGCCAGTGCGGTTGTCGCGGTCGCGCACATACAGGTTCCAGCCCTGAATGCCCGAGTAGAATTCGCCCACGGGAATCTCCAATTCGGGCGATTTTTGGCGTATCGAAAACATCAGCGTCCACATTTTGCTCTGCGCGTATGGAATCACATTGTTCGAGAAGAAAAATGCGCCAATGCACACCACTGCAATGAAGTAGGTGAGCGATTTCATGATGCGGAAAAGCGAAATTCCCGCCGATTTCATGGCCAAAAGTTCCAGACTTTCGCCCAAGTTGCCAAACGTCATGAGCGACGCCAGCAAAATGGCCAGCGGCAATGCCAGCGGCACCGAGGTGAGCGACGAGTAGAAGAAAAACTCAATCATCACGCCCAGCGGCAACCCTTTGCCCACAAAATCGTTGATGTGCAGCCACAGGAACTGCATCACCACAATGAAAAGGCAGATGAAAAATGTTGCGCAAAACAGTTGAATGAACGTTGCGAACAGGTATCGGTCGATATGTTTTATGTGCAGCGGAAACCTCACGAGCAAACCTCATAAAATCCAAACTGCAAAGTTACGAATTTTCTGTGTAATGTGAAAGAGCATAGATTTTGGGGTTGATAAGTTGACGAGTTTAACGCATGGCGGCTGGTTGGTGGTGAAAAATTTATTTCTCATTTGAAGATTTGAAAATTTGAAGATTGTAGGGGCGAATAATCATTCGCTCGCAATTGCGCATTTTTGCGGATTGTATGGACGCGCCGAGTGCGTCCGTGCTGTTGCAGAAAGTATAATGGCGCGAAAATCTCCCCTTTTCAAGGGGAGTACCGACGGGAGTCGGGGAGGGGTTGGAAAATCGACAAATAACGCAATAAATCATTAACTTAATGGGCGGTGAGCTTGTCGAACCGCCATATTTTTCATTCTTCATTTTTTATTGATGTCGAACCCCTCTGCTTCGCTCGTCCCCTTGAAAAGGGGACAAAATGCACATCCATCGCCCACAACAACCACGCAAGTGTCGCGCGGGATTTGTAATCCCGCGCTTGTGTATTATTAGGATTTGTAATCCGTTGAAAATAGGATGCACGCGGTGCGTCCCTACAATTTTCGGGCGAATGATTATTCGCCCCTACAATCTGTTTCTCATCAACATACAAAAAAATCGGTTCCCCGAAGGAAACCGACTCTTTCTTTTGCAGCGGGCGGCG
>CAZGVF010000052.1:0-5172 GCA_964528925.1 uncultured Paludibacteraceae bacterium | reverse complement strand
ACAAAAAAATCGGTTCCCCGAAGGAAACCGACTCTTTCTTTTGCAGCGGGCGGCGAACTTATCGAACCGCCAACTGATTGCCATTATTTCACAATGGCTTTCTGCACTTTGTTGCCTACGCGAACAATGTAGAGACCAGCGATTGGCATCTGATATTGCTCGGCTGTGGCAGTGATGTGACCAGCGTAGATCAAATTGCCAGTGAGCGAGTAGATGCGTACGGTGGCATTCATCGCTGCGTCCTCGATCACAATGGTGCGCTCGTGGGTGTAGAGCGTGAAGTCGTTGGCGGCAACTTGCTCGATGCCAGTTGATTTCGCTACAAATACAACCTCAATCTCGGTGCTCTTTTCGGCCGTGAAGGTGTAGGTGTATTCGGTCTTTGCAACAGCCTCTTCAATCTCGCTGCCGTTTGCTTTGAGCGACTTAATCTCGTAACCCTCGGCTGCCGCAATGGTGTAGGTCAGTTCGGTACCACGGCGCACAACCTTAGTAGCGGCTGGTGTAATGGTGCCATTGCCATCGACTGCGGTGCTGATGGTGGCAGGATTGATGAGCAACGTTACGGTGTTTTCAACGCCATCGGCAAAGGCATAGCCTGCTGGCAGAGTTACGGTGCCTACGGCTTGCGTCATGTCTTCGTCGTAGGTCCAAGTGGTGTACTTGGCCATGTTCTGCGTAGCACCGCTTTGCAACGTTGCCACAACATTGAGCTCGGTCAGAGCCATGCGAACTTCTGCCTCGTTGGTGTAGTCGTCAACTACAATGTTGTCAACCACATCGAGGGCTGTTACGTTGGTCACTTGGTATGGATTGCTGATGGTGATGTTGTAGTTGTAATCTTTGGCTGCTACTATTTCGTCGTAGTCTGCGCTAAGTAGATCGGCATCTGGATTGAGCAATATGGTTACTACATCGCCATCGGCTGTTCCGTTTACGCTAGCAGTGCTGCCGCTTTCAATTTCGTCTGTCGATTCGTAAGCTCCATTACGATAAATGCTGTAATCAATGTAGTTATACCCATCGCTGGTGAAGGCAATCTGCACTTGCTCGTTTTTGTTCAGCGTTATTTTGTAGGTGCGAACAACTTTTAGGTCGCTAGTGTACCAAATGCATTTGTTCATTATCAGATCGTAGCAGTTACCTTCGTCTACCATTGGCAGCGTGTTCATGCTAAGCACCTCGGCGAGTTTCATTGCGCTGTCGATATTTTGCTCTACTGCGTGCAGCATGTAGGTGCGCTCGCCTTGGCGACCGCTCATGTCGTTTACCTCGTAGGCTTGGCCAATGAAGTAGTTCTTGCCTGCGCCTGCGGTTACAACGCTCACTGCGTCATAATATTTGCTCTCGTTGGCGAGTGTGGTGGCAGTGCTATCGTTCTCGAGGTTCACCACTGTTTGCTGAATATTATAGTATTCGGCAAACGACGAGTAGATGTTGTTGTTCTTAATAATAGCCAGAAGATCGCCTTCTTTCAGAGCCAAACGCTGTGGTTGTGCGTCCATATACTTGATGGTGTCGTCGGCAAAGGCCACGAGCGGCGTTACAAACTCTTCGATGTTTGCTGTGATCTCGGCTGGCAGCGTGGTGGCTGTTTCGCTAGCCAAGGCTATGTACTCGGCGGGCGTGATGGAGATTTCCCAACTGAAATCTACTGTCTCTTCGGGTTTCTCGCTACCATAAATCAGGAAATAGTAGGTGGCGTCTTCATCTACAAGGTACAAATCGCCGTAGTTAGAGTTTTCTTTAAACCAACCCATATTGAATGTACCGTCTGCTTTCTTTTGGTAAATGTCTGTTTCTAAATCTTCTCCGCTTGCTTGCATACGGAAGTTGACACCCTTCTTCAGATCTACTTTGTAGATTTTGTCCCAATAGAGGTAACTATTATCATTTTCGGCAATGAAATCGCTTGGCTCAATCTGCACTTTGCCACGAATGCCTGGCAGTGGTTCGGCTAGCTCTACAATCTCTTCGCTGGTGTAGGAAGTGATGGCTTCGACAGTGAATGGTGCTTCACTGCAAGCATAGTTAACCACTAGGTAGTAGTAGCCTGTAGAATCTATTTTTTCTACACTTTGGCCATTTAGCTCGATATAATTTAGATCTTCCGTGCCATTTGGATCGTAGTTTTCTACATCAGTAACCAAAAACAGTTCTGCATATTGAGTATAATCGGCAGTGAAGGCGGTAATGCTTTGCCCTTTGGTGAGGCTTACTTTGTAGACGCGACCAACTAATGGCTCATACGAAGCGAACACTTCGTTATCAACTACTATGGCATTGCTGAATGTTATGCTGTCGGTGTAGGGCAGTGTGATGTCGATGGCCACAGAGGCAAGGCTTTCTTTAGCAACAATAGCTCTTGTCGCAAGATTTACTTCTGTTTGCACGATATCGTCGGTCGAGAATACTACATAGTAGGTGCCTGCCTCGTAAATAGTCTTTGTGTCGCTCGAATTGCTTTCGTAAACTTTCGTAACTTTAACCGTTGTAGTGGCACTTTCGTCATACTTGTAGATCCATAGTTTGGCTTCATCGGAATATGTTACAAGGGCTGTGCTGTCGGGCAGCGTCACTTTGTAGGCTACGGCGTAGTATTGCGCAGTAGCATCGTCGCCAAACAGGTCGGTTTCGCCTTGCACATATTTGCTTTCGGGAGAACCAAAGTTGATCTCTTTCGAAATGGTGGCAGGAATTGTAACCCCTTCGGCACCGGCTATCAGTTCGGCAAAGGTGATGGTGCTAGTGGTGGCCGATTGACCCACGCTAATGCTCACAAGGCTGTTGCCGCGTTCATTTGTGTATTCTGATGTGAACACTACATAGTATTCGTCGCCTTCGTTGAGCTCGGTAACCACATAGTTGGCACTGTTGCGGCCTTCTGCTTCACCGCTGATGTTGCCAGTGCTGTCTTTTTTGAGTATGCGAATGGCAGGAGTGTCTCCATTGGCAAATTCGCTCATGGTGGCGTGTATGTACTGCCCAGCCTTTACTTGCACTTTGTAGGCCTGTGCGTAGTATTCGCTGCCATCGTTCATGAATTCGCTGGTGCCTGTTACCAATTTGCTAGGCTCGGCACCAAGCAGAATTCTTTGTTCGGCAAGGTCGTTCACCTGTTCGGCTGCAGCCAGCAGTTCGGCCAGCGTTATGGCTGTGGTGTTCGACATCTTGCGGTCGCTGTAGCGCATCTCTAGGTGGTAGTCGCCATAACCTTCGGCCGCAATTCCAAATATTGTAAATGACGCACCAGTAATATAATTATTCTCTAGAATGGTTGTAAATTCAAGCTCACGCTCTTCAGTGTGTATGTCATCGACAATGCCATTAAAGCCAATTTCTCCTAGATTTTTGTCGTTGCTTTTCCATTTCACTACTACGGTGGTGTCGGTGGTAGGAATGTTGTTTATCTGGAAAAAGTGTATAGAAGATCCGCCTCCGTCGTTTTCGTTTGCAAGCATGGTGCTATCGAGTGCAAAAGGAATGGTTATCATGGTTGCTTGATAACCAAAAGCTGTTGCTACACTATATGGCTCAACCAATATGGTGTAGTCGCGCGGCGTCAGCTGCACATAGCCAGCCACCAGCACTTTGTAGCGCCCTGGCCCAAGTGGAATACATCTATAGCCTGTTGCACTTACCGATAGTTTGTTTTTAATGATTTCGGTGCTATTATCACCATACATTGGGGTATTTAGACTATCGAGAATAACCATTTGCACCTCGTTCTGCTCATTGCTGCAGCCAGTGTTCATTGCTACTGTTATGGCATAGGTTGCGCCCTCTTTTATGTCGAGGGTGTGGGCTATGGCGTGCGTTGGACCATTAGAAAAATATTTGGTAGAATTAAACAGGGTGTCGTGCGGCACAAGTTGTCCGTAGTAGGTTTTGCTAACGGTTATTGTGCGGTTGCCTGGCAAGAATGCGGTGTCGCCCATTACCACTTGTTTGGTATTTTCAGGCTCTAGCGAGAGCGAGAAGTCGGCTTTTGCGCCAGCGTCGCCAAGCAGTGCAATGTAGTATTCACCCGGGGCGATTGATAGCAGTGTGTTGTCGCCAGCATTCGAAAGATTGCGATAACTCGTCGCGTTACCATCTCCTTCAACTATGCTAAACAGCACATCGTTGTTCGATTCGTAGCGCAGGCGTGCTGTGCCGTTTTCGGTTACTTTGAATTTGTAGAGGTCGTAGGTGTAAAACTCGTCCGTAGTTGTAGACTCGGTAATTGCTGCTTGGTGTTTGGTGCATTGTGCAGTACCACGGTAGGGCAGAGTTATCTCTTTTGCATCAACCATGTCGAAGAGGCTGACGGACGATGTTGCGCCCGTGCGGAATTCGATGCTGTAACCAGCTGTTGGTGCTATCACATCGAGAATGATTTTGTCGGTCGATGTGGGCTGAGTGCTGTAAATGGTTGCGTAGTCGACATCAGTAATTCCGCTTGCGCCACGCGCGGCCACTCTTGCACCGCCTTTGCAAATCAGCTCGTAGCAGTTGGTGCCATCGGGTGTAATCTCGTACGAGGCAACCACGGGCATTGCGCCAGCGAGTGATTCCCCAGCGTACTCCGTATAATATGGTGCGTAGAGCAGCTTGTCGGGCATGGTGCCGTTGTCTACCAAAATGCCCGCTTCGCTTATTGGCGTGGTGGTGACGTTTTCGGCAGTGGCAATGTTAGCTAAAAGATTCTCTGCTGTGGCAATTGTCAGTGTAAATGCTTTGCCTCGGTTCACTTGTTTTGCAACCGGTGCTTGGCACACATATACTTGCCCACCAAGTCCGCACGCTTGGAGACCAAAGCCTGTGTAGAGAGGATATTCCGTGCTGGAGTCATCAATGAGATTCACGAAGTCCATGTCCTCATTTACTACGCCTTCGGTTTGGAAGTTAATGTAGAGGTCGGCTGGGTTACTAGAGTATGGTAGCGCAACCACTTTTTGTTCGCCGATTTTGCCCGTGTACGTGTAGGGCAGGTCGGCCTCGGTGAGCGTCAGTGTGTCGCCAGCGGCGTTCCACTGCGCTGCGAAAGCAGCCACACCAGTCAGTGCAGCGGCTAAAACTAGTAAAAGTCTTTTTCGCATGATGGTAAAATTTAGATTGTTATGAATTTATTTTTTAATCTCGATAGGAAAAAATGCAAAAATGCCGTTTTATGGGCATTATTTGACTTAC
>CAZGVF010000051.1:6514-9123 GCA_964528925.1 uncultured Paludibacteraceae bacterium | reverse complement strand
GCCATCGACCTTGGCGTTCATGGTCTGCACCCCGATCTTATTCGCCTGATTGGTAAGATGAAATATCGTTCGTCGTATGGTCAGAACCTGCTGCAACACGCACGCGAAACAGCTAACCTTTGCGCTGTGATGGCCGCCGAACTCGGGCTGAATCCGCAGAAGGCAAAACGCGCTGGTCTGCTGCACGACATAGGCAAAGTGCCCGACGATCAACCCGAACTGCCACACGCAATTTTGGGTATGAATCTGGCCGAAAAATACAAAGAGAAACCCGACATTTGCAACGCCATCGGTGCGCACCACGACGAGGTGGAGATGACTTCGCTCATCGCGCCAATTGTGCAAATATGCGACGCCATTTCGGGTGCACGCCCAGGCGCACGCCGCGAGATTGTGGAGGCCTACATCAAGCGCCTGAACGACCTCGAAAAACTGGCACTCTCCTACCCTGGCGTTGTCAAAACCTACGCCATTCAGGCTGGTCGCGAACTGCGCGTGATAGTCGGTGCCGACCGCGTGGACGACAAAGCCGTGGAGACACTCTCGTACGACATCGCCAAGAAGATTCAGGACGAGATGACCTACCCAGGTCAGGTGAAAATTACCGTAATCCGCGAAACTCGCGCTGTAAGTTACGCAAAATAATTTTCGCAAGAAATAAACCGAAGGTCGCTCACCGCAGTGAGCGATCTTTTTTATGCATCAAAAAGAAATTTTTCGTCAAATCGTATCAAAATCTCGCTAAAAATTGCTATCTTTGCAAGTTAGTAGCATTTCACAAGAAAAATCTGCGGTACTTTACACACTTTTCACTTTATAGACTTTTCACTCAAATAGAACTTTCCGAACATGGAAGACCAGCAATACATCGTTTCGGCGCGCAAATACCGCCCAGCTTCGTTTCGCACGGTGGTAGGACAAGAGGCTCTGACCACAACGCTCAAAAACGCCATCGCCACAAACCATTTGGCGCATGCCTACCTTTTCTGCGGACCACGTGGCGTGGGCAAAACCACCTGCGCGCGCATCTTTGCCAAGACCATCAACTGCGAACATCCAACGGCCGAAGGCGAAGCTTGCAACGAATGCGAATCGTGCCGCAGTTTCAACGAACAACGCTCACTCAACATCTTCGAACTCGATGCCGCATCGAATAATTTGGTCGAAGATATGCGCAACCTTATCGAACAAGTGGGCATTCCACCTCAAATGGGGCGATACAAAGTCTACATCATCGATGAGGTGCACATGCTTACGTCATCTGCGTTCAACGCCTTCCTGAAAACGCTTGAAGAGCCGCCAGCACACGCTGTTTTCATTCTGGCCACGACTGAAAAGCACAAAATCATTCCGACCATTCTTTCGCGCTGCCAAATCTACGATTTCAAGCGAATAAGCGTGAACGATGTGGTCAATCATCTTCAGTATGTTGCTAATAATGAGGGCGTTACAGCCGAAATTGAGGCACTGAATGTCATCGCCCAAAAAGCCGATGGCGCCATGCGCGATGCGCTCTCCATTTTCGACCAAGTGGTAAGTTTTTGCGGCGGCAACATCACCTACAAAGGCACCATCGAAAACCTGAATGTGCTCGACTACGACTACTATTTCCATCTGGTCGACGATTTTCTCGAGGGTCAAATAAACGATGCACTGCTGACTTTCAACGATATTCTTTGCAAAGGTTTCGAGGCGCAGTATTTCGTTACAGGTTTGGCGTCACATTTTCGCGATTTGCTGGTCTGCCGCGACGAAGCGACCAAGGTGCTGCTCGAGGTGGGCGCGTCCATTGCCGACCAATATGTGGCGCAGGCAAAAAAATGCCCCGTGGCGTTTCTCTATCGCGCCATCGAGTTGACCAACGAGTGCGATCTGAACTATCGCGCGAGTCGCAACAAACGCCTTTCGGTAGAACTTTTGCTGATAAAACTTTGTCAGCTCACGGGCAAACAGCCAACCATGCCAGCGCCCGAAGCGACCACCATCAAGCCGATTGTTACGACGCCTGTGCAGCCACAAACAGCGCAACCCGTAGCCACTCAACCGCAGCAACAAGTCGCTCAAAATCAGCCTGTTGCGCAACCATCACAAACTGCCGCACCAGCGCGACCAGTAGCTGCTCCAACACAAGCAGCGCCAACCGCATCGCCAACGAAAAAGATGAACAGTTTTTCCATCTCTGGAACAAACGCCACCGCTGCAACTGCCGCCACCGAAGCGCCTGCGACACCAACCGTGCAAGCAGAAGCAAAACAGCGCAACGCCTTCACCGACGAGCAGTTTGCCGAAGCGTGGACTGCAGCCGCCAATACCCTGCACGACGACGCTCACGCAGCCAACACCATGCTCAACTTTAAGCCGCAGCGCAATGCCGACGAACAATTTCAGGTGAAAGTATTCAACACGCTTCAACAAAAAGATTTCGACAAATATAAATCGCAGATACTCAGCAGTTTACGCACAAATCTAAAAAATGATTTTATAGATTTTTCGGTGATTGTTGACGACACGCCAACGGAGAATTTGGCATTCACACCCGAAGAAAAATTCGCCAAAATGCGCCAGAAAAACGAAAATCTCAACAACATGACGCAACAATTGGGACTGGA
>CAZGVF010000051.1:2480-6414 GCA_964528925.1 uncultured Paludibacteraceae bacterium | reverse complement strand
ACTTTATAAACTTTCAAACTTTATAAACTTTCAAACTCAACCATGGACGAACCTTTTGAATTTGACGATAGCAAGGCCATTCAGTTCATTCTGAAAAACCTTTCGCCTGAGGCGCGCGAGCATGTCGACGAGGACGATGTGCAGTACATTCTCGACCTCATCTGCGACTACTACGACAAAAACAATCTGCTCGACGACGACGATGCCGACGACTCGGCCGCCATTGCCGAAGACGACATGCACAACTACATTTGGGCTGCCGTCTGCAAAGAAAAAATCAGTAAAATCACCGAGGACGAGATGCAGGAAATTCTCGATGGCGAATTCGAATACGGCAAAAAAATCGGCATCTACACCGAAGGCTGATGAAAAAAATCTGGTCTGGCATATTATACGCTCTACTTTGGACTTTGGCACTGCTGCCAATGCGGGTGCTTTATCTCTTTTCCGACATCAGCTACCTGCTGGTCTATCGCGTAGCGCGCTACCGTTTGAAAGTGGTGCGACAAAACCTGCGCCGCTCTTTCCCAGAGAAAAACAATGCCGAACTGCGCGCCATCGAACGCAAATTTTACCGCTACCTGTGCGACCTGCTTTTCGAGGCGCTGCACATGCTCCACATGAGCGAACGGCAAATGGTGCGCCACATCAAATTCGAAAATCCTGAAGTTCTGGAAAACTACGCACTCGAAGGACGAAATGTCTACGCTGTGTTCGGCCACTACGGCAACTGGGAATGGATTTGCTCGCTGCCGCTACAATTGCGTCCCGACCTGATGAGCGTCTCCACACTCTACAAAACGCTCCACGACAGCGCGCTCGACAGTTTTTACCTGCGTTTGCGCTCGCGTTTTGGCACACATTGTTATCCGAACAAACAAGTTTTGCGCGGCATCGTCGACCTGAAATCGATGGGCAAACCGTTCGTCATGGCATTCATTGCCGACCAAACACCATCGCTCGTGCATACGCACTATTGGACCACTTTTTTGCATCAAGATACGGCGTTCATCACGGGCTGGGAAACGCTGGCTAGGAAGCACAATGCGCCCGTCATTTTCCTGCAAATGAAACGGGTGAAACGCGGCTACTACACTTGCCATTTTGTTCCGATTTGCGATCAGCCAAAAGATGCTGCGTCAAACTCGCTCATCGAGACATACGCTCATTTGATGGAGCAAAATATCCAAGAAAATCCAGCATTCTGGCTCTGGTCGCACCGCCGTTGGAAACATCGCCGACCAATTTCCGAAGAAAAATCAGCTGAAAAAACGGAATGAAAATCGCTGTCGTCATACTGAATTACAATGGTGCCGCACTTCTGCACGATTTACTGCCGAAAGTGGTGGAATTTTCGCCGCAAGCCGAGGTGATTGTGGCCGATAATGCCTCCACCGACGATTCGTTGGCGGTGCTTCGCGACGAGTTTCCGCAAGTCAGACTGATTCAGTTGGAGAAAAATTTTGGCTTTGCCGAAGGTTACAATCGTGCTTTGGCGCAGATTGATGCCGAGGTTTTTGTGCTGCTGAATAGCGATGTTGAAGTTACGCCCAATTGGCTTGTGCCGATGGTCGATTATCTCGGAAAACACCCTGAAGTAGCGGCTTGTCAGCCAAAACTGATGAGTTACAACCACCGCACGCAATTTGAATACGCTGGCGCTTGCGGCGGACAAATCGACATGTTGGGTTATCCGTTTTGTCGCGGGCGCATTCTCGACACAGTAGAGGAAGATCGCGGTCAGTACGACGAAGTTGCCGACATTTTCTGGGCTACGGGTGCGTGCCTTTGCATTCGTGCCGACAGATTTCGCGAGGTTGGCGGTCTCGATGGACGATTTTTTGCCCACATGGAAGAGATCGACCTCTGCTGGCGGCTTGGCGCACGCGGTCATCGCATAGTTTGTGTGCCGCAAAGCGTGGTTTACCACATCGGTGCAAAGACGCTCAATGCCGAAAGTCCGTTCAAAACCTACCTCAATTTCCGCAACTGCGCCCTGATGATTTACAAAAATTCGCTCCATGCGCACGGCGTACTTTTTGTGCGTTTTTGGCTCGATATGGTTGCGGCACTGCATCTGCTTTTGCAGCGAAAACCGAAAAATGCCGCCGCTGTTTTGCGCGCCCTGCACGATTTTCATCGCATGCGCAGCGATTTCAAAAAAGATAGGACTGAAAATCTGAAAAACACAGTGGTAGCGCGCCCTGCAGGATTTTTTGCAGGCTCCATTTTGTGGCAATACTACTTCAGAAAACGCAAAGTGGCACGAGATTTGCCGAATTTAGGTTAGAGTTTATAGTTGAGAGATGAGAGATTGGGAAAATTTGCCAACTGCGAAGAAACCATATTTTTGAAAAAAATATCATCGGCGCATACACTTTCTGCAAAAAAATAGTAATTTTGCCCATCGTTTTGGACGAATAAGTTTAACACTAAAAATTACAATAAGATCATGAAAAAACTTGCACTTTTCGCAATGTTGTTCGTAGCCATTGCTGCCACGGCACAAGAAGCAAAAATCGTTGAATGGAACGAGCGTACGCACGATTTTGGCACGGTTAAACAAGAAGATGGCGACATTTTCACCACTTTCACTTTTGTGAACCAATTTGCTGCGCCTGTTACGCTCAAAAGCGTTCGCGCATCATGCGGTTGCACTACGCCTAGCTACAGTCTCGAGCCAGTTGCTCCAAATGCTACGGGCGAAATTCGTGTGAAATACGCTGCTGCAACGCGTCCAGGTGCTTTCCAAAAATCGATCACCGTGGTTCTGAACGATGGCACAGCCGATCACACCGAAATCCTTTACATCAAAGGACAAGTAACGCCAAAACCTGCTGCTCCAACGGCTGAATAAGCAGCGCGAGTGGCTCATAATTTTAAGGGGAAGAGATACGCTTGCTGCGCACTTCTTTCCCTTTTTTCTTTTTTTGAAGATTGACGGAATGAGAAAATTTCTGCTTTTATTCACGCTGATTTCGACAACGATTTTTGCCACAGCGCAACAAAAAGTCGATTTGGCGTTCGATGCTACGGAGTTCGATTTTGGCAACATTGCCGAAGAGGGCGGACGCGTATTGCACGATTTCCGATTTGTGAACACGGGCACTGCGCCATTCACCATTCTTACAGTTACGGCATCGTGTGGCTGCACCACGCCAGACTGGACTAAAACGTCCGTCCAGCCAAGCGATTCAGGCATTGTGCGTGTTATTTTCGACCCCAACGACCGCCCAGGACCATTTCAGAAAAGTGTGCGCGTGGTGATTGCAGGCGAGAGTGGCAACATCACCGAGATTCTCGACATTTTCGGGCAGGTCGTTCCGCGCTCCGAATCGCTCGAGAACCGCTATCCGTACCATTTTGGCGCAGTCTACACGCGCTCAGCCATTGTGTCGTTCGATAGCGTGCGCCATGGCGATGTGGCCGAAAGCACGCTCACGCTCGTCAATGCCAGCGACGAGCCAATCAGTTTTGCGCTCGCCTTGCCCGACTATGTCGATTGCGACGCGCCCACAGCCCTTGAACCACAGAGCGAAACACTGGTTACACTGCACTACCGCTCTGCCCAGAGCGACGCTTGGGGATTTGTAAACGAACCCGTAGCGATGATTGTTGGCGGAAAAAACGAAGGCGCAATTCGCCTGCAAGCCACTGTGTATGAGGATTTTACACAACTTTCGCGCGAAGACCGCATTACAGCGCCAATAGCATCGTTGCAACAAAAAAATGTCGATTTTGGCACGATTTCAATTGGCAAAAAATATACGCAGACCATCACGCTATCGAACTACGGGCAAAATCCGCTGATGATGCGCGCCATCATTTCGAGTAGCGATTATCTGAAAGCAACAGCGAAAAAATCGGTCGTAAAGAGCGGTAAATCGGTGAAAATCAGCATCGAAGTGGACGCTACCAATCTGCAACCATTCTC
>CAZGVF010000051.1:0-2380 GCA_964528925.1 uncultured Paludibacteraceae bacterium | reverse complement strand
AACTTATGTCGGAGCATATCGAAAATAGCAGCGATTTTCCCGGATTGAATGTGAATTCGGGTGTGGCGCAACCGCCAATCGTCAATCCTTATTTGAAACACCGTGTGAAACGCACGCAGTACACCACCGATGAGTTTGTCGACGGCATTTTGCGTGGCGATGTTTCCATTCTGAGTCAGGCAGTTACGCTCATCGAGAGTGCCAATCCCGTGCATTATGCGCAGGCGCAAGAGGTGGTCGAACGCTGCCTTCCGCACGCTGGAAAATCGGTGCGCATTGGCATCACAGGCGTGCCGGGCGCAGGCAAAAGCACCTTTGTGGAATCGCTTGGCGTGGAGTTAGTCAAGGCTGGGCGCAAACTTGCAGTATTGGCCATCGACCCGAGCAGCGAACGTTCGCGCGGCAGCATTCTGGGTGACAAGACCCGCATGGAAGAGCTCTCGACCGCAAAAAATGCCTTCATTCGTCCTTCGCCATCGGCTGGCTCACTGGGCGGCGTGGCACGCAAAACCCGCGAGACCATAGTACTTTGCGAGGCAGCTGGCTTCGACACCGTCTTCATCGAGACCGTGGGCGTGGGACAGAGCGAAACGGCCGTTCACAGCATGGTCGATTTCTTCTTGCTGATACAGTTGGCGGGCGCTGGCGACGAATTGCAAGGCATAAAACGCGGCATCATGGAGATGGCCGACGGCATTGCCATAAACAAATGCGACGGTTCGAACAAAGAAAAATCGCAGTTGGCAGCGCGCCAATTCCGCAATGCACTGGCACTTTTTCCAAAACCTGAATCTGGCTGGAAACCGCAAGTACTAACCTGCTCCGCATTCCACCACATTGGCGTGAGCGATGTTTGGGGCATGATTCTCGACTACATCGATTTTACCAAGAAAAACGGCTATTTCGAAGAAAATCGCCGCCGCCAAAGCAAATATTGGATGTACGAAACCATCGATGAGGCGCTGAAAAACAGTTTTTATCAAAATCCAGAAATCGAAACGCTGCTCGAGGATTGCCAACAACAACTCGACCAAAACCGCATGTCGTCGTTCACAGCCGCAAAAAAACTGCTCAACACCTATTTTAATCGCAAATAATTTGCTTTTTTCAATATTTCCATCTAACTTTGCAACTTCTGAGGATCGAACAATCTTCAAATTTTCAAATCTTCAAATAAAATGCTGATTATCGGAATAGCTGGCGGCACGGGTTCGGGCAAAACCACCGTTGTGCGCAAAATCATCGAACAACTGCCAAAAGGCGAAGTCGCAGTGCTCCCGCAGGATTCGTACTACCGCGACGCATCGAATCTGCCACTCGAGGAGCGTCTCGAAATGAACTTCGACCACCCCGATTCGGTGGAATTCGAACTGCTCATCAAGCAGGTGAAAGACCTGAAAGCGGGCAAAAGCATCGAACAGCCCATCTACTCGTACATCACCTGCACGCGCTCGACCGAAACAGTGCTTGTGAAACCTTGCGAAGTGGTGATTGTCGAGGGCATTTTGGTGCTGACTAACAGCAAGTTACGCAATTTGATGGACATGAAAATTTTTGTCGATGCCGATGCCGACGACCGCCTGATGCGCGTGATAAAACGCGACATTGTGGAGCGCGGTCGCTCGATCGATCGCGTGATGGAACGCTACGAAAACACCGTGAAGCCAATGCACGAGCAGTTCATCGAACCATCGAAACGCTACGCCGACGTGATAGTGCCGCAGGGTGGCAACAACCAAGTGGCCATCGACCTTCTGACCATGTACATAGCCAAGGCCATCGGCATTGAACACCCCAACAAGCCTAAAAAAGAGGCAGAAAAAGCGTAAATCGCTGTAAATCAACACAAATAACCCAAAAATAACCTCAAAATTTAGCCGATTATGTACGACGACAAATCACTCGACCGCATACTTTTTTTCGATATCGAAACCGTGCCTGGAGTGGCATCGCTGGCGGATTTTTCGCCCGAAATGCAACATCTTTGGAACGAAAAATTCGAGTCTCTGCAACGCCGCATGCCCGACCGTTTCACTGCCGACGAGACTGCCGATTACGCACTCAGAAATGGCGGCGGAATTTTCAGTGAATTTGCCAAAATAGTCTGTATATCAGTCGGTTACATCTATTCCGACAAAAATGGCAATCGCCTGATGCGCACGCGCTCGTTTGCCGACGACGACGAGGCTAAAATTCTGCGCGGTTTTGTAGCGATGCTTGCCGATTTTCAGAAAAAACGCAAGATCAAAAAAGGCGGTTTGCTGCTCTGCGGGCACAACATCAAAGAGTTTGATGTGCCGTTCATCTGCCGCAGAATGCTGGTTCACGGCATGCCGCTGCCGCCCGTGCTCGATGTGGCAGGCCTGAAACCGTGGGAAAC
>CAZGVF010000050.1:7767-9418 GCA_964528925.1 uncultured Paludibacteraceae bacterium | reverse complement strand
CGTACTCACTGTGCCAACAAAATAGGTAACGACCGATAGCGCCAGCGAGCAAACGAAAAGTCCAATCAGCGCAAAAAACGCCAGCCAAGCCAAGCGCACCCAAGGCGATTTGGCGCGACTACTTTTCGACATCGTTTTCTACTTCTGATTCCGCCTCAGCCTCGGGCAGGCGCGCAATGATGGTCTCGTTGCCGCGCGTTTTTTCGCCCAATTCAACGAAAATTTTCGAACCTTCGGGCAAGAACATATCGACGCGCGAACCAAATTTGATGAAGCCAAGATGCTCGTTCACATGGCAAGCATGATTTGGCGCGCAATAGGTTACAATGCGGCGTGCCAGCGCACCGGCAATTTGCCGCACCAAGATGCGCTGTTTCGATTCCGTTTCGATGACAATGCTCGAACGTTCGTTTTCGCTGCTCGATTTTGGCAGATATGCGCCCATGTGGCGACCGCTGTGATGTTTCACGTAGGTTACCGTGCCATCAATCGGCACCCAGTTGGCATGCACGCTAAAAACCGACATGAAAATGGAGACCTGAATGCGCCTTTCACCACCAAAACATTCGTACTCTTCGGTGGGTTCAATCACCACAATGCGTCCGTCGGCAGGAGCCATCACAAGGTTGGTGTCGTCAATCAGCACCTCGCGACTAGGATTGCGGAAAAAGTAGGTGAAAAAGGCAAAAACCAGAATGGAAATTATCAGATTTGCCACAAACCAAGGCTGATCGGAGGCTTGAAAATAGGAGATGACATTCAGCACCACAAGCAGCGCCAGCAGCGTGATGAGAATGGCATAACCCTCTTTGTGAATCTTCAAACGGCGAAAACGGCGGCGTTTGCCAGCAGATTTTTTAAACTTTTTGTCGGTCATTTTTTTAGAATAAAGAGTAAGGAGTAAAGAATAATGACGATTTCAGCGAAAAGTTGAAAGTAAGCAGCAACCCTAATTCTAAATTCTTAATTCATAATTCTTAATTTGCTTCGTGTCGCTACTGTACAACTGTAAGTTCTGAAAAGTTTGTTATCACAAAAACATTAAGTACAGATAAATGATCGGTCCTGCCAGCATCAGGCTGTCGAAGCGATCGAGAATGCCGCCGTGTCCAGGAATGATGTTGCCCGAATCTTTCTTGCCAACCGAGCGTTTCAGCAGGCTCTCCATCAAGTCGCCAAGCGTGCCGAAAATCACCACCAGAGCGGCAAAAACCAGCCATTGCCACAGGCAGAGATTCGCCTCTTTGGCAAAATGTATGTAGTTGAAAAGCACGCCCACGAGCATGGCAAACACCGCGCCGCCAGCAAATCCTTCCCACGACTTGTGTGGCGAAACATGCTTGAGCAGATGGTGCTGACCAATGGCGCTTCCAACAAGGTAGGCGAAAGTATCGTTTGTCCAGATGATGATGAAAATGGCCAAAAGCAGCTGCGGATGCCACTCGTTGTGCCAAGCCAAAATGCCGTAGAGCGTGGCTATTGGCACCGCCACAAACACCTGTCCAAGCACAAAATAGGCCAGATTGTGCAGCGGTCGCGTAGCGCGGCGAAACAACTCTGCCACCATGGTGCCGATAATCATCAGCGCGTAGGGCGCAAAATAGATGAAATCGGGCAAGGTTTTGGTGATTTCGAGCGATTGCAGAATTTC
>CAZGVF010000050.1:2940-7667 GCA_964528925.1 uncultured Paludibacteraceae bacterium | reverse complement strand
TTTTCTTCCGCAGGTTTCTGCTCTGTTTCGGCAACGGCAGTTTCGGGTTCAGCAGTGGTGTCGTCCTCGTGCAGCAGCTCGTCGGCGCGACTAGCCCACGGACGTTTGCCAAGCACTTTTTCTACATCTTCGGTGAAAAGCACCTCGCGCTCGAGCAGAATTTGCGCCAACTCGTTGTGCTGCGCCTGATGCTCTTTCAAAATCTTTTTGGCGCGTTCGTACTGTTCAGCGATTATCTTTTTCGCCTCACTATCAATCAGTTCCGCAGTTTTTTCGCTGTAAGGTTTTGTGAAACCATAGTCGGCTTGCCCCGTCGAGTCGTAGTAACTGATGTTCGACAGTTTGTCGCTCATGCCGAAATAGGCAACCATGGCATAGGCTTTTTTGGTGGCGCGCTCAAGGTCGTTTATTGCGCCAGTGTCGAGCGTTCCGAAGAATAGTTCCTCGGCAGCGCGTCCGCCCAGCAGCGAGCAGATATCGTCCAAAATATGCTCAGCCGAAGTGAGTTGACGTTCTTCGGGCAAATACCACGCAGCACCCAAAGCCTCACCGCGCGGCACAATGGTAACCTTCACCAGCGGATTGCCATAGCGCAGCAACCAACTGATGGTGGCGTGTCCCGCCTCGTGATAGGCAATGTTGCGTTTCTCCTCTTTGGTGAGAATTTTCGATTTTTTCTCCAATCCACCGATAATTCTGTCGACTGCATCGAGAAAATCTTGCTTGTCGACCATCTGTTTGTCGTGACGGGCGGCTATAAGCGCGGCCTCGTTGCACACATTGGCGATGTCGGCTCCCGAGAAGCCCGGCGTTTGACGCGCCAAGAAATCGATGTCGACGCTTTGATCGAGTTTCAGCGGACGCATGTGAACCTCGAAAATGGCTTTGCGCTCGTGCATATCGGGCAATTCCACATGAATCTGACGATCGAAACGCCCTGCACGCAACAATGCCTTGTCGAGAATATCAGCGCGGTTGGTGGCGGCAAGCACTATCACACCGCTATTTGTTCCAAAGCCGTCCATCTCGGTAAGTAACTGATTCAGAGTGCTTTC
The DNA here is from genome assembly GCA_964528925.1 of uncultured Paludibacteraceae bacterium. Lineage (GTDB taxonomy): Bacteria > Bacteroidota > Bacteroidia > Bacteroidales > Paludibacteraceae > W0P28-013. The sequence continues at coordinate 6,612 of CAZGVF010000050.1, read as the reverse complement.
GCGCTCGTCGTTGCCGCCCATGCGTGTGGCGTTGGCTCTAGCGCGTCCCACAGCATCAATCTCGTCGATGAAGACGATGCAAGGCGCTTTTTCTTTGGCCTGACGGAAGAGATCGCGCACGCGACTTGCGCCCACGCCCACAAACATCTCCACAAAATCGCTGCCCGACATGGTGAAAAATGGCACATCGGCTTCGCCAGCCACGGCTTTGGCCAACAGCGTTTTGCCCGTTCCCGGAGGGCCAACAAGCAGCGCACCTTTCGGAATTTTACCGCCAAGCGAAGTGTATTTCTTCGGATTTTTCAGGAACGATACAATCTCTTCGACCTCCTGTTTTGCGCCTTCGAGGCCCGCCACATCTTTGAAAGTAACTTTGTTTTTGTTCTTATCGTCTTTGTCGAAAAGTTGCGCTTTCGATTTGCCAACACTGAAAATGCCGCCACCAGCACCGCCAGCCATGCGACGGTTCATGAACACGAAAAACAGAATCAGCAAAAGGAACGGCAGCACCGAATAGAGAAACAATTCCAGATAGTCGCTGCTCTCTTCGTACGATATTTTGCCTTTGAATTGACCCTCTTTCTGCACATCAGCGACCAGTTCCGACAGCGCATCGATGGAACCAAAATTGGTCTCGACGCGCGGAGCCATGGCATTTGCTTCAACCGGCTGACCAAGCAATACTTCGGCACAGCGTGGCGCGATGGCAGCCTCGATGGTCTTTTGGCGCGCATCTATCACCATCTCTTCGACACAACCGCCACGCAGCGCCTCTTCGAATTCGGAGAATGGCAGTTCGCGTGCCGAGCCGTGTCCGTCCGACATCCAAACGACGATGAAAAATATGCCAATCGCCAAATAGATCCAATAAAAATTGAATTTTGGCTTAAACTGCTTTTGGTTATTCGGTTTTTGGTTGGGTTGTTGTGGTTGGCTGTTATCCATAAAAAATTTCTGATTTCTAGTTTCTAGATTTCTGGTTGTGGGCTGCAAATTGTCATGGTCTCCCCGCAATGAATTGCGGGGTTATTGAAGCACATTTGAACGCAGCCACCAAAATTCTTAATTCTTAATTCAAAATTCTTAATTGTCTTCACTCCTAACTCCTCACTCCTAATTCCTAACTAATCGAGGTCTTCGTACTCTTTGATTTTGGCGTCGGCCCAGAGATGTTCGATGTCGTAGAAGGCGCGGGCATCGCGTTGGAAGATGTGAACGATGGTAGTGCCATAATCGAGCGCAATCCACTGCGCATTTTCGAAACCATCGGTGGCGTAGGGCTTTTGACCAGCGTGTTCGCGCACATAGTCTTTCAAATTCAGCGCAATGGAAGTAACATGCGTGTTCGAATCGCCTTCGCAAATCACAAAATATTGGCATGGTGCGTCGAGTTTTGTCATGTCGACCACCACAATGCGATGGGCTTTTTTGTCCTGCATGCCCGCCACAATAGCGTCAATCAGCGTTTTTTCGTCTTTTTTCATAGCGTGAATAGTACAATTTTCAGTAAAAACATTTAACCTGCAAAGTTACGAATTAAATTTCAATTTTCAAATTTGGCACAAAAGCACTCTTTTTCGTGCGCCCAGATGATGCCGATGGCTTGTAGAAAGGCGTAGATTGTGGTAGTGCCGACAAATTTCATGCCGCGTCGTCGCAGGTCGGCCGAGATGGCGTCGGACAGTGGCGACGAGGTGATGCCGCACTCGACTATAGTTTGGAAATTGCTGAAATGCCAAATGTAACGATCGAACGAGCCAAATTCTTGCTGAATTTTAAGGAAGATTTGCGCATTACGCACGGCGGCAGCGATTTTTTGCCGATTGCGCACAATGGCGGCATCGTGGCAGAGAGCGTCGATTTTTGCGTCGTCGTAGGTAGCCACAGTAGCGCAGTCGAACCCATCGAATGCACGCCGAAAAGCCTCACGTTTGTTCAGAATGCACTCCCACGATAGTCCCGCCACGAAACCCTCCAATACCAGCCCCTCGAAAAGCAGTCGATCGTCATGCACAGGCACGCCCCATTCGTGGTCGTGATACGCCACATAGAGCGGATTGCGCAGATTGCACCAGTAGCAGCGCTTAGGTTGTTTTTCGGAATTCATGCTGCAAAAATACAAAAAATGCGCTCGGAAACCAAGCGCAAATTTTTTGTGGTGCGAAGATAGATTAAGTTTTTATAATTTAACATCATTCGCACCAATAATAAAATCCTGTAAATCAGCAAGATAGAATCTTCTACCGCAACCTCAATTTTTCGACGGAAGTGCCATTTTGCAGACGAATGAAGTCGGTGAAAGCAAAAAACGGCATGCCTTGCAAGCGACCGTAATTGCTGCTTTGCCACAATTGATGCGCAGCGCCGCTTTTCAAACGTGGTTTTTGACCATAGCGCGCAATGAAAAGATGATGATCGTCGAAGCGCGGCGAAAGATGAGCGTTGTAGAAATCGTGACTGGCGTAAATCAGCGGCTTTTTGCCATAATGCTTTTTCACGAGCGATGAAAAAAGTGCCACGCTGTCGCGCAACTGCTGCCCTTGCCAATCAATACCCGCCTCGATATCGAGCATGGGAATGAGGTCTTGCTCGGAGCGATCGACGTGACGTTTGAAATTCTCGAACTGCGCTCGAACGGACGATTGAGTCGACAAAAGATGATACGAACCCACGCGCAAATGCTGTTTTTTCGCGCCTTCTAGGTTTCGGCGATACCTGCAATCACTCACTTTCGCGCCTTCGGTGGCTTTGATGTAGACAAACTTCAGATTTTCGTATTTTCCAATCTTTTCCCAGTTGATTATGCCGTTCCAATGCGACACATCTATGCCATCGAACTTTTTGCTGTCGTACGGTTCGCGCGATTTGCTCATGTTGTTCCATATCAACAAAATTTGAGCCTCAACTTCCTGTTTTTGACCTTCGCTGAGGCGTTGCCACAAAACACAACCAGCCGCAGCCACTGCCACGACCATCACTGCAACTGTCAGGAAAAAGATTTTCCAACCTCTGTGTTTTCTGTTTTTCTTTGCCATTCTTCGCTAATTCTATTTCTTTTTGATGACCAGCCAAGGCGCAATGCCGTGGTGTTTGTTGGTGCGATATTCAGCGGCTTTTTCGGAGAAATGCGGTGTGCCATCGGCAGCGCGGTAAAAGCCCGACTCGTTGCCGCCCGTCAGGTAGATGGCATCGATGAAACCATATTCGCGCAGCGCATCGGCAAAATCCCAGAGGCTCTCGCGGTGCAGCGTCTCCACCACAAACAATCTGTCGCCAGCCATGCGCGCCAATGCCTTGCGCTCCACTTTTCCATGCAAACGAAAGCGATCGGGCAGTTCGCCAGCCGAGACCAGCGGGAATTGGCGGAAATAGCCGCCTTTGTGCTCTTCGGCATAATCTTTCAGCCTATCGAAACGCGAAATGCCGATGACCATGTCGCCACCGACCACGGCGCAATAGCCAAGCCGCGAGACGTCACTACGCAAAACCTGCCCATCAATCACCACGCTGCCAAGATAGCGCCCTTCGGGCGTATAATCAGCCGTGCGGTTGTAGAGCAAAACGGTGGAATCGGCGGGATCAGGTTCGACCAAAGTCATTTCGGCATGCACATTTTTCAGTTCGAAAAGTCGCATTGCCACGCCAAGCACATTCTCTTCTGTAATCACAATG
>CAZGVF010000050.1:0-2840 GCA_964528925.1 uncultured Paludibacteraceae bacterium | reverse complement strand
AAACACCAATCAGAATAATCAGCAAAATGGCGACTGTTGCCCAGAAATATCGTGCAATGTGGTGGTCGCCACGGTTCACGCGCTCAATCTCGATTTTTGGCACTTCGGGCGTCTGTTGCGCCAAACGCTGCGGATTCTCTTCCTCATCCATCACCACAATGCGGCGCGTGTTCATGGTTTTATTTTCGTCTTTAGTCATCGTGTTCCAATTTAGTTTTTAGTTCTTTTAATGGCTCTTTCGATACTTTTTCGAGTATTATGAGCGAATTCATGCGGTGGTTCATCAGATACAGAGTTTGCATCGATGTGTTCACCGAAAGAATGTAGTTGCGGTTCACTATCAGGCTTTTGCCCACGCGAATGAAGAAATTGTTTTTCAGTCGGTTCAACTGTTCCTCGAAATAGTGCAGCTGAAAAGTCAGCGTCAGTTTTTCGCCATTGAACAGATGAACGTCGCAATAGTTTCCGTCGGCTTTGATAAAGGCAATATCCTCCGTGGGGATGCGATAATGCTCTATCGAAGTGGTGATTTTCAGTCGTTCTTCAATCATATTTTCAATTATTCGCAAAATGCGTAGAGTAAGACGTTTGTATTCTTTTTCATTATGCCATCGATGGCGTTCATTCCATCGGCCGAAAGGGTGAAACAACCAGTGCTCGGTCCGCGTTTGCTCAGCGGAATGGGGAACGGCAGCAGCGGATATTGCGGCACAGTGCCGTGAATGACTATGCCACGTCTGCGCGCGTTGCTGTTCGACGCCTCCAAACCATCGATGCGATAGCAGTGTTTCCCCGTTTGGCGCGTGCGACTAGCCTCACCTATTCGGTATTTTCCAAGCGACGAGCGATACGAACCAGGTCTATTGCTGAATTTCGGTTTCACTATCTCCCAGCCGCCTTTGCCGTAGCCGTGGCACACAGGACCAGCGTAGACAATGCGATTTTTCTCGAAATCCCAGATGAAAAAACGATGCATTCCCGAATAGACGCTGAAATCGACCAAGGCGCAGTATCGGGTGTTCATGTGGTGCGTTTCGCAATACTCTTTTGCCTCTTTTGCCTTGTTTTTCAGCAATTTATGATGCGCAATTCTTGGCCCAAACATGCCCACCAAAGCAGTTATAGTCACCAACGCGACAAAGGCACACACCAATTTCAAAAATACTCTCGCTAATCGTTTGGCTTTCATCGATAAAAAAGTTGACAAAGTTACAAATAAAATTCCAAAATCGACATCAATAGTGCCTCAGTTCATTTTTTCTGAAGTGGAAGAAGGAGATTTGCAGGCTGCTTTCGTCGCCATCGAAAAAGAACCATGGATTGTTCACTGGGTTCAGGTTGCGCACAATGTGGGCTTCGCGAGCGGGTGTGTTGCCTTCGGCGCACATTATCGCCACCTTGTTGCCTTTGCGCGCCACATCTATTACTATCACAGCATGACCGAGCGTGTGACCCGTCCGCGCGGGATAGACAAGCACATCGCCTGGCATCACTTCGCTTATTTTGCGCGGTTTTGTCTCGCGGTGCACCGAAAAAGTGCTGCAAACACCATACGCATTTCTCAGAAATCTGTTCAACGCCTTGCGCGAGCCGCCACCGTTGTATTGCAGCGTTTTGCCATTCACATCACGAAAGCGAATTTCGGAATATCGCCCTTGGCTGAAGAGATATTCGGCACGCAGACGCATGGTCATGTCGGCACACTGTTCGTAGTTGCTCAGCATAGGCATGTCGATGACGGCAGTTGACAAAAACTGAAAGCGCGCATCGCCACCGTTGAACAGTTGCACGCGACTACCACGCTTTTTCAGCGGCAGACTGCGCAAAAAGTCGGCATAACTGCTCTGCACACGCGTGTAGCCAATGGGTGCAGCAATGTCGCCAACCGTGGCAGCGCGCCACGGATTGCTTGTGCGCGAATACCACCACACAATGCCAATCGCCAAAATTCCTACCAAAAAGAGAATGCCAATAATCTTCCAAAATTTTTTCATAGTGTTTCTTGATTTTGATTTCCGCTACAAAATTACGCCAAACCGCCACCGCCACCAAGCGTTTTCGGTTCGGTTGTACAAAATTGCGGGCAGAATGTATGAAATGGGGAGAAACAAAAAAGAGAACCTCACGATTCTCTTTTCTTTTTTGTGGAGCATAGCGGACTCGAACCGCTTAGAGCCTCGGCAGATTTTTTGAGGCGTAACTCGCTGTAAATTAAACAATTAAAATTTCTTCATTTCGGGGTGTGGTCGGTTTGCGGTCGGTGCAAATAGGTCAAAAAAAATCATTTTTTCCTCATTATGCAACGCCACGTTTGCCGCTCGCAGCAACCTCCAGCATAGCACACCGCTTTTTTAACTCCGCAATCAAGTCGGCTTGCGTGCTGATGGTACGCTCATCGGCTGCGAGCAACTGCTGCAAGTGTGCCACCTGCTCGCTCTCGGTAGCAGGTGCAGCCGCCTCCACCACGGAAGGCTCAATGGTGGTGGAGTACATTGCACCCTCGCCACGCATGAGCCACTCGGCACGCACATCGGGGAACTGACGCAGCAACCGCTCAACAAACTCCAGCGGCATCTTGTTCTCGCCATTGAGGTAGCGAAATACAGTTGGTGCAGCCATATTGATTGCCACCGCTAACGAATTAGCGTTATAGTGCTTATTTTTTACAAGCACTCTAACTCTCTGATTTAGTGTAGTTTCCATACTCTCTTATTTAGATTGAGTCTAAATTATTACGATTTAGTAATTTTTAACTCAAAAAATTTGGTCATATTACGAAAAGGTAATACCTTTGCAGTGTAATTCAATGGCAAGACTTACACACTCAATCACCACCAAGT
>CAZGVF010000049.1:4174-9515 GCA_964528925.1 uncultured Paludibacteraceae bacterium | reverse complement strand
GCCAAAAGTCCGTTGCTGCGCGTGGGCGAGAGGTGTTCTTTCAGCCCAATTTGGTCGATGAAGTGCAGGTCGCAATTGATTATTTCGTCGGGAGTGCAGCCCGAGAGCGTCTCGATGAGCAGCGCCACAATGCCTTTCACAATCACGGCATCGCTCTCGCCATGGAAAGTGATGCGACCGTCGGCATAATCGGCCGTGAGCCACACGCGACTTTGGCAACCGTTTATCAGGTTTTGGTCGGTCTTGTCGCTTTCGGGCAGCGGCGGAAGCGCATTTCCCAGTTCCACCAGATACTGATAGCGATCCATCCAGTCGTCGAACGCGCTGAACTGCTCAATTATTTCGTTTTGTTTCTCTTCGAGTGTCATTTTCGTACAATTTTAGTGGCGCAAAATTACGAAAAATCAATGAATTTTCAATCTCGAAAAAAATCAGTAATTTTGCAGGTTATATACACGCACAGAAGATGTCTGAAAAACTGACAAAAAGCATAATCGACGACGTTACTTCGTCGGACTACAAATATGGTTTCACCACCGACATCGACACCGACACTATTCCAGCGGGGTTGAGCGAAGAGGTGGTGCGGCTCATCTCGGCCAAAAAGCACGAACCCGATTGGCTGCTCGAATTCCGCTTGAAAGCATTCCGCCATTGGCAAACGCTGCAGATGCCGCATTGGGCGCATTTGGATATTCCAGAGATTGATTATCAGGCGATTACATACTACGCTGCACCACGCCGAAATGCGCAGGACAGCGCCACCGAAGTCGATCCTGAACTGGTGAAGACATTCGACAAACTGGGCATTCCGCTCGAAGAACGCGATGCGCTGAGTGGCATGGCTGTGGACGCAGTGATGGACAGCGTGAGCGTGAAGACGACTTATCGCGAGAGTCTGGCCGAGCGTGGCATCATTTTTTGCAGCATCAGCGAGGCGGTGAAAGATCACCCCGACCTTGTGCAACGCTATTTGGGTTCGGTGGTGTCGTATGCCGACAATTTTTTCGCTGCGCTGAATAGTGCAGTCTTCAGCGATGGCTCGTTCGTCTACATTCCAAAAGGCGTTCGTTGCCCCATGGAACTGTCGACCTATTTTCGCATCAATGCTGCGCAGACAGGACAGTTTGAGCGCACGCTGATAGTCTGCGACGACGATGCCTACGTGTCGTACCTCGAGGGCTGCACTGCTCCCATGCGCGACCAAAACCAACTGCACGCAGCCATTGTGGAGATAGTGGTGATGGACAATGCCGAGGTGAAATACTCCACTGTGCAGAACTGGTATCCAGGCGACAAAGACGGGCGCGGCGGCATCTACAATTTTGTGACTAAACGCGCGCTGTGCAAAGGGCGAAACTCCAAAATTTCGTGGACGCAGGTTGAGACGGGTTCCGCCATCACTTGGAAATATCCGAGTTGCGTGCTGAAAGGCGACAATTCGGTGGGCGAATTCTATTCGGTGGCAGTAACAAACAACTATCAGCAGGCCGACACAGGCACCAAAATGATACACATTGGGCGCAACACTCGCAGTAGAATTGTGTCGAAAGGCATTTCGGCAGGACAGAGCCAGAATTCGTATCGCGGTTTGGTGAAGGTGGTGAAAAATGCCGATGGCGCGCGCAATTTCTCGCAGTGCGACAGTCTGCTGTTGAGCGATCGCTGCGGCGCGCACACATTTCCGTATATGGAGATTGAAAACGACACCGCCGTGGTGGAACACGAAGCCACGACATCGAAAATAAGCGAAGATCAACTTTTCTACTGCAACCAACGCGGCATTGGCACCGAAGACGCTATCGGCCTGATAGTGAACGGCTACGCCAAAGAGGTTTTGAACAAGTTGCCGATGGAATTTGCCGTCGAGGCGCAAAAATTGCTGTCGGTTTCGCTCGAAAACACCGTAGGATAAGCGACTTTCGCACTTTATAGACTTTTCACTTTATAGATTTTCAGACTATGAAACTTTACAAAGGCAACATTCTTTTTACCAAGCAATCGGACCGATTTGAGGTGATTGCAAATGGCTACATCGCCGTAGAAAATGGCTGTGTAACAGCGGTTTACGATCATCTTCCCGATGAATTGCAAAATGCAGAAGTGATCGATTATGGCGATAGGCTCATCATTCCAGCCATGAACGACCTGCATGTGCATGCGCCGCAATATCGCAACATGGGCATGGCTATGGATTTGGAACTGTTGCCGTGGCTCAACACATACACCTTTCCCGAAGAGGCGAAATATGCCAATTTGGATTACGCCAAGGCAATGTACAGCCGTTTTGTGAAAAATCTGTGGCGCGTTGGCACCATGCGCACAGTGGCTTTTGCATCGGTTCACAAGCCAGCCACCGAACTGCTGCTCACGCTTTTCGAAAAATCGGGCATGGGTGCAATGGTTGGCAAAGTGAACATGAACCGCAACTGCCCCGACAACATCAGCGAAACAGTGGAGCAAGCCGTGGCCGACGACATCGATTTGATAGAACATTGGGGCGATAGCAAACGACTGGTTCGCACCATTCTGACGCCGCGATTTGTGCCAAGTTGCACGCCCGAAATGCTCACCGAAATTGGCAAATTGGCAAAAAAATACCAGATGCCAGTGCAATCGCATCTTTCGGAAAACAAGAGCGAGATTGCTTGGGTGAAAGAGTTGGAACCAGAATCGACCTGCTACGGCGACGCCTACAACCGCTACGGACTGTTTGGTCAGACACCAACATTAATGGCGCACTGCTGCTACACCGACGGCGCAGAGTTGGAATTGATGAAACGCCAAGGCGTGATGGTGGTTCACTGTCCGCACTCGAACAGCGACCTTGGCAGCGGCAAAGCGCCAATTCGCCGTTTCTTGCAAAATGGCATACCTGTGGCGCTCGGCTCCGACATCAGCGGCGGACACGACATTTCGATGTTCCGTGTGATGACTCACGCCATTCAGATTTCGAAACTGATTTACGCCGAAACCGACAAAGCGACGGCATTTCTCACGCTACCCGAGGCATTCTATCTTGCCACCAAGAGCGGCGGCAGTTTCTTTGGCAAAGTGGGCAGTTTCGAGGCTGGCTACGAGTTCGATGCTTTGGTGATAGACGACGCTGCACTCAACTACGGCGACTACACGCTGCTGGAACGCCTCGAACGCTTTGTCTACCTTGGCGACGACCGCCAGATTGTGGCACGATTTGTGCGTGGAAACGAGATAAAAGAACCAGAATTCTAGTTAGGAATTAGGAGTGAGGAGTGAGGAATTTTTCAATTGATAATTGACAATTGACAATTGATAATTAGGCGGTTCGACAGGCTCACCGCACAAAATTTTCAAATCTTCAAATTTTCAAATAGAGAATAGTGTTTACCTCACACCCCGACTAAAGCGTTAAACTCATCAACTCATCAACTTATCACCCCATCAACCTAAACATGGACACTGCCTTCACACTTTGGGATTATTCGTTCACTTGGCTCGAACTTTTGGGCTTAGTCACGGGCTTGTTGGCAGTGGTGCTGGCAAGTCGCGGACAGGTTGCCACATTTTTTGTTGGGTTGATAAACTGCGCGCTCTATTTCGCACTTTTTCTGCAGCAACACCTCTACTCCATGATGCTGATGCAGGTATTTTTCTTCGCCATCGATGTGTATGGCATTGTGGCGTGGGGCATTCCGCGGAAAAATAAGCCAGATAAGCAACTGAAAATCAGCACATTGCAACCACAACACCAAGTTGGCGTAGGTTTGGCAATTATCTTTGGCGGATTGTTGTGGGGCTGGTTCATGGAGAGCGTTACGGCGCATTGGAACATTGAACAATCGGACTACATCTACACCGACGCCATCGTTTTTGTGGCGAATGTGGTAGGTCAACTGCTTTTGGCACGCAAAAAGATTGAAAACTGGGTCGTTTGGACGCTGGTCGACCTGCTAAGCATAGTGCTTTGCATCTTGTCGCACATCTACCTGACCGCCATTTTCTACGTGGTTTGCGTCGCCATCTCCATCTACTCGTGGTATCAGTGGCATAAGAAGATGGGAAAATAGTAGCAAGAAACAAGTAGCAAGTAGCAAGAATTGGGCACTGCAAATAGAATAAAGAGTAAAGACAAAAGAATAAAGACAGGACTCTGCAATTACAGAAATTCCGCAGTGCAGATATTTTTCATTATTCATTATTAATTGTTAATTCTTCAAGAAAAAATGCTCGAGATAAAAAATCTACACGCATCAATTGCGGGTAAAGAGATTCTTAAAGGCCTCGACCTGACGGTTCGTCCGGGCGAAGTGCACGCCATAATGGGTCCAAACGGTGCAGGAAAATCGACGCTATCGTCGGTACTGACAGGCCACCCAGCCTACACCGTAACCGAAGGCACAGTCACTTTTTATGGCAAAAATCTGCTCGCCCTCTCGCCCGAAGATCGCTCGCGCGAAGGACTGTTCATGAGTTTTCAATATCCCGTTGAAATTCCCGGCGTGAGCATGGTCAATTTTATGCGCACTGCCGTGAACGAACATCGCAAATATCGCGGACTGGAGCCACTTTCGGCATCGGAATTCTTGAAAGTGATGCGCGCAAAAAAAGAGTTGCTCGAACTCGACAACAAATTGGCAAATCGCTCGGTGAACGAAGGTTTTTCGGGCGGCGAGAAAAAACGCAACGAGATTTTCCAGATGGCCATGCTCGAGCCGCGCCTTTCGATACTCGACGAGACCGATTCGGGACTCGACATCGACGCGCTGCGCGTGGTGGCTCACGGCGTGAATTCGCTGCGCAGCAAAGACAACGCCTCCATCGTCATCACCCACTACCAAAGGCTTTTGGACTACATTGTGCCAGATTTTGTGCATGTGCTTTACAACGGTCGCATTGTGAAAACTGGGCCGAAAGAGTTGGCACTCGAACTCGAGGAGAAGGGCTACGACTGGATTAAACAGGAGTTCGGAGAATGAGCAACGCTGACCAATATATCGCACTCTACGAGCAGCAAGCCGACACCATTCGGCAGCACTCAGCTGCGGTGCTCAACACGCATCGCGACGAGGCTTTTGCGCGTTTTCGGCAAAGCGGTTTCCCGACCAACAAGCACGAAAACTACCTGCGCTGCCCCATTCTGAAAGATCTGGAGACTGATTACGGACTGAATCTGAAGCAGTTGCCATTTGCTGTCGACGAGAAAAATCTTTTCCGCTGCAATGTGCCAGGCGTGAAGGCGCACAATGCTTTTGTGCTGAACGATCAACTGCATTTTTCCGAGACTTTGCCGCAAGGCGTAGTGCTTTGTTCGCTTTCGGAAGCCTGCCAGCGCTATCCTGAGATTGTGGCGAAATATCTTGGC
>CAZGVF010000049.1:2469-4074 GCA_964528925.1 uncultured Paludibacteraceae bacterium | reverse complement strand
ACTTGGCTTGGCGGCATGGTGACTGCCGATGGCGCGCAAAAATGTGATAATTTCACCGTCATTCGCCACCTTGCACCGCACTGCACCAGCAACGAACTGTTCAAATACATTCTCGATGGCGAGGCTGAAGGCGCATTTGCAGGGCAGATTTTGGTTGAAAAAGGTGCGCAAAAAACATCGGCCTATCAGACCAACCGCAACATCTGCCTGAGCAAAACTGCCCACATGCATGCCAAACCGCAGTTGGAGATTTACGCCGATGATGTGAAATGCGGTCACGGCGCCACCACAGGTCAGTTGGACGAGAACGCGCTCTTCTACATGCGCACTCGCGGCATTGGCTACGACGAGGCTCGCATGCTGTTGCTGCTGGCTTTTGCCGCCGATGTGCTCGACAAAATTGCCGTTACGGCCGTGCGCGATCGCCTGCGCATGATGGTAGAACAACGCTTGCGCGGCAACGATGCCAAATGCAACGCCTGTGTTACGAAAAATGGAGGTTGCCCAAATGCTTGATATCGAAAAAATACGCGCCGATTTTCCCATTCTGAAAGAGAAAATCTATGGCCAGCCGCTCATCTATCTCGACAACGCCGCCACCACACAAAAGCCGCAGTGCGTCATCGACAAGATTTCGAGCGTCTATGCCACACAAAACGCCAACATTCACCGCGGCGTGCATTATCTGAGCATACAAGCCACGCTGGCACACGAAGAGGCGCGCAAAACCATTGCGAAATTCATTGGCGCACACGACGCAAACGAAATCATCTTCACCCGCGGCACCACCGAAAGCATCAATCTGCTGGCAACAGTCTTCACCGAACAATTTTGCAAGGCTGATGACGAAATCATCATCACGCAGATGGAGCACCACTCCAACATTGTGCCGTGGCAAATGGCGGCTCAGCGGCACGGACTGCGGCTGCGCATTGTGCCAATCGACGAAAAAGGCGAACTGCGACTCGATGTGCTCGAAAATCTCTTTTCTGAAAAGACAAAACTGCTCTCAGTGGCGCATGTATCGAATGTGCTTGGCACCATCAATCCCGTGAAAAAAATTGTGGCGATGGCGCACGCTCATGGTGTGAAAGTGCTGATTGATGGCGCACAAGCCGTAGCGCATTTGCCCGTCGATGTAACGGATTTGGATGCTGATTTCTACGCTTTTTCGGGACATAAAATCTATGGTCCAACGGGCATTGGTGTGCTTTATGGCAAAGCGGCACTACTCGACCAACTGCCACCCTACCAAGGCGGCGGCGAGATGATTGACAATGTAACTTTCGAGAAGACAACCTACAACACGCTGCCCTACAAATTCGAGGCTGGCACGCCCGATTTTGTTGGCTCCACCGCGCTAGCCGAGGCGCTGAATTATATCGACCGAATAGGCAAAAACGCCATTTTTGAATACGAAGAAAATCTGCTGCGCTACGCCGAACAACGCCTGCGCAACATTCCGCAAATGCGCATTTTTGGTGAAAGCCATGAGAAAAGTGGCGTCATTTCGTTTCTTGTGGGCAAGGTTCACCCGCTCGACCTTGGCACGCTGCTCGACAAGACTGGCGTGGCCGTGCGCACGGGTCATCACTGCGCGCAACC
>CAZGVF010000049.1:0-2369 GCA_964528925.1 uncultured Paludibacteraceae bacterium | reverse complement strand
ATCATAGGAATCATTGCCACGGCGGCGATTGTTTGGTTGATCATTGCCATTAGGCGCACCAAGCCAGCCGAAGAGCCGAAACCAGTCGACATTCCAGCCGACTGCTGTGGGGCGCATGCCGTGTGCGAGCGCGACAGTCTGCTCACCAAGACTACGCAAATAGTCTACTTCGACGACGAGGAACTCGATGCGCTGCAACACAAGCCATTAGAGCAGTTTTCGGCACAAGATTTGCAGATGATAAGCGATGTTTTCTACACTCTTCGCGAGCAAGATGTGGCTGGTTGGTTGCGCTCGTTGCAATTGCGCGACATTGCCCTGCCCGACGAACTTCGCGACGAAGCACTACTCATCGTAAGCGAAAGGCGCATGAAAAAAATTGAAAAATAAACAACGCACATCGCCCCAGCATTATGTTGATCGAAATTGATAAGGCGTCTGGTTTCTGTTTTGGCGTGGTGAATGCCATAAAAAAAGCAGAAGAGGAACTGCAGAGCAACGAAAAGCTCTACAGTTTGGGCGACATAGTGCACAACGAGCAGGAGATGCGCCGACTAGCCGCCAAAGGATTGACCACCATTGAGCACGATCAGTTGGAGAATCTGCATGGCGAACGGGTGCTGATACGCGCTCACGGCGAGCCGCCATCGACCTACCAAACGGCGCAGCGCAACGGCATCAAAATAATCGATGCATCGTGTCCTGTGGTATTGGCGTTGCAGAAAAAAATTCGCAAAGCCTTCACCGAGCACCCCGAGGCGCAAATTGTGATCTACGGCAAACGCGGTCATGCCGAAGTGAACGGACTTGTAGGCCAAACCAACGGGCAAGCCACCGTGATAGAAAATCCTGATGAAATCGAAACGCTCGATTTTGGGCGCGACATCATACTTTTTTCGCAAACCACGCAGTCGGTCGATGGCTTCAAAGCCCTTGTGGCGCGCATCGAGCATAGCATGAAAAACGGAGCGCAATTCTGCTACCACGACACCATTTGTCGCCAAGTGGCGAATCGTCTGCAAAACCTGCGCGACTTTGCCAAACGTTTCGATGTGGTGCTGTTTGTGAGTGGTGCCAAAAGTTCGAACGGCAAAGTGCTTTATGGCGAATGCTGCGCAGTGAATGCCAACAGCCATTTCGTCTCGACTTACGACGACATCGACCCAGAGTGGCTGCGCGGTGCAAAATCGATAGGAATTTGTGGCGCCACATCCACGCCAAAATGGCTAATGGAAAACATTGCGGATCAATTATCCAATTAACCAATTATCTAATTACCTAATTTTCAATTGTTTAATTAAAAGATTAGCGACATTTTTTTGAGATAAAACGGGCGCATGCGGTGCGTCCCTACTTTATAAACTTTACGAACTTTACAAACTTTCAACTCTTATGTATAGAATAAATTGCATCGGCGTGCTGACATCGGGTGGAGATGCACCTGGAATGAACGCCGCCATCCGTTCGGTAACGCGCGCCGCCATTTTCAACGGCATTCGCGTGAAAGCCATCTATCGCGGCTATCGCGGCTTGATTACGGGCGAGATCAAAGAATTTCACACCGAGGACGTGAGCAACATCATACAACGCGGTGGCACCATCATCAAAACCGCTCGCTGCACCGAATTTACCACGCCCGAAGGACGAAAAATTGCCTACGACACTATGGTGCGCGAAGGCATCGACGCATTGGTGGTGATTGGTGGCGATGGCACATTCACTGGTGCAAGAATCTTCGCCCAAGAATACAACGTGCCGATAGTCGGTCTGCCTGGCACCATCGACAACGACCTGTGCGGCACCGACAGCACCATCGGCTACGACACCGCGCTGAACACCATTGTGGAGGCAGTCGACAAAATTCGCGACACCGCCAGCTCGCACGAACGACTATTTTTCGTCGAAGTCATGGGCCGCGACGCAGGATTCCTTGCGCTGAATAGTGCCATTGCATCGGGTGCCGAAGCCGCCATCATTCCCGAAGAGCAGACCAACGAAGAACAACTCGAGGAACTGATTAAAAACGGTTTCCGCAAATCGAAAAATAGTAGCATTGTGATAGTGGCCGAAGGCGGCGGCGGCGCGACTGCCCTTGCCGAGCGCATGAAACGCGACTATCCCACATTCGACGCTCGCGTAACCATACTCGGACACTTGCAACGCGGAGGTTCGCCCACAGCCTACGATCGCATCATTGCAAGCCGCATGGGCGTGGCAGCCATCGATGCGCTACTCGACGAGCAACGCAGTGTGATGGTGGGCATTGTGAACGACGACATCGTGCTTGTGCCTTTCACCAAAGCCATAAAAGACGACAAACCGATCAACAAATCGAAAATCAGCGTGCTGCAGATTTTGTCGATTTAGAG
>CAZGVF010000048.1:0-9654 GCA_964528925.1 uncultured Paludibacteraceae bacterium | reverse complement strand
AAACAAGCAGTCGGCCAATTCGGTCGGCTGTTTTTTTGCGATTTTGCCAGAAAAACTCTTATCGCTGATAATCAGACAATTAGCATTTTTTCTGGCAGATTTTTGCCCGTTTCCCGATTTTTTTTCGTAACTTTGCAAATGATTTTGTAAAAAGGGGATACTATGAAAGAACCTGTAAAAGTTTTATTTATTGCGCAAGAATTGACGCCGTATTTGCCTGAAAATGAAATGGCTAAAATCTGTCGCGAGTTGCCGCAATACATTCAAGAACAAGGCTGCGAAATTCGCATTTTCATGCCTGCTTATGGTGTAATCAACGAACGGCGCAACCAACTGCACGAAGTCCAACGACTCTCGGGCTTGAACATGATAATCGACGACAACGACCACCCGCTCATCATCAAAGTGGCGTCGATTCCATCGGTGCGCATGCAGGTCTATTTCATCGACAACGAAGAATTTTTCCGCCGCCGCGGCACATCAGTCGATGCCGAGGGCAACGAGTACGACGACAACGACGATCGCATGATTTTCTTCGCTCGCAGCGTGCTAGAAACCATCAAAAAACTGCGCTGGACGCCCAACATCATTCACTGCCACGGCTGGATGACATCGCTCGTACCGCTCTATCTGCGCACAGCCTACGGCGACGATCCATTCTTCGAAAACGCCAAAGTGGTCTACACCGCCTACGACAATGTTTTCCACAAAACTTTTGGCACACAGTTTGCACAACACGCTCTGACTAAAGGTGTTACGCCCGAAGACGTATCGACCATTGCCAACGCACCAGTGGGCTGCGACGAGGTTACGCGCCTCGCCTTCCGCTATGCCGATGTGGCCGATTCGGGCTGCGAAAGCATGGACGCAACGCTTGAAAAATTGGCCCAAGCCGAAAATCGCACTTTCACACCATTCGAGGAGGATTTCCGCCAAAAATATCTGCGCGTCTATGCCGATATCGACAGGGTGTTCCGCGATTTGTAATTGAAAATTGATAATTGATAATTGACAATTTCTTGGGGTAAAAACAAAGTCAAAACTTGGTTGATAACATTTTGAGATAAGAGTTTTTGATGCCAAAAATTTTAATTTCGCGCCTTAAACTCTTCAACTTTTCAACTCGTCAACTCGTCAACCAAAATTCTTGCGACTTGTATCTTGCTACTTGCTACTAATTTGCGTGAAACGCCACGCTACAAAAATATGAAACGAATTTTTTCTGATCGCTTTTGCCAATTTCGCTACACATTGGCACTTTTTGTTGTGCTAGTGGCTGTAGGGTGTTCCGACACCCAAAAAACTGGTCTTGTGGTGCAGCCCGACGACGACCGCATTCTTGTGTTTGTCGATACTTTTGGCGTTACTGCCAACGAGAGTTACAACAATGTGATATCGGCACAATGCGACACCGCAGCCATGGCTCTTGGCGAATTCTACAGCGAACGCTACGGTTCAACCAAAGCCGAACTATTGGTGCAGTTGGCGCCGCCTATCGGCTACGAATTTGCGCCCGACTCGCTCAACCCAACGCCCGATTCGCTGGTGCTTTACATGTACTACGATTCCTATTTTGGTAGCGAGACGGCCCCTCTCGAAATCAGCATCTACGAAATCAACAAAAAAGCCATCGACTACAACACCACCTACTACAGCGACCTCGATGTGTCAGAATTTACCGACGAATCGGTACTGATGGGCCGGCGAGTCATCACTTCGGTGGATCAGACTTTGGCCGATTCGGTGCTCAAATCGGACGACTATGTGCCTTCGTTCCGCTACAAATTTTCCGATAAGCAGATGAACCGCTTCTTCTCGATGCCACGCAGCGCCTACGAGTCGTACGAAGCCTTCACCGACGAATTCAAAGGCCTCTACATCACCACAAAATATGGCGCATCGACCATGATCTATTTCAACCAAATATCGTTGAAACTATTCTACCACTACACGCGTCCATCGGTTGGCGACACGCTGAATACTTCCATCATTTTCCCAGCCAACCGCGAAGTGCGCCAACTCAACCACTTCACGCATGGCGAATTTGTGGCCGATTCGCTAGCCGACGATAGTCTATTGCTGGTGAAATCACCCGCTGGTCTCTATCCGCGTGTGCATATTCCCATTGGAAAAATGCGCGCCGCCATTCGCGACTCCATTGGCGACCGACTCTACAACGTGAACAGCGCTGTGCTCGAAGCCGAAATTGCCGAGACTGAAGTCGGCACGCTGCCGCTGCAAATGCCCACCGCGCTACTTCTACTGCGCGAATCGCAATTGGAGAAATTTGCCATCGACAACTACACGCCCACAACCAACGACTCGCTGGGTGCAGTGGCCATCTACGACAGCGACCGCAATCTCTACCAGTTCGATCTTGCCTATCTGCTCACCTACGAAGTGCGCGACAACTACGACCGCACCGACGATGTGGAGACTTTTGCCATTGTACCATGCAAGGTAAATTACGATTCGTCGGGCGAGATTCTGTCGGTTATCCCGCTGCGACAATTGAGCGGCATCAGCCTGCGTAGCGCCAACAATCAGACCTCGCCGCTGCGCATCAAAATGATTTACAACGGATTTTAGATGAAAAAAGCATTTTTCATAATTTGTTGTCTGCTGACCACGGCAGGCACAATTTTGGCTAACGACAGCATCAGCACACGCTATGTGAAAGGCGAATTTATCAGCTACTGCTCGATTGATGCAGCTGCGCCAAAAGCGGTGGGCGACTCCATTGTGGAAGATCTGGTCGACCAGATAACATCGGACTACGAGCAACTGTTTTCGTGGGCTTTCAAGGGGCTCGGGCAACAAGGCGAAGACGATGTGCGCGACGAAGTGGTGGTGCTTGTGAAAGAGTCGCATTTTGACAGATTGTCAGGCAAATGCAACATGGTGGTCGACATAGAAGTGCCGCACGTAACCTCGTTCCGCGATGTGCCAGTCGACAGTAAAGTGCTGATTTCCAACCCCAACGACGCCACCACGCGCGTCGATGTCGACATCTACTATTCCAACGCCGTGCTGAAAAAAGCCTATGGCATATTTTTTGTGAAAGCAATCGACGAGGACCACATCGAAATGAGCGTCGAAGTGCATGTTCGCTTTGGTTGGTTCTTCAACATTTTCATTACACAACGCCGTTTCCGCAACATTTTCGAGTGGCGCGAACAAGGTTTCATGAACAATCTGAAAGAAGAAGCACTGCGCAGAAAATCAAACGGCAATCGTTGATTTCATCGATCAACGATTAAACAATTCAACGTTTCAACGAAATTATGAGTGACACACCAAATAAATATTCCGAACATCTCAATCAAGTGTTCAAATACAGTCGCGAGGAGGCGGCTCGACTTGGCAACGACGAGGTGATGCCAGAGCATTTTCTCTTGAGTCTACTTCGAATAAACGCCACAGCCGTAGAACTTTTGCGCACTTTTCAGGTTGATTTTGCTCAATTGAAAGACGAGATTGAAAACGCCATTCGCACACGCCGTTCTGTAGTGTTGCCGAATACGCTTTCGCCCGCTGCCGACCGCGTTTTGCGTTTCATCGACCTGGAATGTCGCGCCACCTCGTCGGTTACAGCCGACACGCGCCATCTACTTTTGGCACTGCTAAAAAATGGCGAAGGAGCGGCTTTCGAGGCACTCACTAGTCAAAATGTTACCTACGAAAAAGTTCGCGCCAAAGTCATCGAGCGCCGAGATGTGAAGATGGGCCCCGTTTTCAGCGACGAAGATGACGACGAAGAAGAGCGTCCAGCCGCAAAAGCGCCCACCAAATCGGCGGCGACAAAGAACAGCAGCGACACGCCCGTGCTCGATCTTTTCGGAAAAGACATAACCAAAGCCGCCCTCGAGGACAAACTCGACCCGATAGTTGGGCGCGACCGCGAGATTGAGCGCGTAGTGCAAATTCTCAGTCGCCGCAAAAAAAATAATCCCGTGCTGATAGGCGAACCGGGCGTTGGCAAATCGGCCATTGCCGAAGGTCTTGCGCTGCGCATTGTGCAACGCAAAGTGTCGCGCATTCTGTTCGACAAACGCGTGATTTCGCTCGACATGGCTAGTATTGTGGCTGGCACAAAATATCGCGGACAGTTCGAAGAGCGCATGAAATCGCTGCTCAACGAATTGGAGAAAAATCCGAACATCATCTTATTCATCGACGAAATTCACACCATTGTAGGCGCTGGCGGAGCATCGGGTTCGCTCGACGCTGCCAACATGTTGAAACCTGCTTTGGCGCGCGGCGAAATTCAGTGCGTTGGAGCCACCACGCTCAACGAATATCGCCAAAGCATCGAAAAAGATGGTGCGCTCGAACGCCGTTTTCAGAAAGTGATGATAGAGCCGACCACCAAAGAGGAAACGCTGCAAATTCTCGAAAACATCAAGTTCCGCTACGAAGATCATCATCAGGTTACCTACACGCACGAGGCGCTCGAGGCCTGCGTGAACCTAACCGACCGCTACATAAGCGACCGCGCCTTCCCCGACAAAGCCATCGACGCGCTTGACGAGGTTGGCTCGCGCCTGCACATGCAAAATCTGCACGTTCCGCCGCACATCGAAGAGTTGGAGCAGCAAATCGAAGCGAAAAACAAAGAGAAAAATACCCTTGTAGCTG
Organism: uncultured Paludibacteraceae bacterium; assembly: GCA_964528925.1. Classification (GTDB taxonomy): domain Bacteria; phylum Bacteroidota; class Bacteroidia; order Bacteroidales; family Paludibacteraceae; genus W0P28-013. The sequence goes on along the minus strand of CAZGVF010000048.1, from coordinate 5,016 downwards.
CTCAAAAATACGAACTCGCTGCCGAAGCGCGCGACTTAGTTCGCCAAATGACCGACGAACTAGCGCAAGCCAAACAGCAGTGGCTCGAAGGCGAAAATGCCGAGCGCGTATCGGTTTCGGCCGACGATGTGGCACAAACCGTCTCGATGATGTCAGGCGTGCCTGTGCAACGCCTCGCACAAGCCGAAGGCGAACGCCTGCTGCAGATGGCCGATCAGCTGAAACACGAAGTGATTGGTCAAGATGCTGCCATCGAAAAGTTGGCAAAATCGATTCTGCGCAGCCGCGTCGGACTGAAAGACCCCAATCGTCCCATCGGATCGTTCATTTTTCTCGGTCCTACGGGCGTGGGCAAAACCTATCTGGCCAAACGACTAGCCGATTTCATGTTTGGCAGCCAAGACGCCGTGATCCGCGTCGACATGAGCGAATTTATGGAGAAATTCAGCGTGTCGCGACTCATTGGCGCACCTCCAGGCTATGTGGGCTACGAAGAGGGCGGACAACTCACCGAAAAAGTGCGCCGCAAACCCTACTCCATCGTGCTGCTCGACGAGATTGAAAAAGCGCACACCGATGTCTACAACATGCTGCTGCAGGTGCTCGACGAAGGTCACCTAACCGACAGCATCGGTCGCAAAATCGACTTCAAAAACACCGTCATCATCATGACTTCGAACGTCGGCACGCGCCAACTGAAGGAGTTTGGACACGGCGTTGGATTCGAGCAACCATCGCAAAATAACGATCAATACGCGCACAGCGTCATTCAAAAAGCGCTGTCGAAGACCTTCTCGCCCGAGTTCCTCAACCGCGTCGACGATGTCATCATTTTCGACCAACTGAGCCGCGAATCGATCTTCAAAATCATCGACCTAGAGCTTGAAAAACTCTATCAACGCATCGGAAATCTCGGTTTCAAGATAGAACTGACCGATGCCGCCAAAAACTTCTTGGCCGACAAAGGTTACGATGTGCAGTATGGCGCGCGACCGCTGCGCAGAGCCATCCAGAACCATTTGGAAGATGCGCTGGCCGAACAGCTGCTCGCGGGCAATGTGAAAGCAGGCGATGTTCTGAAAGTGGACCTCGACAGCGACGCACAAAAACTGATTTTCACGAACAAAGACTGACAATTTGTCAGTTTTTGCTGTAAAAATTGGACAAAAATCGATGGCAAACTTTTTGATAGAAAAAGGTTGCCATGTTTTATTGAAAATAAAAACACAACGATATGAGTAAGAAACACGAAACAAAGCCAGAATCGGAGCCGAAAGCCGAGCAGCAAACAGCCGAACAGCCAACGCCCGAGACTGAAACTAAATCAGAAGAAAACGCAGCCGAAACTACCGCCGAAGACGCTCCCGAAGCGGAGAAGACCGACGAACAAAAAGTCGATTACGAAGCCAAATACAACGAGCTGAACGACACGCATTTGCGCCTTATGGCCGAGTTCGACAACTATCGCAAACGCATGATGCGCGAGCGTGCCGACCTGATTAAAAATGCCGCAGAACGCCTCGTTACCGACCTTCTGCCCATTGTCGACGACTTCGAGCGCAGCCTGAAATCGATGGAAAATGCCGCCGATGTTGCTGCCGTTTCGGAAGGCGTAAATCTGATCTATCAAAAACTGATGAACCTGCTCAAACAGCAAGGTGTGAGCGTGATTGATACTGAAAATCAAGCTTTTGACGTTGAAAAACACGAAGCCGTTACCACCATTCCCGCGCCCAACGACGATTTGAAAGGCAAAATAATCGATTGCGTACAAAAAGGCTATCAGATGAACGAAAAAGTCATCAGATTCCCCAAAGTCGTAGTCGGAAAATAAGGAGAAAATTCCTATGGACGAGAAAAAACGCGATTATTACGAAGTGCTTGGTGTGGACAAAACCGCATCGGCCGACGAAATAAAAAAAGCCTATCGCAAAAAAGCCATTCAATATCACCCCGACAAAAATCCTGGCGACAAAGAGGCCGAAGAGAAGTTCAAAGAGGCTGCCGAAGCCTACGAAGTGCTGAGCGATCCGCAAAAACGCCAACGCTACGACCAATTTGGCCACGCAGGCGTGAACGGCGCAGGCGGCTTTGGCGGCAGCAGCATGACCATGGACGACATCTTCCAAAATCTTGGCGACATTTTTGGCGGACATTTTGGAGGATTTAGCGGTAGCAGTTTCAGCGACTTTTTCGGCGGTGGATCGAGCCGCGGACGCGGTCGTCGCGTGCGCAAAGGCAGCGACCTGCGCGTGAAGGTGAAACTAACCCTAGCCGAAGTGGCCAGCGGCACCGAGAAGAAACTGAAAGTGACGAAATATGTGCAGTGCGAACATTGCAACGGCTCTGGCTCGCGCGACGGACGCACGCAAACCTGCAGCACCTGCCGCGGCACGGGCTACGTAACGCAAATGCAACGCACCATTCTCGGGCAGATGCAGACACAATCGCCCTGCCCAACTTGCGGCGGCGAAGGTCAAACCATTGTGGACAAATGCCCTTACTGCAACGGCGAAGGCATCGTGCGCGGCGAAGAGATAATCACCGTGAAAATCCCTGCTGGCGTAGCGGAAGGCATGCAACTGTCGATGAGCGGCAAAGGCAACGCAGCGCGCCGCGGTGGCGTGAATGGCGACCTGCTGGTAGTGGTTGAAGAGGAGAAGAATCCAGAACTCATCCGCGACGATAACGACCTGATTTACAACCTGTTGCTTCCATTGCCGACTGCCATTTTGGGCGGCACAGTCGAAATTCCAACCGTCGATGGCAAAGTGAAAGTGAAGATCGACAAAGGCACGCAACCTGGCAAAGTGTTGCGCCTGCGCGGCAAAGGTCTGCCCGACGTAAACAACTACGGCACAGGCGATTTGCTGGTGAATGTGGGCGTTTATGTGCCAGAAAATCTCTCGTCGGACGAGAAAAAAGCCATCGAACACCTTGCCGAATCGCCCAATTTCCAGCCATCGGCAACGGCCAAGAGCAACTTTTTCGCCCGATTCAAACAGATGTTTAGCTGAAAATGAGACAGTTACAAAATTTTTCAGAAAAACATTTTGTCAGATAAAATAAAAGTAGTAATTTTGCAGTCCGATTCGTAAAGGGGCTTACAAGCAGCGCTACCGAATGTGATATTCGGCATCTCGCCTCCCGATCTAACCAAAAATACAATCAAAAAAATGTATGCAATTGTAGAAATCCTTGGACAGCAATTCAAGGTAGAGGTTGGACAAAAACTCTTTGTTCACCGCATGGAAGAGGCCGAACGCGGCTCGAAAGTTGAATTTGACAAAGTGCTTTTGATTGACAACGATGGCAAAGTGAACGTTGGCGCACCCGTAGTGAAAGGCGCAAAAGTTGTTGCCGAAGTTGTATCGCACGTTCGTGGCGAGAAAGTACTCGTGTTCCACAAACGTCGCCGCAAAGGCTATCGTAAATTGAACGGTCACCGTCAGAATTTCACGGAGATCTTGATTAACGAAATTGTTGCTTAACCGTTAAAAATTAGAAGAAAATGGCACATAAGAAAGGTGTAGGTAGTTCGAAGAACGGTCGTGAGTCGGAGAGCAAACGACTTGGTTTGAAGATATTTGGCGGTCAATTTGCCAAAGCAGGAAACATTATCGTGCGTCAACGCGGCACAGTGCACAACCCTGGCGAAAACGTAGGCATGGGCAAAGACCACACGCTGTTTGCATTGGTCGATGGCATCGTGGTTTTCCGCAAAAAACGCGACGATAAATCGTATGTTTCGGTAACTCCCATCGAGGCGTAACCGAATCCCATAACTCGAAATGGAAGATCCCATTCCTCGCAAAAGGAGTGGGATTTTTTGTGTGCCGATTTTTTCGTAATTTTGCACAATCAAAAACCTACCAAAATCACCATGAAAAAAGCATTACTTTTCGTCGCACTGATAGCCGCCGCCAGCGTTTCGGCACGCACCGTGAAACTGACCATGTCAGACTATTTCACCGAAGACACACAAAAAAGCAAATTTGTAGTAACCGACGCCGACAAAGGCATCACACTAACCGCCACGAAAGGCACTTATGGCTCGCAATCGGGCTATTTTGCTGCCACAGGCGATGTACGCGTACAATTTGGCGGCACACTCACCGTCACAACCACTGATCCGCACATCACAGCCATCGAATTCGTCATCTCGTCGCAAGGCAAAGAGCGCCTGCCAGAACTCAGTGTAACAACAGGAACCGCCACCGTTACTAACGATCCAGACTACTCCGCCACATGGAGCGGCAGTGCGCAATCGGTCGTTTTCACCGTGGGAAACAATAGTTACGGCAGCAAAACAAATGAAAAAGGTCAACTCTGTTTCACCGCCATTCGCATTGAGACTGACGGCACAGGCAGCGACGACGACGACACGCCCGACCTGACCAAAGAGTACCCAATAACGCAAGGGCGCGCCTTCTTCTACGGCACAAGTTACAGCACGAACAACAACTTCATGGTCGAACTCTACTCCGACGGCATCAGTTTTGGCACGCAAGATGGCGAAGAAACCATCGAAGGCACGGGAACTTACGCCACGTTCGACCTCTACACCGCCGATGGTAAATCGTTCGTCGGGTCGTATGCTTCGGGCAAAGGCACAAACGTTGGCGCATTGGCCACGGGCAGCAGCAATTCGTCGCAATGGCATGTGTGCGGGCGCGGCAACTGCGCGTCGGCAGTCATTCAAAGCGGTTCGATCAGCATCACCTGCACCGAAAGCGGCAAATACAACATTACCTACGATGTTGTCGACAGCGAAGGCAATAGCCACAAAGCAAGCGTTAAAGGCTTGACTATCAATGTAAAACAAAATGGCAACAACTATACCGTATCGAACACCTGCACCGACAGCGATGCCGAAGAGACAGCCCTTAGCACCACGGAATTGAGCAATCAGATTTTTGTGGAAAATGGCGAAATTGTGGTAGATTGCGGTGCGCCAACCGATGTGGTTATCTATTCTCTTCTTGGTCAGAAGATTGGCGAACAGCGCCAAGCCAC
>CAZGVF010000047.1:8027-9662 GCA_964528925.1 uncultured Paludibacteraceae bacterium | reverse complement strand
AATCTGAAATGCGAATAGTTTCTGGAAAATTTCGCGGTCGACACTTCACGCCGCCAAGCAACATCACGGCGCGCCCAACGACCGATTTTGCCAAAGAGAGCCTTTTCAATGTGCTTTCTGGCTACATCGACCTCGATGGTGCTACCGCGCTCGATCTCTTTTCTGGCACGGGAAGCATCAGTTTCGAGTGCGTGTCGCGCGGCTGCCTGCATGTGAGTGGCGTGGAGATGAGCGAACGGCACATCGCCTTTATCAAAAAAACGGCTGCCGACCTCAAAATCGACAACCTGCGCATCTACCGCAGCGATGTGTTCCGCTTTCTCGATGTAAACAACGAAATGTTCGACTTGATTTTTGCCGATCCGCCGTATCAAATGCCCGAAATTGCCACCATTCCCGACTGCATTTTTGCAAAAAATCGTCTGCGCGAAGGCGGAATTTTCGTTCTTGAACACGGTAAAAATAATTCATTTACCGAACACCCGCACTTCATCGAACACCGCAACTATGGCAATGTGCATTTTAGTTTTTTTAGATGATAATCGGTTGGTAATCAGAAAATTATAAAATAAAAATCAATACAATTATGACACTTTTCGATCAAATTAGCGACGACATCAAAAAAGCGATGTTGGCGCGCAACCACGCTGAGTTGGAGGCTTTGCGTGGAATCAAAAAAGAGTTTCTTGAGGCCAAAACCGCCAAAGGCAGCAATGGCGACCTTTCGGACGAGCAGGCGCTGAAAATTCTTCAGAAAATGGCAAAACAGGGCAAAGATGCTGCCGCACTTTTTGTGGAGCAGAAACGCCAAGATTTGGCCGACGAATATCTGGCGCAAGTGGCTGTGTATGAGCGCTATCTTCCAAAACCTATGGATCCTGCCGAACTCGAAGCAGCCGTGCGTGCCATCGTCGAACAGGTCGGCGCAAAATCGCCGCAAGAGATGGGCAAAGTGATGGGTGTGGCATCGAAACAGCTGGCTGGCAAAGCCGAAGGTCGTGCCATTTCCGAAACGGTAAAACGCATTTTAGCCTCGCTTTAATCGCTGATTAAACGACAAAAAAACGGTGCTGAATTTTTGGTTCAGCACCGCTTTTTATTAGGCTCGTCCGTCGATTATCCGATTTCGATGGTGCGTTGCGCTTTCTTAATCTCTTTCTCCGACAGTTTCGGAAGAGTGATGTTCAGCACGCCATTTTCCATAGTGGCTTTAATTTCCTCTTTGTTCACATTGTCGGGCAGGATCATGGTCTGCTCAAACTTCGAGTAGGCAAACTCGCGGCGCAAATACAGGACATCCTTCTCATTTTCCTCTTTTTTCTCTTCTTTCTTCTCGAGCGAAATAATCAGGTTGTTGTCCTCATCGATGCGAACGCTGAAGTCCTCTTTTGTCATGCCAGGTGCGGCAACCTCAACGTTATAAGCGTTTTCGGTCTCTTTCACATTGATGGCTGGAGTGTTGTTCATGCGCGGCATAAAATCGTTGTCGAACAAGTCGCCGAAAATCGACGGTAGCCAATTGTTTTGATTTCTTCTTACGAGTGTCATAGTTGTTTCCTCCAATTATTTGTTTTTATTTTTTTGTTTCATTTTCCCGAGGCTCTTTCTGAACCTCGTTCGCCATATATTTTGCAA
>CAZGVF010000047.1:1353-7927 GCA_964528925.1 uncultured Paludibacteraceae bacterium | reverse complement strand
TCAACTCGTCAACTTTTTTGTATCTTTGCAGTCCCAAATTTGCACCGACTTTTTATGAAGCCGATTGAAGTTTTCAAATCATATATACCCTATTATAAGCGCAATCTCAAGGTGGCGTTGCCTGTGATGCTGTCGCAGTTGTGCGTTGGCATTGTGCAGCTGGTCGATTCCATCATGGTGGGGCATCTTGGCACGGTTGAGCTGGCAGCGGTGGCGTTTGCTTCGTCGGTTTTTGCCATTGGCAACTGCTTTGCCATGGGCGTGCTGTTTGGACTTACGCCGCTGGTCGGCCAGGCCTATGTGCGCGAGCAACACGATGTCTGCTCCCGACTTTTTCAGAATGCTTTTCTGCTGGCACTCATCTCGATGGTGCTGGTCTGCGTGCTGTTGTTGGCGGCCATGTGGCTCATGCCTTTCATGGGGCAGGATGCGCAAGTGGTGGAGTTGGCGCAGCCTTATTTTTTTACGCTTATTCTGAGCATGATTCCGCAACTTCTATTCCTCACTTTCAAGCAATTTTACGAGGGACTTGGCGACACCAAAACCGCCATGTGGATCACCATTGTCACCATTTTTGTGAATGTCTTTTTCAACTATGTGTTGATTTTTGGCAAGTGGGGATTTCCGTTCTGGGGCGTGTTTGGCGCAGGCGTTGCTACGCTCATTGCGCGACTGATTTCGCCTGTGATCTTCCTCGTTGCCATGCGCTGTCGCAAACAGTGGTGGGGTTACATGAAGGCGTTTCGTTGGAGTCGTTTTAGTTGGAAGGAATTGCGCAATCTGTTGCATCTTGGCTTGCCAATCTCGGGACAATTACTGCTCGAGGTGACATCGTTTTCGCTCATGGGAATAATGGTCGGCTGGCTTGGCGCAGTGCCTTTGGCGGCAAATCAGGTGGCGATAAATCTGTCGAATATGAGTTTCATGGTGGTGCTTGGCATTGGTTCTGCCACTACCATTCGTGTGAGTCACCAAATTGGCGCGCGCGACTACAAAGCCATGACCATGGCGGCCTCCGCATCGGTGCATTTGGCCATCTTTTTCGAGGTGATCACCGCCTTGCTCTTCATATTCTTCGGTCGTGCCATGATGACCATTTTCACCACCGATCCTGAGGTGATTGAACTCGGTGCAAAAATCTGCATTTTCGTAGGTTTGTTCCAAATTTTTGATGGCCTGCAGGCCGTCGGCATCGGCATTTTGCGCGGTCTCACCGATGTGCGTGTCATCATGCGCAATGCCTTCATCGCCTACATCGTCATCTGCCTGCCAGTGGCCTATCTTTTCACTTTCACGCTGGGCATGGGCGCGCCAGGTGTTTGGGCTGCGTGCATTGTTGGCATTGGCACAGCCGCAATTTTGTACCACGCCCGCTACCACAAAATCCGCCGCCAAAAATTCGACGAACTGCAGTAAAGCGGTTGTTTTCTGGGAAGTTTTATAAAAAACGCATCAATTTGTTTTTGATGCGTTCATTTCGTCTTCGAGAATGGAGTAGATGTAGCGTGTCGACTGAATGTAGAGACCGCTGCGTGGATCGCTTAGCTTCTCGTAGGTTGATGAATTGTAGAGCGTTTTGAATGCCTCGTCGAAACTCAATCCGCGCTCATCGATGAGCAAAGCCGCCAACTGTGCCAATCGCCGCTCACGCAAAAATTTGAAATTGCGTTGCTCCTCTTCTGTAAGATTATTGAAATCGGTTGGCATGTGTTTTCCCTTAAATTTTTTGCAGGCACTGAATGGCTTTTTCAGTTCCGAAAAAGTATTGAAATGTGATTCCTTTGATAAATTTTAGCCTTTTGATAAGTGTTTCTATATCAATTAGTTGATCCATGAATAACTCGATCTGCACGCCAACTTTGTCGTTGGCAATCGGTCCATAAACGATATCGTAGTTGTGCGTAGGAGCGGAATTGGAATTGAATCGGTTCGCCACAACAAAATTTGCCCATTCCACCGAGTAATCATTGAAAATCTTTACTTTTAGCGAGCCATCGTTTAGCCGATTCTCATCGAAAAGATACTCATTTATAATGGGATTGCCGCCAAAAAACAGTGCGCGTTGTTCGGCTAGTTGTTGCGCATGATCTCTGTTTGTGGTAAGATAGAAACCTCTGCCAAAATCTTTGTTCGGCTTCGATTTTGCAAAATCTATTTGCGCAATGTCGATATTTGAGCCGTGGTAGAGTTTCATGCTAGCGTTCCTCCTTGGCGGCGACAATAGGCAGCGAGGCTCTCCACATTGTCGTCGAAACTGAGCGTGTGCATTATGCCGTAATTGGCTTGTAGCAGGCTCATGGCGTTGTATTGCTCGATGTAGTTCGTTGCTTGCTGTTCGGTTAGTCCAAAGCGTTTTGCAAATTTATTGATGAGCAATACGGTATATTCGGTTATGTCGTTGGTCGTGTACATGATTTTTTTGCCTTGCTACGATTGCAAAATTACAACATTTTTCTTATCACGCCAAATTCATTTTTTCTACTTGCAACTTTTTGAAAAAAAATTGCTATCTTTGCAGCGCAAATATTGCCACAAGTGTGTGGTTATGTATGAAAAATAGCGTTTGCTATTTGTTCTATTCACGCAGAAACGTAGGAAATTTCATCGGGAATTAAGGACAAGTCGTGGCAACGCCTGCATTCGTGGGCGTGACTTGTATTCCTGAGGTATCCTACGACCGCTGCGTGAGCAAGTTATGCTCGCGTTTTTTATTTGTTGTCTTTTATAATGTGGTGTGTAGGTGTTCCGATGCACGCTAACAAAAATAACCTAAAATTATACCTCCGTGCGGACAACGGGAAACAAAAACTGTATCTCTATGAAAAACACAAAACTTTTTGCTGCCCTGTGCTGCACAGCAATGCTTTTTGCAGCGTGTGAGAAAAATGAGGACAAAATTAGCGACAATCCAATTACTATTACTGAAGGTGAATTAACTGTGTCTGGCTCTGAAAATGGACACAATTATGCCGATCTTGGCTTGAGTGTGAAATGGGCAACCATGAATGTGGGTGCAACTGTGCTCGAAGAGTATGGCGATGATTTTGCTTGGGGCGAAACAACTACGAAAGATGCCTACAATTGGTCGAATTATAAGTATGCTAAAGGGAACTATTCAACACTTACCAAGTATTGCAACGACACAACTTATGGCTATCTTCTGGAAGAAGAAGATGGTAAACGTAAACGTTTTACGGATGAATTAATAACTCTCGAAGTCGAAGACGATGCAGCGGCTGCCAACTGGGGCGGCAAATGGCGCATGCCAACTGTAGACGAGTGGAACGAGTTAATTAGCAACAGCACTTTGATTTGGTCGGAATTGAATGGTAAGGTTGGCTTTGAGGTAAAAGCCGCCAATGGCAATTCAATATTTATTCCTGTGTCTGACTTTTCCGAAGCAGACGGGAAAATATATGGTTACTATTGGTCGAGTTCACTCTACACAAATAACCCAAGTTATGCGCAGTATGCATATTTCTTCTATGACATCAACTATAGTAAATGCGCACTCAACAATAGTCTCCGCTACTGTGGGTACGCTGTTCGCCCTGTCGTAGCTGAGTAATTTTGCAAACGCATAAAAAATGTAGGGACGTGGTATTCCGCGTCCCTATTTTTATCGTCGTGCGGGATCGGTAATCCGAAAGCCGCACCCTTTCCTATAACCTCTCAACTCTCATCTATAACCTCTCACCTTTCACCACCTCTCAATCGTCTTTACTCCTTTGTCCTTACTCTTTACTCCACACAAAAAACAACGACCACCCGCTGGGGCAGCCGTTTGTTTTTGTTTTTCAGAGTGATTATTTATACATAAATCGCTTGATGCTACGTTTCGGCGTTTTTTCAAACTCCTTGGTAACCTGCTCCATGGCGGCAATGCGGCAGAAGGCAGGCAGCAGTTTGTTTACGCGTTGGCGCGTCTCTTCGAGGAACTCGGCCACGCTCTTGCCGGGCTGCGTCTTTTTCAGTTGCTCCTCGTCGACAAATGTGAGCGCGGTGAGTTTGCCGTCGCGATCAACAACCAGCGATTCCACTACGCAAGGCATGTTGTTCAGCTTGCCCTCAATCTCTTCGGGGTAGATGTTTTGTCCCGAAGGACCGAGAATCATGCTCTTCGAACGTCCACGGATAGAGAGATTGCCCTGTTTGTCCATCACGCCAAGGTCGCCCGTGCGCATCCAACCATCGGCAGTGAAAATGGCTTTTGTGGCAGCTTCGTTTTTGTAGTAACCGAGCATCACATTGTCGCCTTTTACCAAAATTTCGCCCACTTTGCGTTGCGGATTCTCCGAATCGATGCGCACTTCGAGCCTATCGACGGGCTTGCCGCACGAACGGTGTTTGAACTTAGGCCAATCTTCGTAGCAAACTAGCGGACCGCATTCGGTCATGCCGTAGCCCACGGTGAACGGGAAATGAATGGCTTTCAAAGCATTTTCTACTTCGTGATTGAGCGCTGCACCGCCAATAATCAGGTAGCGAAGGTTGCCGCCAAAGGCATTCATTAGCTGTTCGTACACTTTTTTGTGCAGAATGCAGTTGATGCCCGGCGTGTGCCAAAGCACTCTGATAAGTGGCTTGTGAATGACGGGGAAAATCTTCGATTTGAACACTTTTTCGATGACCAGCGGAACCACCAGCATCATATAAGGGTGTACGTCCGACAGTGCTTTCATCAGCACGGCAGGCGATGGGGTCTTGTTTAGCACTGTGATGTGCGTGCCGCCAGCCACTTGGTACATCACTTCGATGGCCAAGCCGAACATGTGCGCCATTGGCAACATCGAGAGCAGACGGTCGTCGGAGCTATTCGGAATGCGCTCTTGGCTGAATTGCATGTTCGAGTCGATGCTGCGCCAGCTGAGTACTACGCCTTTTGGATCGCCCGTGCTGCCCGATGTGTAGTTGATCAACATTGGTGTTTCGGGCGAAAAACGCGGATATTTCACCAATTCGGGTTTCAAACCTTCGGGGAAATGCGTTTTGTAGATCTCTTCGCGGCGGTCGAATGCTTTCGCTACTTCGTCGTTGGCGGAGTAGAGCAGTGTGGAATCTTCGATGGAGATGATGGCCTGCAGATTTGGCATGTTGGCAGGCGTGATGTTTTTCCAGACCACTGGACCGACCAAAAACAGTTTCGAGTCGCTGTGGTTTACGAGTGCTTCGATGCTTTCGGTGCTGAAATCGCACAGAATAGAGACTGCCACGCAGCCGTAGCTGATTGTCGCCAGATAGTTGATGGCCCAGAGCGAACTGTTGCGACCGCAAAGTGCCACTTTGTCGCCTTGCTGCAGTCCGAGGCTCTCGAACATGGCGTGAAGGTGTGCAATTTTGTCGGCCATCTCGCCATAGGTAAATGCTACATCGCTGCCGTAGTCGTCGAACGACGGCGCATCCCAGTTTTTACGAATAGAATTCTCGAAATAATCGAGGAAATGTTTTCTTTCCATTGTCCTAGTTGATTAGTTGATAAGTTGACAAGTTGATAAGTTTAACGCATTACATTAGGCTATGCGTATGACTATAATTTCTCCTTTTTGTAGTCTGTTTGATTACCGAAAGTCGTAGTCATAGTCAAAAGTCATAGTTAATTTGAAACTTAATACTTGCTACTGATTTTTTCCGGCGCAAAGGTAAAAATTTTTTTTGCGATGAGTATAAAATGGGGTTTCATTTTTCGTAGATTAACGCGTTTTTAACACTCGGAGCTGGGATGAGAATTTGATGATTTTGCATTACATTGTACATACAATGTACGCACAATGTATATACATTGTATACACAATGTGCGCACAAAAATCTCGCCACCAAAATGTGGGATTTTAACTTTTCCCGGCTGATTAACGATGCGGTTTGGGCTGTCGTGGTGCTTTGCCGCCAATGCCGATGGCGTTGCTGCCGCGCGTTACCACATCTATCAGTTTCGAGGTGAGTTCCTGAATCTGCGTGTTCTCTTTTTTCGAAGATTTGGCAGTGGCGGTTTGTTCTGTTTGTGCCGATTCGTCGGAGGTTTCGGTGGTCGATTCGTCGATGATGTCGAATGGAATGCGGCGCGAACGCACCACTGCGCGCACAAACACGGTGATGGCCGATGTGGTGGTCATGCCAAACTGGTCGCAGAGTTCGGTAAACTGCTTTTTCAACTCCTCATCGAGGCGAATGTTGATGGTGGAATTTTTCATAATTATCTGATTATGAACGGATTAACTACGGAACATGAAGTATACTGCGCCGATCATGCAGAGCATGGCCCAAAGGTAGTCGAGCTTGAGCGATTGGTGCATGTAGAACACCGAAAACAACACAAAAACCGACAGTGTGATGACCTCTTGAATGATTTTGAGTTGCGGTAGCGTGTAGACTGTGTAGCCGATGCGGTTGGCTGGCACCATCACAAGGTATTCGCACAGGGCAATGCCCCAGCTGGCCAGCGCGGCGACCCACCAAGCCTTGTCGCTCATGGTGCGCAGGTGGCCGTACCAAGCGTAAGTCATAAAACAGTTGGACACGACCAACATCAAAATGGTAAGAATGTAAGCGTTCATGGTTAGTTAAAAGTGAAAAGTTA
>CAZGVF010000047.1:0-1253 GCA_964528925.1 uncultured Paludibacteraceae bacterium | reverse complement strand
AAGAAAGCATCGGTTTGGGCAGAGTCGACGCCCATGTGAACGAGGTATTCGCGCAGTCCGCGTGTGGTGTTCACACCATGGTAGTAGGCCAGCGAGTCGGCTTCGGTTTCGAGTTTGGCTTTGGGCGCGCTGTTGCACGACGAAAAGCTCAGCATTGCAGTTGCAACAAGGGCAACGCTAAAAATTTTTGTTTTCATTGTTATTTGATTTTAATTATCTAATTATCTAATTTCCAATTATTTAATTAGTTTTGTTTCTGCAATTTGTGTTGGATAGCAAGGCTTTTGCTGAGACCTTTCTCAATCGCAGAAACCCGTCTTTTGTCTTTATTCTTTTGTCCTTTGTCCTTTGTCTTTATTCCTTACTCTTTACTCTCTTACTCATTTCACGATATTGAGCAGTTCCACATCGAAAATGAGTGCCGAGTGCGGTTTGATGACGTTGCCAGCGCCGTGTGCGCCGTAGGCCAGTTCGCTTGGAATGAACAGGCGCCATTTTGAGCCGACGGTCATCAGTTGCAGTGCCTCGACCCAGCCCGCGATGACTTGTTTTACGCCAAATTCGGCAGGTTCGCCGCGCTGAATAGAGCTGTCAAAAACCGTGCCATCGATCAGTGTGCCGTGGTAGTGCACGCGAACGCGGTCGTTGGCGGTTGGGCGAGCTCCGTTGCCCTCTTTCATCACCTCGTATTGCAGACCGCTGGGCAGTGTTTTCACCTCGGGGCGTTTGGCATTTTGGGCTAGAAAATCCTCGCCTGCCTTGCGCACATCGGCATAGGCTGCAGCCTCTTCGGCATCTTTTTTAGCAAAATAGTCGTTGACGAGCGCTTGTGCCTCGTGAACCGAAACTTCGGGGCGTTGACCCTCGCACATGGCTTCGATGCCTTTTGCAAAATCGGCATAGTTGATGCCTTTCACGCCGCTTTGGCGCAGGCTTTGTCCGAAGAGCAAGCCCAGAGAATAACTCAGTTTGTCCATTTTTTCTTGATTCTTTGTTTTTTATTTTTAGGCTGCAAAGGTACGAAAAAAGTGCGACATGGGAAAGTTGGGAGTGAGGAGTGAGGAATTGGGAGTGGGTGGATTTCTAATTTCTAGATTTCTGGTTTGAATAGTTTCTGAGTTTCTAGTTGTTTTTCGAAATTGCTTTCGCAATTTCTGTTTCTTGGTTTGTCGGGGCGTACTGAGTGCGTCCTTTGGATTACAAATCCGAAAAATAATAGTCAAGCACGGGATTGCAAATCCCGTGCGACGAAA
>CAZGVF010000046.1:0-9786 GCA_964528925.1 uncultured Paludibacteraceae bacterium | reverse complement strand
TTTGCATATCGCCCTCGCAACCAGCAATGATGCCTTCGTCGTTGAGCAGCGACAGCGCCAAACAGCCCGTTGTGGCGATGCGCGGAATGAGTCCGAAACATTGAATGGTGAATGCATCGAGCGCGTAACGGCTGCAGACCATTTTCACTGCGCAATAGAGTCGATAGGCTTTTATCACCTCGTCGATGTTGGGTTCACGAACCGCTGAAGCATTTTTCACAAAGAGTTCGGCATCGGCGCGCACCTCGTCATCGGTTATCTTCTGAAAATTCTCGACTACCTCATCAAGCGGCACATCAACAAATTCCACGCCCCAGCGACGGCGCGCGGCTTCGTAGTCTACTCCGCTGGCAATCAGCCATTTAGAAGGTTCGCCAATCACACCAATGCGTTTGCCAGCCAACAGATTTTTGCGTTCAAAAAGTGTTTTGTAGGCATTCAATTCGCCAAGAACCACCGCCTCGTCGCCATGAATAATGTGGCATTCGGCACCTTGTTGGCGCGCCCAAGTATTTATTTCGAGCGAGGCCGCCAACGAGTTTTGCAGTCCGTCGGTGAGCAGCACAATGGGTTTGGGCAGTTGGTCGTAGTAACTGCGGAAGACGAATTCGGTGCCGCCGCTCGAGATGAAGACTATTTGCAGTTCGTTTTTCTCGATGGCATCGATGGCGTCGGGCGAAACAATGTGGACGTCGTAGTGCGCATCGAGCATGTCGAACAGCGCGCGGTGAGCGTGACGAATGGTGCCTTGCTTGTTCAGCTCCGAGGCGAAGGTGATTAGATTTAAGGGAGTCATATTTTGGGAATTATGAATTTTGAATTAAGAATTTGGTGAAGTGAAAAAACTCTAGTTGCGATTTACATCTTTATGATCGGTTTTACCCATTCTGGCAGAGGATTTTCGTAAGTTTTGTATGTTGCTCCGTCAACAGTGCGCAACACGAGTCGCGGATTCTCGTTCTCGATAGAGTTGTCGTAAAAATAGGCGCGGTCGACGATCTCAACTGCAGATGCTGCTTGCTCTAATGATTTGTAAAAGCGATTGATGATTTTTGAAATTGGTACTTCGTGACCGCCCGAAAGGTAGCGTTTTGTGATGCGCTCGACATTGATGATGGGGTCTTCGGTGCAAACAAAAAAGAATCGAACGAAAAAACCAGCTTCTTTGGCTTTTTGAAGAAATTCGAGCTTTTCTTCACTCGAAAAAACGGTTTCAAAAGTAAACGATTTGCCTTCTGCGAGACATTTGTAGCGCCATTTTGTGGCAAACTCGGCGGCCGCGCGCACTGCCGATTCAGAATTCCAATCACCAAATTGCTGTTGTGCAATGTTGTCAGGATTGATATAGACGGCATCGCGACTCCATTCACTTTGCAACAATTGGAGCGTAGTTGTAGTTTTGCCCGAGCCATTTGGCCCAGCAACCACGCACAAAACTGGTTTTTGGTCAGACGCTATCACTTTTTCATGCGATTTTGAGCGATGTGTTGCCGTACTTCGTCCATGCGGCGGTCGAGCTCGCGTTGCACTTTGGCGGAATTTTCGAGAATGTCCTTATGCACACGCTCCATCACTTCGGCAAGCATGGCATCGGTGGGATAATCTTTGCTGTAAGGAGACATATCGAGAATTAAGAATTATGAATTAAGAATTGGCAGTCAACGGTCATAGTCATCGTCAACAGTCAAAGTCTACATTTTGCAAAGTTACGACTTTTCGGCGAAAACTGCAATTATTCGAAAAATTGATCGGCAAAATTGACAAAATAGAGTTGATGTTGGGCGCGAGTGCAGGCGGTGTAGAGCCAGCGCAGATAGTCGGCATCAATTTGCGAAGCGTCTATCGGACCTTGGTCGACAAAAACTTCGCTCCACTGGCCGCCTTGCGCCTTGTGGCAGGTTACGGCATAACCAAATTTCACCTGCAAGGCATTGAGATATTCGTTCTGCATCATGGCTTTGTAGCGTTCGCGGCGGTTGCCAATGTCCATGTAATCCTCTTCGACGGTGGCAAGAAGGCGTTTGCTCAACTGCGTGGCTTCGGCGGGTGTTTCGGTGTAGAGCGAGTCGATGAGCAGGCGTGCGTCCATCTCGCAATCGTAGTCGGGGAAACGCAGTGTCACATCGGCAAAGCGCATGCCGTACATCTCGTGATGACCGCGAATGCGCAGTAGCTCAGCAGAGTCGCCATTGGCAATGAATTCCATTTCGGGATATTGCTTGCTCCAAAAATAGTTGTTGCGCGTGACGGTGAGCAGATCGCCGCTCGAAAGCTCGTCCTCTTTGCACATCACTTGGTTGCGAATGCCGCGATTGTAGAGCACTGCGCGCCGGTTCGAACGCGTTACGATGATGCAATTTTCTACGCCTGAACGGCTGTACGCACTCTGAATCTGCTCAATCAGATCGAATCCATCGACGCGATGGATGTCGGGAAAATCGGTTTTCAGTGAGATGGTTGGCAGCGTCTGTTCCAATGCTTGGCGAATGCGCGTGGCGTTGTGCAGAATGCCGCTTTCGGCCGATTGACGCACCACTTCGGTAAGACTGCAAGCCGTCACGTTCAGACCATAACTTTCGAGTTTTTTCGGCTCGAGCGCAGGCGAAAAAGGTTGCATCACAGGCGGAAGTTGCGCCGTGTCGCCAATCAAAACTAACCGACAATTTTCGCCAGTGTAGACGAATTCTATCAGATCGTCGAGCAAGCGTCCCGAACCGAAATTGGCACCATCACCAGGCGTATTGGCCACCATCGAGGCTTCGTCGACAAGAAAAAGCGTGTCGTGAGCGGCATTGTAGTTGAGCGAAAACTCCACCGACGCCGATTTTTGCCGATAGATGCGTTTGTGAATGGAGTAGGCGGGTTGACCAGCGTAAGTCCCGAAAATTTTTGCAGCGCGACCTGTCGGTGCGAGTAGCACTGTGTGTTGCTTGAGCGCACGCAAAGCCGCCACCAGCGCGCCAACCACCGATGTCTTGCCCGTGCCAGCATAGCCCGTGAGCAGAAAAACTGCATGTTGCTCGGTGCTAGCGCAGAAATCGGCCAACCGCTCGATGCAAACCTGCTGTTCATCGGTGGGCGTGAACGGCAGTTGTTCGCGAA
Source organism: uncultured Paludibacteraceae bacterium (assembly GCA_964528925.1). GTDB lineage: Bacteria > Bacteroidota > Bacteroidia > Bacteroidales > Paludibacteraceae > W0P28-013. The sequence goes on along the minus strand of CAZGVF010000046.1, from coordinate 6,684 downwards.
TTTTTCGTGCAAGAAATTGGTTGACCATGTGGAAAATGTGATTTTAGCGCACCCAAGTCTGACTGCGCCCGAAAATGCCACGTTTGTCGAGCGAGCCGCGCAGAACGATGTTTTTCGTCGCTGCATCGAAAGTGATGGCGCCGTAGTAAATTTTGCCGCTCTCGGGGTCGAGCACATGTCCGCCGACCATTTTGCCGTTTTCGTATTTCAGCTCGCGCACAATTATCAGCCCTTCGATGAGCTGATTGTGGTCGGCACCTTCGCATTTGTCGCAGCGAAAGCCCTTGCCGGCGTATTCTGGATTGATAAAACGCTCAATTTTACCGTAATACATGCCGTTGGTGGCTTTGAAAATGCGTACCACAGCCTCCTGCTCGCCAGTTTTGTCGCTCACAGTTTTCCATTCGCCAAGAAATTCTTTCTGCGCAAAAATCTGCAGCGCACACAACGCAAAGAGTAGTGTAAAAATGGTATGTTTCATTTCAAATTTTATAAGTTGATAGGTTGATGAGTTGATAAGAAGTTTATCAAGTTTGTCAAGTTATAAAGTTCATAAAGTAGGGACGCACCGAGTGCGTCCGAGTTCATAATTTGCAGTTGGCAGTGAATTCTTAATTCTTAATTCAAAATTCATAATTGGTATCACTCCTCACTCCTAATTCCTAATTTATTCCACGTACAGCACCAATCCTTTCAGATATTCGCCTTCGGGGTGATAGATGTTCACGGGGTGATCGGCGGGCTGGGTGAGTTGATGCAGAATGCGCACATTGCGACCGCTCTGCGCGGCTGCACTGAACACCGCCAAACGGAACTGCTCTTTGTTTACCGCTTGCGAACAAGAAAAAGTGAACAGAATGCCGCCCGGACGAATGGCCTCGAAAGCGCGCGCATTCAGTTTCTGATAGCCATGAAGCGCATTGCGCAGCGTCTTCTGATGCTTGGCAAACGCTGGCGGATCGAGAATGATGAGGTCGTATTTGTTGTCGGCCGTCTCCAGAAATTTGAACGCATCTTCGGCAAATGCCTCGTGGCGCGCATCGTCGCCAAAGTTCAACGCCACATTGCGCCTCGTGAGTTCTATGGCTTTGGCAGAACTATCGACTGAATGCACCAATTTTGCGCCACCACGCAGGGCGTAGAACGAAAATCCGCCCGTGTAGCAAAACATGTTCAGCACACTGCGCCCGTTGGCGTAATGCTCGAGCAAGGCGCGGTTTTCGCGCTGATCGACAAAAAATCCCGTCTTCTGTCCGCGCAGCCAATCCACCTGAAATTTCAGACCATTTTCCATGGCCAGACAGTCGCCCACCGAGCCAATCAGGTAGCCGTCTTCGGGTGTGACGGGTGCTTTGTAGGGCAGCGTTCCTTCCGATTTGTAATAGACGTTTTTTACGCTATCTACCTCATCTACAATTAGTTGTGCCAACATTTCGCGCACATTGTGCATGCCGACCGAATGTGCCTGCATCACGGCAGTGTCGCCGTAAATATCGACCACAAGCCCCGAAAGTCCGTCGCCTTCGCCATGTATCAGACGATAGGTGTTGGTGTTGGGCGCGGAGGTCAAGCCAAGTGCTTGGCGCACAGCGTAGGCCGCACGAATGCGCTGACGGAAAAATGCTTCGTCGATCTCGACATCGTCGAACGACAGCAGGCGCACGGCGATGCTGCTATTTTGATAGTGCCCGATGCCCAAAAACGAGCCATCGGCGGCCACCACACGCACAAGATCGCCCTCGTTTACGCGCCCACCAATGCGGGCAATGGCACCCGAAAATACCCACGGGTGAAAACGCCGCAGACTCTCTTCTTTGTGAGGTTTTAGAGTGATTATTATCATTTCAGATTTCAGATTGGAGCGGTGTGCACGTCGAACCGCAATTTTATTGTAAAATTAATCGCTTCAAATTTTGACGTGATTAAATATAACAGGTTGAAAATCAATTAATTAAATAATTGAAAAATTGGGTAATTGGATAATTAGTCAATTGAATCTTCATTTTTTTTGAATTCAAAATAGAGTTCTCGGCAGGTCCACGCATCGATGGCGGCGTAGTCCTTTTGCGGCTGCGAAAGAATGGGCGCTTCCCAGTTCGAGAGTTGCTGCGACTTCGAGATGCGTTTGCCGAAAACTATGGCATAGATTTTTTGCAGACTTTTGTCCTCGATGCCAAATTTTGGCGCATAATTCTGCAATTCTACAAAATTTTGCGGCTCAATTTTCATCCATCGCTGAAGCATGCGAAAATCGTCTTTCACCGACAGCCCAACCTTCAAAACATCGGGCGACTCGAGTACCGCTTTCAAGCCTTGATGCTCGCCAATGTGCTGCAATCGGCACAGAAAAACGCGGTCGGCAGTGGCCAATTGCAGCAGCGCAATTTTGTAGTGCGTGTTTGGCGTGAAACTCGGTCGCGTCTCGGTGTCGAAACCGATCACCTGCTGTTGCATCAGCACCGACGCGGCAAAATCGGCCTCTTTCTGCGTCTTCACCACCATGATGTTGGCTGGCGCAGTAACCACGGGCAATGCCGCTACACGCTCCTTCTCGATATGCGCTAAAAACTGCTTCATTCCGCTTCCGTTTCGATGTCTTTCGGGTCGACCAGCGCTACGTGCAACGCGCGCAAAGCCCCTAGCAATCGCATTCCCCACGAATTTCTGAAGTCGCTGATACAGGTGTCGAGCGCCAACTCTGACTGCTCATCGTTGCCCAGCGAACAGCAGCACACAAAGTCCTTGAGCGACTGATACATATCGGCCAAATCTTCCGAAATGGTGGCGTAGATGGTGGTTTCGCTCATCGCCATGTCGGCATCGAACGAGTCGAGATAGTCATCTTCCTCGCCCAACAGCGTTGCAATGCGATTGCGCACATTTTCGTAGTCCAATTCGGTGACAAACCGCTCCACATCGTCGGTTGGCTCGTTGGCGGGCGTCATCATCGCTTTCAGATAGAGTAGCGGCAGCAGTTTCACCATTTTGTTGACGAAATCTTGCTTTTTTTCGCTCTCCAATGCGTCGAGATACTTGCAAGTTTCCACCGCTACGGTCAGAAATTCTAGTTTTTCTTTGGTATAAAAAGCCATTTTGCTGATTTTCAAACAATCTGCAAAGTTACGAAAAATCCGTGTAATTGCGCCTTCGGGCGGAACGAAATCGGCGAAAATGATTTTTTTTTGAAACTTTCGTCGAAAAAATTTGGCGCGTTCGACAAAATGTTGTACTTTTGCACCGCAATTCTAGGGTACCTTGGCCGAGTGGTTAGGCACCGGTCTGCAAAACCGCATACAGCAGTTCGATTCTGCTAGGTACCTCAAAACGAATCTTCAATCTGAAAAAGGTTGGAGATTTTTTTTATTGCCAATTGATTGGTTCTAACCCGTTCTGTATCAGGTAGTTATTGGCTTGTGAAAAATGCTTGCTGCCGAACCAGCCGCGACTTGCCGAAAGAGGAGAGGGGTGCACGCTGCGCAAAATCAGGTGCTTCTCTGGGTCGATGAGTTGCGCTTTTTGCTGGGCGTAGTTGCCCCAAAGCATGAACACAATGTGCTGTCGCTCAGCGGCTAGCGTGCTTATGGCGCAGTCGGTGAACTGCTCCCAGCCGCGTTTTTGGTGCGAACCAGCCGCATTGGCGCGCACGGTGAGTGTGGCGTTGAGCAGCAGCACGCCTTGTCGCGCCCAACGCTCCAGATTGCCACTTGGCAGCGGCTCTATGCCAAGGTCGGAACGAATCTCTTTGTAGATGTTGCGCAGCGATGGCGGAATGTCGACACCATCGTTCACCGAAAAACTGAGCCCGTGCGCCTGCCCTTCGCCGTGGTAAGGATCCTGACCTATTATCACTACTTTCACCTTATCGAACGGACAAAGATTGAATGCGTTGAAAATCAGATCTTTAGGCGGAAAAATCTGCTGCGTTTCGTATTCGTGCTGCACAAAATCGGCCAGTTTCTGAAAATAGGTTTTTTCAAATTCCGCTGACAAATGCGCTTGCCATGTGGGTTCGAAGGGTTGCATTGTTAGGTTGATAAGTTGACGAGTTGAAAAGTTGATAAGAAGTTTATCAAGTTTATAAAGTTGTAAAGTTTATAAAGTATCGCATTCCACAACTTTCTGCAATTGGCCGTGGCTACCGAAGGTCATTGTCATAGTCAAAAGTCATAGTTTAATTAACTAATTGGAAATTAAATAATTAGGTAATTAATTACGCTTTTTCGCTCAATTCGAGCCAGCGCATGCTTTTGGTGTCGAGCAGGTCGGTGAGTTCGGCAAAGCGTTTCGATTTTTCGGTGAGTGCATTGCTGTCGAGAGTGCCGCTCGAGAGTGCCGTTTCAATCTCTTTTTTCTCTTTTTCGAGCGCATCAATTTCGGTCTCGAGTTGCTCAAATTCGCGCCGTTCGGCAAAGGTGAGTTTTTTCTTCTCTTCGTGGCGTGGCTGGCGTTCGATAGTGGGTTTGGACGCGGTTTTTGCTTGATTTTCAGCCTGTTCTGCCTCTTTCAGCTCGCGCCATTGGCGATAGTCGGTGTAGTTGCCCGGAAAATCCTGAATCTGGCAATTTCCTTTGAAAACCAGCAGATGATCTACCACTTTGTCCATGAAAAAACGGTCGTGGCTCACCACTATCACGCAACCTTTGAAGTGTATCAAATAGTCCTCGAGCACATTCAGCGAGGCGATGTCGAGGTCGTTGGTGGGCTCGTCGAGCACCAGAAAATTCGGGTTGCGCATCAGCACGGTGCAGAGGTAGAGCCTTCGGCGTTCGCCGCCGCTCAGCTTGGCGATGAAGTCGTGCTGCTTGTCGGGCGGAAACAGGAAATGCGTCAGAAATTGCGATGCAGTCAGTTTTTTGCCGCCGCCAAGGTCAATCTCTTCGGCAATGGCACGCACGGCATCGATCACCTTGTCGCGCTCGTCGAATTTGATGCCCGTTTGGCTGTAGTAGGCAAATCGCACGGTGTCGCCAATGTCGAACCGACCGCTGTCGGGCTGCACTTCGCCCAATAGCATTTTCAGAAAAGTGGATTTTCCCGTGCCATTTTTGCCAACGATGCCGAGTTTTTCGTAGCGCGAAAAATTGTAGTAGAAATTGTCGAGAATTTTGTAGTCGCCAAAGGCTTTCGACACGTATTGCGCCTCGAAAATTTTGCTGCCGATGTAGGTCGATTTCACGCCGAGCGACAACTGTTTTTCTTCGATCCGGCGTCGGGCGCGCTGTTCTATCTCGCTGAAGGCGTCGATTCGGCTTTGCGCCTTTGTGCCGCGTGCTTGCGGTTGACGACGCATCCAATCCAACTCTTTTCGGTAAAGATTTTTGGCGCGCGCCGTCTCGGCATTCTGATTTTCGATGCGTTCGTCGCGTTTTTCGAGATAATAGCTATAGTTGCCGCGGTAGCGATAGAGCGTTTGCTGGTCAATCTCGATGATGTCGCTGCACACGCGGTCGAGAAAATAGCGGTCGTGCGTTACCATCAGCAGCGTCATGCGCGAGTGATTCAGTAGATCTTCGAGCCATTCCACCATTTCCAGATCGAGATGGTTCGTTGGTTCATCGAGCAGTAGTAGGTCGGGCTCGGCTATCAGCACATTGGCCAATGCAAGTCGTTTTTGCTGACCGCCGCTCAGTTGCTGCACGGGTTTCGATAGATCGTGAATGTCGAGCTTGCCGAGAATCTGCTTGATGCGCGTCTCGTAGTCCCACGCATGCAGACGATCCATGTCGGCCATGGCGTGTTGCAGCTCGTCGTCGTAGCGGGCGTTCTGCTCGTTGCGTTCCATCAAACGTTCGTAGTTGGCAATGGCGCGCACCACATCGCTTTCGCAGGCAAAACAGGCCTCTAGCACGGTCATATCGCTGCCAAAATGTGGATCTTGTGGTAGAAAACCTACACGCAAATCGCGTCTGAAAGTGATTGTGCCGCTATCGTGGCTCTCGCGCCCCATCAAAATGTTGAGTAGCGTGGTTTTGCCAGTGCCATTGCGCGCCACCAGCGCCACGCGCTGCCCTTGATCGATGCCGAACGAGATGTTCTCGAACAGCAGTCGGTCGCCAAACGATTTTGTGAGATTTTCAACTTGCAGATAGACCATCGTGCGGCATTATTTCATTCTGAACGAGAGCCAAATGTCGATGAATGCGCTGATTAACAGCGTGATAGCCCATGCCGAATTTTCCACATACATCAAATAACCCGATGCCAGCATGCAGCCAATACCGATGATTTGTTGCACTTGCAGACGGCGTGTGCGTGTGTCGTCGCTCTTTTTCAGACTCAGCAGTCGTGTGGCGGCCACAGCCAATGCGCCAACGGAAAAGATGATGAAGCCAATCAGCGTGTTATCGACCAAAATGTAGGTCAGCGCGCCCACTATCACGGCAACATACCCCACCGCAAAGGGCCAAAATATCTTGGGATTCTCGATGTTCATTTCAGATTGAAGTTGATGAGTTGACGAGTTGAAAAGTTGATAAGAAGTTTATCAAGTTTATAAAGTTGTAAAGTTTATAAAGTATCGCATTCCACAACTTTCTGCAATTGGCCGTGGCTACCGAAGGTCATTGTCATAGTCAAAAGTCATAGTTTAATTAAGTAATTGGAAATTTAATTAGACAATTGAAAAGTTTATTTTTCCTCTTCCGCGAGTTTGTTGTAGCATTTTCGGCAGATTGGCTCGTATTT
>CAZGVF010000045.1:7497-10089 GCA_964528925.1 uncultured Paludibacteraceae bacterium | reverse complement strand
GGAGAAATTACCGTTTCGTCGAGGTAAATGTTGCCCTCTTTGTCTACAAAACCATAAACCTCGCCTTCGGGAGTGGTGAAGGTTTCTGTTATTGAATCGTCTCGTTGATTGCTCTAGCTATCGCTATTATTCTGTCCTCGTCCGGGTGTTGTTCGTAGTGAGTAGCGATCCAATCCATCATGGCTGTCAACTGTTTCTCCGTTCTTAACAAGGACATCACCACTATTACTGGCTCTTTTCGCATATCCAGGATTCTTAAGCCAGCTATCAAATCTTGCCTTATTTTCTTTAAATCCATTTTCTATTTCTTAATTCTAAATTCAAAATTCATAATTGGCATTTACATCCAGAGGTTGTTTATCATCATCCAAACTACGTAGCGCAGGGCTTTGCCAGCGAGCATGAAGAGTGCCGTGAGCCAAAATCGGCTGCGCATGAAACCTGCGGTTACTGCCAAAATATCGCCAATGAACGGCACAAACGAGAAGAATGCAATCCATTCGCCATGGCGGTGAAACCACGCTTTGTAATGCTCCACTTTCTGGTGGCTTACATGCAGATATTTCTCGATCCATTCGGTTTTGCCAAGATAGCCCAACCAGTAGCAAGTGAGCGCGCCCAGCCAATTGCCCAGCGTTGCCAAGCCCACACACGCCCAAGCATCGAGTCCGCCGTAGACCATGGCCGAAAACACCGCCTCGGAACTGAACGGCAGCACCGTGGCCGACAAAAACGAAGCCAAAAAAAGTCCCCAGTAGCCATATTTTGCGAATTCGAGCAAGTGAAAAGTGTATAAAGTGTGTAAAGTAAAAAGTCTATAAAGTATAAAGTGAAAAGTGTATAAAGTGAAAAGTGAGCACTAACTAATTGTCAATTGTCAATTATCAATTGTCAATTAGCGACTATATTCCGAACAGCGACAGTATGCGGCAGGCAGTGCATCCAACGGCAAAAATGATGAAGACGGCGTTGGAAAATTTGGTGTGGGTGTTGGTGAAGTAGAACGCCACTATCAGCGTTGCAAAAAGCAGTGGTAGCAGCAGTCGCGGACCGTGCCAACCCGTGAAGAGTGCCAAAACTAGCGTCAGCACCAGCGCAATGCAGTCGAAAACATAGTTGAGCCGCACATTCAGGTTGAAAATGGTGCTTGCCGACACATAACTGCTCACTGCCACCAGCGTAGTCAGCACCAGTAGACCAATCAGTCCCCACTCGCTCCACGCAAGCATCGGAATTTTGGTAACATCGGCAAAGAGCGGCACTGCCAACGCATCTTGCAGCGCGGGCCACATATCGCTCAGCAAAAATATCTCAACTACAAGCAGTGCCGTAAGCACTTGTCCCACCACAAAAGTGATGAGCGTGCGCACCGAGATGGTCCCGAAAACTATGGTGCCAATGATGATGAGCGGAATGAGCAGCACGTATAAACGATCGAACATGGCGGCAAGAGCCATGGCTACGCCAATGTTGAATGCCTCGGCAACGCACTCTTTTTTTGCGCCGTAGGTTCGCAGCAGTTGCGATACCGAATAGAGAAACAGCGCAAAAGCCACCGTCGAGGCTGAGAAAAATTGCAGATGATTGATGCATGCCACTAGCGGCAACATCACTGTGAAAGGTATGGCGCTGCGGTTGGCGAGAATGCGGCGGCGTTCGCACACCACCTCGAGCCAGATGGCAATGAGCAAAATCACCCAAAACTGCACAAAACTAGCCCAAAATGCGGGCAACGAAAACCACACAAAATGGTCGAGAAATTTGAAATCGCGATACTCGTAAGGGTATGGCGCACCGCAAATGTCGGGCAGAAACCACAGCACAGCCGTAGCCACCACCACCGCGAGGCGCAGTAGCAAATTGGGCGATTGCAGTTGTTTCAGAATTTGCATGACAAAGCGATTATTTCATTTGCAAAGTTACAAAAAAGTTGAATAGCGCGAAGAAGTGAAAAGTGCGTGGAGTCAAAAGTCTGTAAAGTGAAAAGTCTATAAAGTGTGTGCGGGCTGCAAATTTCAATCCTACAGTTTCACAATCACCCTGCCGCTAAGTAATTCTGCCGCTTGTTTCTTGGTTTTGTTCAGTTGGTCGAGCCGTTGCAGAATCTGCGTCATGGCGGCATCGTCGTGGTTGTCGCAGGCTTTTTTCAGGTCGATTGTGGCACGATTGATCTCGTCCAAAACAAGTGCCGTCTTGTATTCCAAAACCACATGTTGCAACTCTTCGCAAAGTCCCTGAATGTACGCCTCGTGCTGTTTTTGTTCGTAGCGATTGCGGCGCTCTTGCGACGAGGCGATCTCGCGCTCGGTAGTTCCTTCCACCTTTGGCGCGTTTTCGTCGTCGGTAAATATGCGGCTCACGGTGTAGCGACTCGATAGCAAATCGGTAACAAAATTGCTCACCTCGCCAACGCCATAGTTCACATCGAAAAATCGTGGGCTAAACTCAGGTTCGGTGTGGTGCGCGGCAATCTCGAAAAGCACAGTGCGGCATAATGGATCGCGCAGCGTAATTTGGTCGACTTCCAACAGTTCGTGAACGATGTAGCGGTTCACGGTCCACACGCCGTCCTCGTCTACAAAAATCTGTTCG
>CAZGVF010000045.1:3870-7397 GCA_964528925.1 uncultured Paludibacteraceae bacterium | reverse complement strand
TCGTAGCGCATCATTTTGTCCTGAATGGCGGCCAACAGCGGCAGCAATTCATCTTTCACGAGCGCAATTTTTCGCGTGGGGTCGCCATTGCTTTTTGCCAAAATCTGGCGACATTTGTAGGTGGCAAAATCGATTCTGTTCTCGTCGATGTAAGCCATCACCTCGTTGGCGTTGTGCTTCCGGCAAAAATCGTCGGGGTCTGAGCCTTCGGGCAGGCGCACAATCTTCACGCCAAGATTGGCCTCTAAAGCCACGCCAATGGCTTGATTGGTATCTTTCTCTCCAGCCGCATCGGAGTCGTACATCAGCACTATTTCCTTGGCTTGCAGGCGTTTAAGTTTCATGGCTTGCTCCATGCTCAAGCCTTTGCCGCCCGAACAAGCCACCACATTTTCAATGCCGCATTGGTGCATCGAAATCACATCGAACTGCCCCTCGACCATGTAGACGCATTCCGCCTTGCTGATGGCTTTTGAGGCCTGATAGATGCCAAAAATCTCTTCATCTTTCTTGAAAATGAGCGATTCGGGCGAGTTGATGTATTTTTGGTTCACGCCTTTGGTCTCGCGCGACATCACACGCGCCGTGAAGCCAATCACTTGGCCGCTGCGCGAAAACCACGGGAAAACCACGCGATCGCGGAAAAAATCGTAAAATTCATTTTTCCCCTCTTTGCGCCTGATGAGTCCGCATTTTTCCAAAAAATCGAGTTGATAGCCGCCTTTTTGCGCCGCATTCATCAGCAGCGACCACTCTTCGGGCGCATAGCCAAGGCGAAATTTTTTTATGGTTTCGTCCGAAACGCCACGTTCGTGGAAAAAACTCAGTCCAACCGCCTTGCCTTCATCGCTCTCGTGGAGCATGGTTTCGAAGTGTTTAGCGGCAAATTCGGTAACAGTCAGCAGGCTCTCGCGTTCATCGTTTTGGGCTTTCTCCTCTTCGGTCTCCTCGCGCTCATTTATTTCGATGTTGTATTTTTTTGCAAGATAGCGCAGGGCATCGGGGTACGACACATTTTCATGCTTCATGATGAATTTTGCCGCACCGCCGCCTTCGCCGCAACCGAAACATTTGAAAATGCCTTTCGAAGGATTCACGCTGAACGATGGCGTTTTCTCGTTGTGAAACGGACAACAACCCCAATAGTTTGCCCCGCGTTTTTTCAGCGTAACAAAGTCCGACACTACATCGTAAATGTCTGCAGCGTCCAAAATTTTTGCAACTGTCGCTCGGTCAATCATGAGAAGGGTTGAAGCGTTGAAATGTTGAACTGTGTTTTTACTTCATTTCGATGTAAAATGGCATCATTGCCAACACGCCTTGGCGCGTTTTTGCGCTCTGCAACATCTGCCAATAGCGGTAGCCATCGCCAAGCTGGTGCTGCATGACGCTCATTTCAAGGTCGTCCATCAGGCAGGTCATCCAGTCACGTTTGGTCGGATAATTTTTGATGTTGTATTCGGTCAGATTGGCTTTTTCGGCTGCAATGCGAATGGCGTCGTCAAGATTGCCAAGCACATCGACCAAACCTATTTTTAGTGCATCTTCGCCGCTCCAAACGCGTCCTTCGGCAATCTTCTCGATGGCTTCGGGTGTGGTGTGGCGACCGTCGGCACAGCGTTGAACGAACAGTTTGTAGCCGCGCTCCACCGAATTCTGGAAAAGTCGTCTTTCGCCTTCGGTAACGGGGCGGAACATCGAGCCAAAATCGGCGTATTCGTGCGTTTTTACGCCATCGGTGCTAACGCCAACATAGTCGGTCGCTTTTTTGATGTTTGGCATCACGCCAAAAATGCCAATCGAGCCCGTGAGTGTGGTTGCTTGCGCCACAATGGTATCGGCGCCGCACGACATGTAATATCCGCCCGATGCAGCATAGTCGCCCATCGAAACGATGAGTGGCTTCTTGGCTTTGACCAACTGCGTGGCATGCCACATCTGCTCCGATCCGTAGGCACTACCGCCCGGCGAATTCACGCGCAAAACTACTGCTTTCACGGCATCGTCGTCGGCCAAATCGGTCAATGTCTCGGCAATTTTTTCAGAATCCATGGCATCGTTGCCATTGCCGTCGATCTCGCCTGTGGCATAGACCACCGCAATTTTTTGTGCAGAATATTTTGTCTCGTCAGGCAGATTTTTCATCGTTTTCAAGTCGGCCGAAGCATAATCTTTTCCAGCCAACGATTCGATTATCGACTTCATCTCTTCGCGATAGATCAGCGTATCGACCAAATGGTGATTGTACGCCACATCGGCATCGGCAAAGAAATCGCCACGGTTGGCAAAATCGTCGAAAACCTCGTTTGGCAGATTGCGCCCTTGCGCCATATCGTTGCGCAGCGATTTCCAAAGCGAAGCGGATAACTCATTCATTTGCAAGCGATTAGCATCGCTCATTTCGTCGCAAATGTATGGCTCAACAGCCGATTTGAAAGTACCGACTTTGAACACTTGCATCTCGACGCCAAATTTTTCGAGTGCTTTGTGGAAAAACATCGTCTCGAACGAAAGACCCGTCAAACCCATGGTTCCGTGCGTATTCAGCGCGAGTTTGTCGGCTACCGTTGCCAGAGCGTAAGTGCCGTTGCCGTAGTCGTCGGCATAAGCCACAATCCATTTGCCCGTGGTTTTGAAGTCGGCCAGCGCCTGACGAATTTCGCAAAGCGATGCGGGCGATGCGCTCAGGCTGCCGATGTTCAGGTAAATTCCCACCACATTCGGGCTCTTTTTTGCGCGGTCGATGGCGGTCAGCACCTCGTCGAGGCCAATGCTGGTGCCTTTGTTCTGGACTTTCGACATTAAAAATGCCATTTCGTTGGCTTCGTTGCGCTCGATGAGCGTGCCGTCGAGCGTGAGTTCAAAGACTGTGCCTTTGTCGACCGATGTGGGCGCTTCGCTCATCATCATCATCGAACCCAGCATGCTTGTGCCGATAATCATCGTTAGCACGCCAAAAAGCACCAAACCGAGCAATGTGGCGAGCGTCATTTTCAGAAAATTCTTCATTTTTTGCCTGATTTATTTCGAATTTACAATTTCGCAAAATTAGAAAATTTCGACCACATTTCGTGGTAATGTTGATAAATTTCTTTGCCTCAAAATCGCCTTCCTTTTTTCTTGCGACTTGCGACTTATGTCTTGCTACTAAAAAAAGTTGTATCTTTGCGACATCAAATTCTACAGAAAATGAATATTCCCGAAAATCTGAAGTACACCAACGAGCACGAGTGGATTCGTGTTGATGGCGATGTGGCGTATGTTGGCATCACCGACTATGCGCAAAGTGAGTTGGGCGAAATTGTGTTTGTCGACATTCAAACCGCTGGCGAAACGCTCAAGGCTGGCGACACTTTTGGCTCGGTGGAGGCTGTTAAAACGGTTTCCGACCTTTTCATGCCCGCTTCGGGCGAGGTTTTGGAGGTGAATCCCGCACTCGAGTCGCAGCCCGAGCTGGTCAACTCCGATCCTTACGGCGAAGGTTGGATGGTGAAAGTTGCCATTTCGAACCCTGACGAACTCGCCAA
>CAZGVF010000045.1:0-3770 GCA_964528925.1 uncultured Paludibacteraceae bacterium | reverse complement strand
AGACGCAAGCCATCGAGCAGTTGATGGGGCGCACCGAAAAATCGCACGCTGGGCAATATCACGATCGCATTATCGATATCGACCTGATAGACTGCGATGGGCAAATGCTGCAAAGCCCCGATCTCACGCTGCCTCACCCACTCATGCACTTGCGATCATTTGTTCTGCAACCTCTCGCCGAAATTCTACCTAATTGGCGACATCCAATTTTCAGAAAAACCGCAAAAGAATTACTCGCGGAAATTCATCAATGATTCGATGATTTCTTTCCAAACTCTGGATCGATGCGGCGAAGAACGAGGTAAGTAACGACCACCGTAGCAATGCAGCACGCTATCACCATCCAGAAGAAATTGGCGTAACCGAGCCGCTCCTGCAAGTAGCCCGCTACAAGTCCTGGCAACATCATGCTGGCCGCCATGAAAGCGGTGCAGATGGCATAATATGCGGTCTTAAATTCGCCTTCCGAAAAATACATCATGTAGAGCGTGTAGGCTGTGAATCCAAATCCGTAGCCAAACTGCTCAACGGCTATGGCCAACGAAATAAGCACAATGTTCGACGGCTGGCACATACTTAGGTAGACAAAACTGAAGCAGGGCAGAGTCATGCATGCCGCCATGAGCCACATCGATTTTTTCAAACCGACGCGCGAGGCAAAAATGCCGCCTAAAATGCCGCCCACGGTGAGCATGATTATTCCGATAGTGCCATAGGCAATGCCCACTGTCTCGGTGCTGAGCGCAAGTCCGCCGTCAGCCACAGGCGCGACCAAAAAAGGATTTATCATTTTCAGCAAAAATGCTTCTGGCAAGCGATAAACCAGCATAAAAACGATGGCTAAAATCACGCCGGGTTTGCGGAAATAGGTGGCAAAAGTGCGTCCAAATTCGCGCAAAATTTCGCTGGCGCGATTGGCCGAAGTGTCTTCAACATGCGGACGATCGTTGGCAGGTTTCGGCACGAAAAATAGGTGCCAAACGGTTATCAAACCAAACAAAACCGATGTGATGAGCAGCGTCATTTGCCATGCAAAAGGAATGTTGTTGGTGTGCGTTTCGAGCAATCCCGCAATGGCAATCAGCACGCCTTGCCCAAACAGCGACGAAATGCGATAGAATGTGCTGCGAATGCCCACAAACAACGATTGATCGCCGGGCGAAAGCGCCAGCATGTAGAACCCATCGGCGGCAATGTCGTGCGTGGCACTGGCAAAAGCCGTTATCCAAAAGATGAGCAGCATGACGACGAAAAGCGAAATGGGCGTTTCGTGCGCTGCAATAACTTCATTGGCAGGATGCGGAATGGCGAGTGTGAGCCCAACAAATGCCGCAGTGATGAGCATCTGCATCGCCAAAATCCACCAGCGTTTGGTCTTGATGATGTCGACAAATGGGCACCAAAACGGTTTGATGAGCCACGGCAGATAGAGCAACGAAGTGTAGAACGACATCTGCCCATTTGGCACTCCCATGCGCGTGAGCATCATCACCGACACATTGTTGACGATGAAATACGGCACGCCTTCGGCAAAATAGAGCGTCGGCACCCAAAGCCAAGGCGAGATATTTTTCCCCTCTTTCAGATTTTTCATTTATATCGATTGTTGAACAGGTTCCAATAGCGGTCGGCCGACTCGGCATCGGCTTTGATGTGCGCATCGATGCGTTTCGAGGCTCTTTTGCGCAAACGATGGCAAAAAACGATGAACACAAGCACCAGCAAACCCTGAATTTGTGGCGAAGTCTCGCTCACCATCAGAATGGCGTCGTAGGTGCCGTGCAGCAAGACTGGCACAAACCAAACGCAGAATTTTGTGAACGCCGATGCTTTGCCAAAATAGGCCAGCGAGTAGAAATAGCCCATGGCAACGGCAAAGAAGAAATGTCCTGGCACGGCAAAAATGGCGCGCGAAATGCCCACCGCAACCCACGATGCGGGGTTGCTGAAGAAGAGATAAAGCACATTTTCGGCCGCAGCAAAGCCCAATCCGATGGTGGCGGCGTACACAATGCCGTCAATTCGCTCGTCGAAATAGGGATTGCGCCGCAAAAGCAGCCATAGCATGATGAGTTTGGCGGTCTCTTCGGGCACTGCTGCACCAAGAAATGCCATTTTAATGCTTTCAATCGGCACAATTGGCTCTGATGTGTAAAATCCTAACGCTTCGGCAGGCCGCGAAAAACAGAGCGAGAGCGCCGTCGAAAAAATGCCGAACAGAAAGCCTTTCAATAGCCAAAGTATAGGCTCTGGCTGCGATCTATCGCATCGGCAAATGTAGATGAAAAGCACCAACACGGGCGCTAATGCAGCCGCCAAAATCAACCAAAATTCCATCACCAAAGTTTTTTAAGTTCCGAATTTACGAAGTAATGTTTCAAAATTTCGTCGTATTTGAAGCCCTGCGCGCCCATCACGGCAGCGCCAATCTGGCACAAACCAACGCCATGCCCCCAGCCTGCGCCCGTAAGACGAAAGCCGTCAGCCGTGCGATCGACCACAAATGCTGAACTGTAGAGGTGCGATTCCGATAGCCAACGCCGAATTTCCAACTCTTTGCCAACCACCACAGTGCGCTTTGTGCCGACTATTCGCAGCCGCTGCAAACGCCCCGAAGCACCGCGTTCGACGGGTTCGAGCGCTGTGATTTCGCCAAAATCGATGCCCGACTTGCGCCGCACCAAATCAGATAGTTGTGCAGCGGTGTAATCCACCGTCCAACGGTAAAAATCGGTTGTCTCTTGGTCGTAATTGTTCAGAACCTGCCGCAAAATGTGCAGATTTTTTGTGTTGCAATAGGCCGCCGGCGCAGTGCGAATCCAACGTTCGGCATTCTTTTCGATGGTTAAATCGGGCATTTCGCCCTCGGTAGCGTCGCGCACGGGCTGCAGATAGGCGTGCGGCACATCGGCCCAGCAGCATTCGAAACGCTCCGAAATGCCGCCGCACGATTTCGAAAATCGCGCATCGCAAATGTGACCATCGCTCGTCAAAACTTCGCCACGCGTAGCATCGACAGCCTGTTTCACGAGCGGTGTCTGCACGCGCCCAACGCCCTGATAGCGCTGACAATGGTCATCGGCGCAGACATCAAACAATGCATGCGCATCGCGCTCGTACCAACGAATCTGCACGTCGCTCTCTGGCTCGACGGCGGGCGACGTAACACTCGGTTCTGGGTCGAGAATGGGCTTGAGAAGCCAACTGCGCGAAATCACCGCGTGCGCCTTTAGCAGTTCGAGCGACGAGGTGGCGCTCATCTCCGACGAAATGACGCTGTAAAGATAATCTTCGACGCACAACACGTTGATAGCCACCAACTTATCGCCATCGACAAGAAATTTCAATGCACCTTTGAAAAATTGATTTTCGCGCCGTTCCCAATGAAAACCGATGCCAATCACCACATCGAAAAGGCAAAAATTGCCCTCGAAACAATCGGCTTTTTGTTCCGCAACTGGCTCAAACTGAAGCGATTGCACCTCTGCACCATCGAATAGAATTTTACCATCGACGCAGGCGGCGGTGTGATTTCCAGCACCAAAAATCTGCCCCGTAGCCACGCAACGAAAATCGGAATCGAAGCCAAAACGCACCTCGCGAGCCGACAAAATGCCGACCGAAATGGTGCGTTCCCGTTGTGGCGGAAACTGCTCCATTTCTGGGAAATTCGCAACATTCTGTGGCATAAAATCATCAGCCGACGGCACAAACATCTTCTGCGCTGCCGCCGACTCGCCAAATTTCTTTTTTCGCTGAACAAAGCCCAT
>CAZGVF010000044.1:1734-10165 GCA_964528925.1 uncultured Paludibacteraceae bacterium | reverse complement strand
GCATTGGTGCTGGCGTGACCCACTTCGAGCGCGCCGCCGTAGGCATAATAGCCATAATACGACGCCACCGAGGCGATGATGAAGCCAAAAATGACCGATTTTACAAGGCTATAGGTGAAATAGAACGGAATGAAAGCGTATTGCAGACCGTAGACAAAATCGTCCATCGTTATCATGTCGGTAAAACGCGCCACGCCCACGCCGCCCAGCAGTCCGATAACTACGCAGAGCGTTGCCAAAACTGGCATAAAGACCACCAAACCGATTATTTTTGGCAAAATAAGGTAGTTGGCCGAGTTCACGCCCATAATTTCGAGCGCATCTATCTGTTCCGACACGCGCATGGAGCCAATTTCGGAGGCGATGTTAGAACCAACTTTGCCCGCCAACAGCAGACACATGATGGTGCTCGAAAACTCGAGCAGATAGGTGTCGCGCAACATCAGACCTGTGGTGTAGCGCGGCAGAAGCGGATTTTCAGTGTTCAAAACCACCTGCATGGTCATGATCACACCCATGAAAACCGAGATGATGAGAATTAGGAAAATGGAGTCGTAGCCCAACTTGATGATCTCTTTGGGCAGTTGGCGCCAAAACATTTTCCAATTGTCGGGTCGCGAAAAAGTGCGCCGCATCAGCAACACATAGCGCCCAATCGATTCAAGTCCTTTCATAATGCTATGAAACAAAAGATTTTCGCAAAGATACAACTTTTTGTTGGAGTAAAGAGCAAGGACAAAAGAATAAAGACGGAAAAAGTTAGGAATTAGGAGTGAGGAGTGTTCGCATCACAATCATTCAATGATTCAATGATTCAATAATTGCTTGCGCATTTTTCCTACGTTCGGCAAAACCCAAGCGAGTTTGGTTTTGCGCTCACTTATCGGAAAAATTCGATGATTAAAAAAGCCGCATCGCCATTTGTTGAGAAAAATTCCTAAAAAATAGGATTTGGGGAGTCGATAGTCTTTGTAATCTGCCATACCCGAAGGCGCAGCCCGCCATTGAACAACCGACTTTTCCCGTTTAAAAATTAAATTGTAGAATTTTCCAATCTCAGTGCGACACGGCAAAAATTTGTTAGAGTAAAGAGCAAGGACAAGGGAGTAATGACTTTGCTGATTTCCTCTAACAAACTGTGTTTCAGTGCTTTATTTCAAATTTTTAGTCTGACTAGACGCCGCTGCGTTGCCAGTTTTGCGCGGATATTTCGACCGACCTTTGAGCCAAGCGGCTTTTTTTGCCTCGTACTCTTCGTAATGTTTTTCAAGATAATTGTCGGCCATAGCGCAATAATTTCAGTGCAAAGGTACAACTTTTTCGCCAAAACACAAATAATTTCGTAATTTTGCAGAAAATATTGGGTTGATGAGTTGACAAGTTGATAAGTTGACAAGAAGTTTATAAAGTTTGTAAAGTTATAAAGTTTATAAAGTTTAGCACGCCACAGCGAACCTCATTATCAATTATCAATTGTCAATTATCAATTATCAATTGAAAGATTTCTCATCCCCCACTCCTAATTTCTAACTGAACATGATGACTTGGAAACAACTACTTTCGACAAAGCGTTTCGGCATGGAGCGCTACCACGATGCGCGTCACGACGACCGTTCGGAGTTTCAGCGCGATTTCGACCGACTGATTTTTTCGGCACCTTTCCGTCGACTGCAAAATAAGACGCAAGTTTTTCCACTGCCAGGAAGCGTTTTTGTGCATAACCGCCTGACACACAGCCTGGAAGTGTCGTGCGTGGGCCGATCGATTGCTATGCGCGTAGCAAAAATGCTGCACGAACGCCATGCCGATTTGCCGCCTCACATCGACGAGATTGGCGCCATAGTGGCTGCGGCCTGCTTGGCTCACGACCTTGGAAATCCGCCATTCGGGCACTCGGGAGAGAAGGCCATTGGCACATTTTTCTCGGAAGAAAAAGGCGGTCAACTGAAGGACAAAATCACGCCAGCACAGTGGGCCGACCTCACACATTTCGAGGGCAATGCCAACACATTTCGCCTGCTCACGCACCAGTTCGAAGGGCGTAGAGAAGGCGGTTTTGTACTGACTTACAGCACATTAGCATCGATTGTGAAATATCCGTACGAGTCGCAGTGGGCCGACGAAAAAAAGATGAAATTCGGATTTTTCCAAGACGACCGCGAGGCGTACGAACGCATTGCCACGGCTCTTGGCATTGAGCGCGACCCACAAAATCCGAATCGTTATGCGCGCCATCCGCTGGTCTATTTGGTAGAGGCTGCCGACGACATCTGCTACGAGATAATGGACATTGAAGACGCTTTCAAACTGCGGCTGCTCACGCTCGACGAGACCAAAGCGCTGCTGTTCGAGTTTCTGACAGAAACCAAACGCCAGCGCGCCGAGAAGGAGATTTTTCCGATGGTGAGCGACACCAACGAACAGATTGCCTATCTGCGCTCGTCGGCCATGGGAATGCTGATAGAAGCCGCAGCCAACACATTTGTGGAACACGAAGAGGAGATTTTGCGCGGCACTTTCACAAAATCGATTATCGACCACATAGCCGAACCGCTGCGACAAGCGTATGCCAATTGCACCAAAGTGTCGGCTACAAAAATCTACAAATCGCAATTGGTTGTAGATGTTGAATTGGCGGGCTATCGCATTATTTCGGAACTGCTCGATGACACCATTCGTGCGGCATTCAATCCCGAAAAACTCTACTCAAAACAGTTGCTCAACCGCATTCCATCGCAATATGCCACGCACGCCGAAAGCACCTACGAACGCATTATGGCGGTGCTCGACTACATTTCGGGCATGACCGATGTGTACGCCCTCGACCTCTATCGCAAAATTAACGGAATGAGTTTGCCAACGTTATAATTTCTACAACAACAGAATATCGAGAACTAATTCACTGCAATTTTGGTTGGAAAGGATTGGCGGATGGTTATTACACTCCTGGCATATTTGATATTAGTGCTGGTCCAATAGAAATAGACCCTCTTGATAAATCAAAAACTAAAGCAAATGGTGGCAAGTATTACTATTGGTATCGCATGATTATTTACGATTTTTAATTAATCAAAGATAATAATATGAAAAAGAGAATATTCTATTTACCTATATTTACCATTTGCGTATTTCTCCTTATTGCATGTGGTACATTTAAATTATACTATAAATCGTTCGTTTGGGCATATCATCAGCCCGACTCATTGGCTCTAACATATTGTGAAAATTCCACGTTTGCCATCGAGTATAATGTTGGAGAGGAAGAATATAATCAACAATCAAATGGTTTCCCAAAGGATTTGTTTGATTCACTTTGCATAAAACATGACGACACTGATTACAATAAAAAAAGAACGCTAGTTGTAACACACAACCATTTTTTGTCCATCGATCTAAAATCGATTACAGTTACAAGCGATGTCGATTTTGATGAGACACACCCTGCTGGTACACCGCTCAACGATATTACATGGTTTGCCGCCATTTCGCCAAGCAAATATATCCGAAGTGGATATAGTAAAAAATGCCATTGGTACAAAGAGATAAAAAAGAGTTCTAACTTGATGAAAAAATATGTTTTTCATGGCGACACCAAAACACGACCAGCGGAACACTTTCCAGTAGACAAACGGTTATCAGAATGCACTGAAGATGATTTTGAACTGCTTATGGGACGAACGAATTTGAATGATTATGAAGTTGGTAGAATTGGTTGGCTTCAACTTTTGCAGCAGCCAGCAGCCGAAAATTACACTATCACTGTGGAGATAGTCGACAGCCGCGACAGCGTTTGGCGCGCATCGGCAAACACAGCGAATTCTGAAAAATTTTATTGGTAAGGCAACTAATCCACCAGCGGGAATTTCACAACAAATGTGGTGCCTTGGTCGACTTTGGTGGTGAACGAAATCTCACCCGACGACACGGCTACAATATTTTTGCAGATGCAGAGACCGAGTCCCATGCCGCTGCTCTTGGTGGTGAAATTCGGCACAAAAATATGCTCTGCTACTTCGTCGCTAATGCCGCAGCCATTGTCGGTTACCGACACCACAGCGCGACCATTTTCTTCGGTCAAAACCACATCAATCTTGCCTTTTCTGGTCGATGGAATGGCTTGCATGGCGTTTTTCAGCAAGTTGTTGAATAGGCGCGTCATCTGCTCGCTATCGGCCATAATGTAGGCTTCGTCAACAGTCGATGAGTAGCCAATCTCAATCTCCTCATGATTATTTCGGAACAGATCAACTTCGGCGCGCAGTTTGGCGTGCAAATCCACTCGCGTGAGTTTGGCCATTGGCATTCTGGCAAAATTTGAAAATTCCGAAGCGATGAACGACAGACTGTCGATCTGCTCGATGAGCGTGCGCGAAGCCTTTGCAAAATAGTCGTCGAAACGCTCGCCGCCCACCTCTTTGGCGCGCTGCAGTTGCTGAATGGTGAGTTTCATTGGCGTGAGCGGATTTTTAATCTCGTGAGCAATCTGTCGCGCCATGTCGCGCCAAGCCAATTCGCGCTCCGAAGCAGCCAATTGTTGCGCATTTGCCTCGAGTTCATCGACCATGTGGTTATACTCATCGACCAACAAACCAAATTCGTCGGACGAAGCGCCATCGTACGAGATTTTTTCGTTGGCATGTCCCTCCTCCACTCTGATTTGACGTAATCGTCCGCCTAGGGTTGCCAGCGGTTTTGTGAGTCGGCGACCAACCAAATATGCCACCATTGCAGCGAGGAAAAGCACTATCAGATAGAGATTGAACAGCAGCGCAAGGTAGAAAAACAGGTCGCGCCACAGGGCATACGAACTGAAGAACATCGGCACGCAAATGTATGCCAAAATTTTGCCGTTGCCATCGCGCACCACATCGTACGACGCCAAATAGTCGAGCCGCCCGATTTTTTCTTCGAGAACCTCAATTTGATCGAATGATTTGAAGAAAACCTGCGGATTGATGCGTCTTCCACACAAACCACTTGTGAAAAGATACGGTCGCGACGTGGCAATAAGTTCGCCCTCGCTATTGTACACATGCATGTCGGCACGGTAGAGTTTCGCCAAATCTTGCAGCAAGAAAACCAACTCGCCAACGCTCTCGGGCGACGCGCCACTCTGCTGAATATAAGGTTGAATTTGCGACTGCACATAGCGTGTTTTGTCCTCTATCTGCTTGAATTGATCATTGCGGTAGCGCGTGTAGATGAACGCCAACGAAGCCACCAACGCCGTAACCATAAACAACACCGAAAGCAGTGCAAAAGTGCGTTGAATGTGCGCCACAAAGGTATTTTTCAGATGATAGTGCTGAGTAACAAACACGCGAGCAATGTAGACTATAGACACCAGCACAAAATAGAACACAAACAAGTATGTCCAATAGATGAGGAAGGCGCGCCACAAGGCTGGATGCCGCTCACCAATGATTACGCAGGTATCGTCGTCGAAATAGAAGACATGGTGCGCCAAACGCTGCCAGAAAATGACATCTTCGCCACTGATTGGCACTTCGTCGAGTTGGTTTGGATAGACAAACACGCCGCTGTTCAGCACCTTTTCGCCATGCGAATAGACCGCAGCCGAGAGCATCAGGCTCACATTGGTTTGCAGACGGAAGAAAAATTCGCTCTCACTTATGTCGCTCAGGCGATAGAACACCACAAACAGTCGGCTCACGCATCCATCGTTGCACGGAAAATCGAAAATGCCCACAAACTGGTACGAATCGCTCTTCAAACGATTGATGTAGAAATGCTCCGTGTAGGGCTGCAGCGTGCGGTCGGCTATCTGCTTGTCGTAGCGCCGCGCCGAAGGCAATTTCAAGTCGGTGGTGAATACATTCATCGTAAAGTTCACGCCATCGTTCCAATAGTTGTGCAAATCGGTGTGGTTCAGATAGTTCAGCAAGTTCGACATCGACACAGGGTGCTGCGCCATCAGGGCAGCCAACTCCTCGTCGTTCGTCAACTCCTTATCGACCTCTTCTAGCAGCGTTTTGGTGTAGATGTCGTAATCCTCTTTTGCGCTAGCAGCTAGATTTTCGGCAATCATGGTGTATTTCACGCGCTTCAGTTCTAGGGTGTGGACATACACGTCGCTCAGCACGAAAAAACAGCAAATCAGCGTCATTATTTGCAAATGACCAAAGCGATAGAAACGACTCACGCGGTGGCGCAGCAAATCTACCGCAAGGCAGATGACGAAATAACCGATCATCTCCCAATGGAATGTCGTGTGCCACAAAAATCCCGCTGCAACGCACGCCAGAGCGCAGAATGCCACATCAGAAATGATGATTTCCCACAACGGCAGCGCGTATTTGAAACTGAACATCAGTTTGTCGCGCAGCATCACATACGAGAAAATCCACGCAAACACCAGCGACGCTGCCAAAATGGAATAGACCGAAACCTGCTCGAAACTTACGAAGACAAGATCGAAACTGGAATTATCGACCAAATCGTGCAACAGAAAATCGATAGCCAGCGCCCACGCCACCGAAAAAAGTTGTCCTAGTGCAAAATGTGCGCGCGCCTTTGCCGTTGCGTGGCGATAGACTGGCGTGCGCAGTTTGTAGTAGTAGACCAGCGAAATCGCCACCAATAGCAGCGACACGATAGTAAGGTGTCCCAACGACGGCATCAGGTTCGACGCATAGTAGATTGGCGAAAACAGATCGGCAGTGAAGACCAATGCAGGTCTATTGAAATGCAGAAGAAGATAGGTGATTCCAGCCCAAATACCCGTTGCAATGATGTAGTTGCGCCAAGTCCAAAATGCCTCGCCAAACAGCCAATGCAATTTCATGAAAAGGCACAAAAAGAGCAGATAGGCAATCATGTAGAGCAAGAACGAACCATATTTCAGGGGTATGCGGTCGGTTGGTTCCGATTTGACGAGCGAAAACAAATACGAACCATCGTCGGCATACACTGCGCCAGTGGTTATGCGCTCGTCGTCGATGGTCAGCACGCGGTTATCCATGTCGAAAGCGTCGTCGAAACGGTTGCCGATGTTTTTATCGTCGCCATTCAGCACAAAACGATATTTCACCGCAATGAAAGCCGTCACCGTGTAGCGTCCGTGATGTTCGCATTTCACCACGCCGTAGGCATTGCTTGCTTTGCAAAAACGTTCGCCTTCGGTGGTAAGTTCGGCTATGTCGAGACTCGATGTTTCTACCAGATTATCGCTCCAATAGAGCATTTTTTCTCCATCGAACACATAGTAGGTGATGCCGCTCACGAATTCGCCATCGAGGTCGCCTTGTGGCCAAGTGCCTTGTTCGGCCGACCGCGCCAAAACGTGCAACACAGAGTCGGCACGATGCTCTTTTTCGTTCAGTTCAGTCTGAAATTTTTCGATAGGCAGCGGCTTTTCGCCCGAAACGAGATAGAGTTGTTCGTGCAGCATGCCCAGCATGAAGCACACCACAAAACCCGCGAGCAACAAGTAGTATTTGGTTCGGTTTTTCATTGTAGTAGCAAGTAGCAAGATATCAGTCGCAAGACTTTTTATTTTTTATTATTCATTTTTCATTATTTATTTTGAAGCGCACTTCAACAGGCTTTCTTCGTGATGATAGGGTTCGCCAGCGTTGATGCTGTGGGCGCGATAGAGTTGTTCCACAAAAATGAGCCTGACCATTTGGTGCGAAAAAGTCATGCGCGAGAGCGACAACAGTGCATTTGCCCTGTCGTAGACCGCCTGCGAAAAGCCGTACGCGCCGCCAATGACGAAAACCACGCGCTTATCCTGCGCCTGTTTGCGCTGTTCAATCCACGCCGCAAACTCCATCGATGTCGGCTGGCGACCTTTGTCGTCGAGCAGCACCACATAGTCCGATGGCTCCAGCGCACGGAGCAAAAGTTCGCCCTCTTTGTCGCGCTGCTGCGGCTGTGTGAGCGACTTGGTATTTTTCAAACCTTGCACCTCCACCACCTCAAATGGCGCATAGAAACGCAGCCGCCGCACATACTCGTCGATGCCCGACGCCAAATACGGAGCCACAGTCTTTCCTATCCAAACGAGAGCGATTTTCATTACATTTCTAGATTTCTAATTTCTGATTTCTAGATTTCTAATTATCCATTTGAAAATTTGAAAATTTGAAGATTTGAAGATTGCTGGCAGCGAGCTTGTCGAGCTGCGCATCGTCCAACTTTGGCGCGAAAATTATCAATTAATTGAAAAACTCCTAACTACAAATTCCTCACTCCTCACTTTTTTGACAAAATTCGTGCCAACTTGCACAATCCAACCGAAAGTTGTAACTTTGCAATCTTATTGCGGCTGATTTTTGGTGCAAATATCGCAATTTTTCTTGAAAAAACAAAGGCGTAAAATTTCATGGCGGTGAGCTTGTCGAACCGCAAATTTCAGATTGGCGGTTTCCACAACCAGCTGCAAAAGACGAACACGGACATAGCACGC
>CAZGVF010000044.1:0-1634 GCA_964528925.1 uncultured Paludibacteraceae bacterium | reverse complement strand
ATAGAAATCGAACGCAAATTTCTTGTACTGAACGACAGTTACAAAGCCCACGCCACACCGCATCACATTGCGCAGGGTTACATCTGCAACACGTCGGACCGCGTGGTGCGCATCCGTCTGTACGACCAGCGCGCCTTCATCACGCTGAAAGATGCCACGGTGGGTTTTGCGCGCCACGAGTTTGAATACGAGATTCCAGCCGACGATGCCCGCCAAATGCTCGAAACAATGTGCCTGAGGCCGATTATAGACAAAACACGCTACTGCCTGCCACAGGGCGATTTGTGCTGGGAAATCGACGAATTTCATGGCGAAAACGAAGGTCTTGTGGTGGCCGAAATAGAACTGCCAAGCGAAGAAACGAAGTTCGAAAAGCCTGCATTCATCGGTCGCGAAGTTACGGGCGACGAACGCTACTACAACTCAAATCTGATAAAAAATCCATTCAAAAATTGGGAAAAATGAGAACCAATTCCATAAAAATTCTTGCCCTCGCTGCCCTGCTCTGCGCCTGCAATCGCGCGCCAAAATTCACCGTGAGCGGCACCATAGCCGACGCAGCCAGTCAAACGCTCTACCTCGAACAGGTAACCGACAGCAGTGTGGTCACAATCGATTCGATAACGCTGAGCAATGATGGCAAATACTGCTTTTCTGAGCCACAAACGCCTTTCGCTGAGTTTTACCGTTTGCGCCTTGGCACACAAAACATTCTGTTTGCAATCGACTCATGCGAAGAGATTGTCTTGAATAGTCAAAAGACAGCATTCGCAACGCAATACGCAGTCGAAAACTCCGAAAACTCGCTAAAAATCAAGCAGTTGCGAAATTCGGGATTTTTGCTGCAACACGCGGTCGACAGTGCGCTAGAATACCATCAGTGGAACAATGTTGAAATCGTTGGAATGATAGATCAGCACAAGCAAATGGCGCAAAAAATCATTCTTGCCGATGCCAATTCCACGGCTGCGTATTATGCCGTAAATCAGATGGTGAATGGCGTGCCGCTGTTTCTTCCGCAGAACAAAAACGACCGCAGTTATTGGTCGGCAGTGGCTACGGCGTATAAGGTTTTTCAGCCCGAAAATCCGCGCACAAAACGGCTCGAAAACATTGTCCTATCGGCTCTGAAAAGTGAAAAGCAGAGCGAAGTCGAGGCGCAAACCACGGGCTTGATCGACATTGAGTTGCCCGACCGTCACGACGAGATGGTGAAACTTTCGTCACTAAAAGGCAAGGTGGTGCTGATTGATTTTTCGTCGTATAGCATCGAAAAAGCCAGCGTTCACACGCTCTATCTGCGCGAACTTTACAACCTTTATCACGACTACGGATTCGAAATTTATCAAGTCTCGATTGACGAAAACAAACTTTTTTGGCTCGAACAGGTGCGCAACATTCCGTGGGTTTGCGTGCGCGACCGCGAAGCGCCAAACTGCCGCTATCTGCTCACCTACAATGTGCAGGCCATTCCTGCGTGGTTCCTTGTCGACCGCAATGGCGACATAGTGGCTGGGCGCGATCTCGATGGCAAAAATCTGCAGAAATCGATTGAAAAACTGCTCAGAGAGTGACTATGACTTTTGACTATGACTATGACTTTCGGTAGCCATAGCCAACTGCAATTGACAAAG
>CAZGVF010000043.1:6389-10361 GCA_964528925.1 uncultured Paludibacteraceae bacterium | reverse complement strand
TCGATGATTTACCCCGCTATCACCAAATAGTAATTCTTTTTGCCTTTTTGGAACAGAATGTACTTGCCATCGAGCAGGGCAGAGGCGTTGATAGGCGTTTCGATGTCGGTCAGTTTCTCTTTGTTCATGCTGAAACCGTTGGCCTGCATCATTTTGCGCGCTTCGCCTTTCGATGAAAAAATCTGCGTCTGTTCAGCCAGCAAGTCGAGCGGACGAATGCCTGCTTCCAGCGCTGAGCGTGAGATGGTGAATTGCGGCACGCCCTCGAACACTTGCAACAGCGTCTGCTCGTCGAGTTTGCGCAGCGCATCGGCAGTGGCATTGCCAAACAGAATGTTCGATGCCTCCACGGCGGCGTTGTAGTTCTCCTCGCCATGCACGAGCGTGGTAACATCTTTCGCCAAGCGTTTTTGCAGCAGACGCAGGTGCGGTGCAGCAGCGTGTTCAGCCTCCAGCGCGGCACATTCGTCGCGTTCTATGTTGGTGAAAATTTTGATGTAGCGCACAGCATCTTCGTCGCTCACATTCAGCCAGAATTGGTAGAATTTGTAAGGCGAAGTGCGTTGCGGATCGAGCCAAACGTTGCCGCTCTCGGTCTTGCCAAATTTTTGTCCATCGGCTTTGGTGATGAGCGGGCAGGTGAGGCCGAATGCTTCGTTTTCGATGCCAAGCGTGCGGCGAATCAACTCTGTGCCAGTGGTGATGTTGCCCCATTGGTCGTTGCCGCCCATCTGCAGTTTGCAATTTTTGACCTGATAGAGGTGCAGAAAATCGTAACCTTGCAGCAGTTGGTAGGTAAATTCGGTGAACGACAGCCCATCGCGCGCCTCACCATTCAGGCGTTTTTGCACGCTATCTTTTGCCATCATATAGTTCACGGTGATGTGTTTTCCCACCTCGCGCGCAAAGTCGAGGAACGAAAAATCTTTCATCCAGTCGTAGTTGTTCACCAATTCGGCAGCGTTGGGCAGTTTTTCATCAAAATCGAGAAAACGCGACACCTGCGCTTTTATGCACTCTTGGTTGTGATAGAGCGTTTCGGCGTTCAGTAGGTTGCGCTCTTGGCTTTTGCCGCTTGGGTCGCCAATCATGCCCGTGGCACCGCCCACCAAAATGATGGGTTTGTGACCGCAGCGCTGAAAGTGACGCAGCATCATGATGCCGCACAGGTGACCAATGTGCAGACTGTCGGCCGTGGGGTCGGTGCCGAGATAAGCCGTTACGCGCTCTTTCGCTAGCAATTCTTCGGTGCCGGGCATCATCTGCGCCAACATACCACGCCATTTCAATTCTTCGATAAAATTCATCGTTACAATGTTTCTATTTTTACAATGTTTGATTTGCAAAATTGCGTGCAAAAATACAGTTTTTTTTACTCATTTGCAAGCCGCCCGCCGCTGCCCCCAGTCGGCAGATTTTGTAATTTCAACAAAAAGGTGTAATTTTGCATTTTTTAGTAGCAATTTCATTGCGGAATAAAGAGTAAGGAGTAAAGAATAAAGACAAGGCACTGCGATTGCAGTTGGATAATCTGAAATCTGAAATTTGAAATCTGAAATTTTTATATGATTGAAAATCAGAAAAAAACTACCGTCTTCCTGACGGGCGCCACTGGCACCATGGGCTGGGCTGGTTTGCAGGAATTGCTGCGCCACGCCGAGCATTACAATGTGCGCATTTTGGCGCGACCAAGCGAGAAAAATAAGAAAAAATTGGCTCCCATTGTCGACAAAATCGAGGTCGTTTGGGGTGATTTGACCAATTATGACGATGTGCTGCGTGGCGTTTCGGGCGCCGACATAGTGCTGCATGTGGGTGGCATGGTGTCGCCGCAAGCCGACTACAAACCGCGCGCTACGCGAAAAGTGAACCTCACGGCTGCCGAGAATGTGAAAAATGCCGTGTTGGCACAAGGCGAAAATCAGCCTAAGGTGGTCTACATCGGTTCGGTGGCGCAAATGGGCGACCGCCGCGAACCATTGCATTGGGGGCGTGCTGGCGATCCTATATGCGTGTCGGCCTACGACCACTACGGCATCACCAAGGCTTTGGCGGAGCGCATCATTACTGATTCGGGCATAAAACGCTGGGTGAGCCTGCGCCAATCGGGCATTCTCTATCCCGCCATCTTGAAAAATTATGATCCGATAATGTTCCATGTGCCGATTCGTGGCGTGCTTGAGTGGGCCACGGTTGAGGACAGCGGTCGACTGCTGGAGCGCGTTTGTCGCCCCGAAGTGCCAACTGAATTTTGGAACAATTACTACAACATCGGCTCTGGCCGTGAGTATCGCATAAGCAACTACGAGTTCGAATGTCTGCTGCTCGATGCCATTGGCTGCCCGCGTCCAGAAAAGATTTTCAACGCCAACTGGTTTACCACGCGCAATTTCCATGGTATGTGGTACCTCGATGGCGATAAGCTCGAAAATTTCCTTCATTTCCGTGCAAATGTGCCAGTAAAAGACTATTTTGCGCAGATGGCAAAGTCGGAAAGTCTGCCTGGCGGAATAAAATTCGCGCGCATCACCAAAGTGGCGAAACTTGTGCCGCACATTGTGAAACTGGCTATGCGCGCCATGGCCAACAAGCCCGTTCACGGCACGCAGTGGTGGATTAAAAATGGCGTAGAACAGCGCATTCATGCCTATTATGGCAGCCTCGAAGCCTATCGCGCCATTCCCGATTGGAAACACATGGATTTGAGTCACCCGGGCGAACAGCCCATCGTGCTCGATCACGGCTACGACGAGCAGAA
This sequence comes from uncultured Paludibacteraceae bacterium, assembly GCA_964528925.1. Taxonomy (GTDB): domain Bacteria; phylum Bacteroidota; class Bacteroidia; order Bacteroidales; family Paludibacteraceae; genus W0P28-013. The sequence goes on along the minus strand of CAZGVF010000043.1, from coordinate 7,603 downwards.
ACCGCACGAACTTTTCACCATCGAAGATATGCAAAAAGCCGCTGCCTATCGTGGCGGAAAATGCCTATCGACCGAGATGGTGCAGGGCGATTGGGACACGCCTCTGGAGTGGCAATGTGCCGAAGGTCATCATTTCAAAGCATCGCCGCGGCTCATTTTGCTGGGCGGACATTGGTGCCCCGAGTGTTTCCCGTATCCGTATGCCGACGAGCCGAACGCGCGTCCGTGGCAGTGGGACAAAATCGCGAAAGAGAATCCATTCTTTGCGCAAATTTGGTCACCGCTCCACAACGAAAGCGAAAATAATACCTATGGACCAGAGATTTTCGATGGCTGGAACTGAGATAATTAAGAATTAAGAATTTTGAATTAAGAATTTTTGCGGGAAGAGAGTGCATAATCAAACTCGTCTTAACTGGTCTTTGCTCTATGTTCTATCTTCTATGTTCTGAAAAAATGAAGCAACTCTATACAACTCTGCTGCTTGCTTTGGCGGCGGCATCGACTATGGCACAGGAGCGCATTGTGCCGATAAAATTTGGTGACATGGAACATTGGACCGTGCGCTACATCAAAGAATCGCGCCTGCTGGGCGGCAACACAAAAAAACTTTATGTGTTGGCTCCAACCGACACCATTCGCAAAAATGCGGCGTTCGATTTTAGCAAAACCATTTGGGGCATTTCGAATGCGTATGCTAGTCCTGCGGGAATAGACAAAGGTGCCAACGCCGCTCAGCCCGAAAAGCGTGGCAAAGGTCATTGCGCCCGCCTCGACACGCGCATCGAAGAGGTGAAAGTGCTGGGTTTTATCGATCTTGAAGTGTGCGTTGTAGGAACGCTCTTTTTGGGCAGCAACATTGAGCCTGTAACCAGCGCCAGCGATCCATACGCCGCCATCAACATGGGCATTCCGTTCACACAAAAGCCCAAGGCGGTGATGCTCGACTTGAAAGCGCGCGTCAGTCCTGAACAAAAAGTACTGAAAGCTACGGGACTGTCGAAAAAGAAATGGATCGTTGGACACGATGAACCAGAAGTTTATGTTTTCCTTCAGAAGCGATGGGAGGATGCTGACGGACAGATTCACGCTCTTCGCATTGGCACAGCGCGCGAACGATTCAGCAAGACCATTCCCGAATGGAAAAACAACTACCGCATCGATATTCACTATGGCGACATCACGGGCGAGGCGTTTTTCAAGGATTACATGGG
>CAZGVF010000043.1:0-6289 GCA_964528925.1 uncultured Paludibacteraceae bacterium | reverse complement strand
AGTTGAGAGTTGAGAGGGAATTAGGAATCGCGTCAATTAAGAATTGCCCATTTTCGGTTATATTAGCTAATTCTTGCGACTCATATCTTGCGACTTGCTACTATTTAGAATTTAGAAATCTAGAAATTAGAAATTTTCAGAAATGAATCGTAGCGACATAGAAATAATGGCTCCTGTGGGGTCGTTCGAGAGTTTGGCGGCTGCCATCGATGCTGGGGCTGATTCGGTCTATTTTGGCATCGAAAAGCTGAATATGCGCAGTCGCTCGGCCGCCAATTTCACCACCGATGACCTGCGAAAAATCGTCGCCATTTGCAACGAACATGGCGTGAAATCGTACCTCACAGTCAATACGGTGATCTACAACGACGATCTGTCGCTGATGCGCGAAATTGTCGATACCGCCAAAGAGGTGGGCGTTTCGGCCATCATTGCGTGCGATGTGGCGGTGATGACCTACGCCAACCAAGTGGGTGTGGAGGTGCATCTGTCGACGCAGTTGAACATTGCCAATACCGAGGCGCTGCGTTTCTATGCGCAATTTGCCGATGTGGCGGTGCTGGCGCGCGAACTCAACCTCGATCAGGTGGCTGATATTTACAAAAAAATCTGCGAAGAACCCATTTGGGGTAAATCTGGAAAGCCTATTCGCATCGAGATGTTTTGTCACGGTGCGCTTTGCATGGCGGTTTCTGGCAAATGCTATCTGAGCTTGCACGAACACAATGCTTCGGCCAATCGCGGAGCGTGCATGCAGGTCTGCCGACGCGCCTACACGGTGAAAGATCGCGAAAGCGACATCGAACTCGATATTGAAAATCAGTATATCATGTCGCCTAAAGACCTGAAAACCATACATTTCCTGAACAAAATGCTCGATTCGGGCGTGCGTGTTTTCAAGATCGAAGGGCGTGCGCGCGGCCCCGAGTATGTGTCGACCGTGGTGCGCTGCTATAGCGAGGCCATCGACAGTTATCTGGACGGCACTTTCACTGATGAGAAGATAGCGGTATGGAACGAACGCCTCGCGCGCGTGTTCAACCGTGGCTTTTGGAACGGCTATTACCTCGGTCAGCGACTTGGCGAATGGAGTAGCCATTACGGTTCGCAGGCCACTCTTCGCAAAGTGTATGTTGGCAAATGCACCAACTATTTCGCAAAACTTGGTGTGGCTGAATTTTTGGTCGAGGCGCAACCCATTTCCGTAGGCGATGAATATCTTGTAACTGGCACAACCACAGGTGCTTACGAAGATATTGTGAAGGAGATTCGCGTCGATTTGCAATCAGCCCAAACTGCTGAAAAAGGCGTTTATTTCTCCATCAAAACCGAGAAAACTGTCCGCCGCAACGACAAAATTTACAAGTTAGTAGTGAGCAGTGAGAAGTGAGCAGTGTAGTTTGCACAGCGATAATCTTAATTCTAAATTCATAATTTTTAATTTGTTAAGTTACCGCATTGTCTAACCGTAATCCTTTTTATTATTCATTATTCATTTTTAATTATTAATTCTACAGAGAGATGTTGGTCAAGACTTTCGCAGCAGCCGTTCAGGGCATCAACGCCATACTGGTCACCATCGAGGTGAACATTTCGCAGGGCATTCGTTTCTTTTTGGTCGGACTGCCCGACAACGCCGTGAAAGAGAGCCACGAGCGCATTCTGTCGGCATTGCAGTACAACAAAATTCCTGTGCCGCGCCGTCAGGTGGTCATCAACATGGCACCGGCCGACATTCGCAAAGAGGGCTCGGCCTACGATTTGCCGCTGGCCATCGGCATGTTGGCTGCCAACGAAACGCTCGATGCCAGCGAACTCGAACAATATGTGCTGATGGGCGAACTGTCGCTCGATGGCACGCTGAAACCTGTGAAAGGTGTGTTGCCGATTGCCATTTTGGCGCGCGAAAAGGGTTTCAAAGGCTTCATTTTGCCAAAAGAGAATGCTCGCGAAGCCGCTGTGGTAAACGATTTGGAGATTTATGGTGTGTCGAACATAACCGAAGTGGTGGAATTTTTCAATCATAAACGTACGCTGGAGCCGACCATTGTGAACACGCGCGAAGAGTTCTACGCTCATGCCAACGCATTCGACATCGATTTTGCCGATGTAAAAGGTCAGGAGAATGTGAAGCGCGCGCTCGAAATTGCCGCTGCTGGCGGACACAACATCATCATGGTTGGACCTCCGGGCGCGGGCAAATCGATGATGGCAAAGCGCATTCCAACCATTCTGCCGCCGCTCACGCTTTACGAGGCGCTCGAGACTACAAAAATTCACTCTGTGGCAGGAAAAATCGACAGCAATACCTCGCTCATGGCGCAGCGTCCGTTCCGCAATCCACACCACACCATTTCCGACGTGGCATTGGTTGGTGGCGGCACTTTCCCGCAGCCAGGCGAGATCTCGTTGGCGCACAATGGCGTTCTTTTTCTCGACGAATTGCCCGAGTTCAAGCGCCAAGTGCTTGAGGTGATGCGTCAGCCGTTGGAAGATAGGAAAATCTGCATTTCACGTGCAAAATTTGCTGTGGAATATCCTGCCAGTTTCATGCTGGTGGCGGCCATGAATCCTTGTCCGTGCGGCTACTACAACCACCCAACGCGCGAATGCGTCTGCTCGCCGGGCATGATTCAGAAATACTTGAGTCGCATCAGTGGTCCGCTGCTCGATCGCATCGATATGCACATCGAGATAGTGCCTGTGCCGTTCGATAAACTCTCCGAAGCCGCTCCAGCCGAGCCAAGTGCTGTGATCCGCGAACGTGTGATAAAAGCGCGGCAGGTGCAGGAGGCGCGGTTCAAAGATGTGCAGGGCGTCTATTGCAATGCGCAGATGTCGTCGAAAATGCTGCGCCGCTACTGCGAGGTGAATGCCGAAGGTCAGCAACTTTTGAAAGCAGCCATGTTGCGAATGAACCTTTCGGCGCGCGCCTACGACCGCATTCTCAAGGTGGCTCGCACCATTGCCGACATGGCTGGTAGCGAAAATATCGAGACCGAACACCTTGCCGAAGCCATCAACTACCGCAACCTCGACAAAGAGGGCTGGGCAGGGTAGACTTCTTGATAGGTGAGAGTTGAGAGTTTATAGGTGAGAGTTGAGGGGATAACTTTGTGAAAAAACGTAGGGACGTGGCACGCCGCATCTCTACAAACCCAGAAACAGAAATTGCGCCGGCAATTTTGAGAAACCTAGAAACTTTCTAACCAGAAATCTAGAAATTAGGAATCAGAAACTTTCCTTCCCACTTGGGGGATAAAAGGGGATCTATTCAAGGAATTCCATTATCTGCTTTATGAGATTTTGGCGTTGAGTTTCGCTGGTGATGGCCTCGATTGGGAAACCGCAGATGAAGGTGCGGTAGAGGCCTTTGTACGCCACGGCTGCCGACACGCCATTTTGTGTGTAGCGCATGGCGGTGCAGGCTTTCTGGTCGGCTGGCTCGATGCCATCGGGCGACTCCACGCAGTAGAGCGAGTCGTTCAGTTGCGCGCTGAAGTCGAAGTCGCCACGAATGCCGCCGCGCGACACTACGCCGCGCACTTTGCCGTCCTGCGTGGCGCGACCTGTTCGCCAAGTGAATTTGAGCACGGCACGCGAAAAGTAGCGATCGGCCTCGCTGGCACTGCCCGTCCACAAATCGGTGCCGACATACGCGCCGCTGGTTAGAAATGCACCGCCTTGTAGGCAATAATCGGTTATTTTGCGCTGATTTTCAGGCGAAAAAGTGGCGAATTGCCATTGTGTGGAGTCGCTGCCAAGGTGACAACGGCGCTGTTCGCCCAGAATCCAGTCCACTGCGCGATAATCAGACAAAAGTACGCTACCATGCGCCACGGCTGCTGCGCTGCACGACACAAACGAATAGCCCGCCGCTCGCAGTGCGTGCCCGTGAATTATCGGATAGTCGAAAGTGTTGCCAGCCACTGTGTGCGTGTCGAAATTGCAGTTGCTCGCGCCCCAGCCCGGTGCGTCGTCGTCGGACCATGGCTCGCTGCGTCGGAACTCGTTTTGCGCGCCTACATATGACATGTCGCTGATGTAAGGCACGGCATCGTCGAGCCAATCGGGGAAACCTGCAAAATCGCCCGAGGCAAATCCTTCAGGACCAGAAATACGATCGAAACCATTGACTATCAGCACGGTATGCTTGGCTTGCGAATTGCGGCAAACCGACAAAATCTCCGAAGGAAAACTTGCTCCGCCATCGTTCACAGCTACAATTTTGAAACTGTAGATCTTGTCAGGCTCGATGGCAAAGCGCACTACGCTATCGGTCAGCAGCGTGCCATTGTCGAATCCGCCATCGTCGAGGCGCGTGTAAAGCACAAAACCTGTTGGTGTGGCAGTTGGTTCGAGCGAATCCTGCATGGCGCGCCACGAGAGTTGCACCGTGTCGCCAAAAAGTTGCGCCGCAAAATCGCTCACCGGCAATGGCTGAACGATGTACGGCTGTCCGTTTTGTTCGGCAATAAATCGCAGAATGCCTTTGTAGATGGCGCGGCAGGCGGTGAATTTGAACCTCGGATCGAGACCGAGGCGCATATCTTCAAAATTTTGATGCGAAAACATCTCGAGCAGCATAGCTGGCACTTCGGGGCGGCGCGATTCGCTGTAATTTTTGTCCCACATGCCACGGCAAGTCCATTCGGGGCAGCAGGTGCGGCGAATGTCGTCGATAAATTGCGTGGTGACATAGTCGGCCAAGTCGCGAGCCACCTTGCGCGATTGCCCGTTGGGATAGCGCAGCACATGATCGTTGTTGGTGGTGTAGATGCCCAGCGTGCCTACCACGCTATCGTGTTTGCAGCCTGCGTCGGTGTGAATGCCGATGGAGAGGTCGATGGGGATTTTCAAACCATCGGCTGATGGATCGTTTTCGCTACCGCCATTGAGCCAATTCACCCACAATCCGCGCGATGAGATGTCGTCGACGTAGTCGTTTTCGCCTTCGGAATAGAGATAAACCTCCTGCGGCGCGCCCGCCCATTGTAACCAATAGGTGGCGGCTTCGAGATGTCGCGCGCGACCGCTCACTGCAGCGCTATCGCCTTCGATGGAACGCGCCACACAGCCCATGCCGCCGCCAAAACGCACGGCATCGGCCACTGCTACACCGCCTGCATGACTCTGGTTCGAAAGCACAACCTTGCCAAAATCGGCATCGAGCCCACGACGAAAATGGAATTTCCCAAGATAGATCCAAGTGCCAGCGCCCATGGTTTGATTGATAACGATTTCGGTTGCGCCGCCAGCGTGATAGACCGTGTAGTGCGCCGCTGCGGTGTTGTTGCTAGTGTAGGGATATGCTACCGAAACCCAATATTCGCCATCTTCGGGAATGTCGGGAATCCACTCCACGAAAGCCTCTTCGGTGTTGCTCGTGGTGCGCATAAGGCGGCAAGTGCCAGCGCCAAATGGGCTCTTGCCTCGTTCGTAAGTCGTTTTTTTCTGCCAAAAACCGCCCTGTGCCGTGCTGAAATAGTTGCTTGCGCCCGTTTCGCAATAGAGCGCATTGTGGCTGATGTTGTCGTTATCGTTGTCGACAATCACTTCGTGCGTCTGCACATCGCGTTCGCGCGGCAGCAACACATTTGCGCCAGCATTTTCGAGCATCGGCAGCAGATAGGGCAGCACATACGACTCCGAGAGTTTGTCCTCTACCGTCTCGAAATAGCGTGCGCGCTGCCACCGCCAACGATTGCTTTTTTGGTCGAAATACCAGCCGTGACTGTGCCACAAGGCGATGTTGCGATTTTGCAAACCTTGGCTGATAGTGTATGGTTGCGAGGCGTGGGTGATGAAATTTTTCGGATTGCGGTTGGTGGGTGAGAGCTTGTTTTTCTCCGAATCGGGGCGAAAACGACTTGGCACGAGCGACTCAATTTTCTTGCCATTGGCATAGACTTCCACTTTGAAATTTGGGTAATCTTCAGCGGCTAGCGCGGTTAGTCCTGCCGTGAGCGAATCGACTGTGGCGGGGCGAAAAGGCATGGCGCTGAAGGCAAAATTGGCGTGAACGGCGAGCGTCTTGGCTTTGTTGTTCACCAAAATTTTTTTGACTCGCGCATCGCTCACGGTCATGTATTGGTCGCTGAACGCGCGCAGATAGTCGGTCATGGCTTGCCGCAGCGCGTCCTGCTGCGCCATTATAGGCAGCGCAACGAGCAAAAATAGTGCGATTATCAGCGATTTTCCCTTCATTATCAGCGCATTCGTCATTCGTGACGACAAAATGCAAAGTTACGAAAAAAGTGCGAAAGTAGGTTGCGGAAATTTGTCGCGA
>CAZGVF010000042.1:7766-10415 GCA_964528925.1 uncultured Paludibacteraceae bacterium | reverse complement strand
TTTCGTGCGATTCACATTCAGGTAGCGCATCATCTTTTCGGCATCGGTTTTTATCAGCAAAGTGCCGTGGTGAAGGGCTTGTTCGCGCGTCGAGCCAAACGCATTACCCGAAAATTTCCGTCCTTCGAAAGTGATGTCGTTACGGCCCGAGACCTCCGTTTCCAATCCAAAATGGCGCAACGCCTGCTGAATAACACGCATCTGCCGCGGCACACTGTAGAGCGCCTTGTCCGCTACAAACGAAAAATTCAGATTACCCAAGTCGTGAAACACTGCGCCACCGCCCGTGCGACGACGCGCCAAAAGCACGCCATCGTCAGCCATAGCCTGCAAATTGCACTCGGCAAACGGATTCTGATTGGCGCCAATCACCACCGTGTGCTCGTTGCGCCAAAGAAACAGCGTAACCACATTCGGCTCATGGCGCTGCAACAGACCATTCTCCACCGCCAAATTCAGATACGGATTGTGCTGATGGCTCAAAACTATGCGCAGTTTCGGTTTCATTTTTTTCTGATAAAAATCGCCACAAAATTACACAAAAAAAGCGGTACAACTTGCGTTGTACCGCTCCTGACACTTTTTGAAAATTCTGCAATTTAGTCGAGTGACGGACCAGCAGCCACAAGTGCTTTGCCGGCGGCATTACCTTCGTATTTTGCAAAGTTTTTGATGAAGCGCGAAGCCAAATCGTGGGCTTTCTCTTCCCATTCGCACGAACATTTGTAGGTGTCGCGTGGATCGAGAATCTTCGGATCAACTCCTGGCAGAGCCGTTGGCACTTCGAAATTGAAGTGAGGAATGGTCTTGGTAGGAGCCGAATTGATAGCACCGCTCAGAATAGCGTCGATAATGCCACGCGTATCTTTGATAGAGATGCGTTTGCCAGTGCCGTTCCAGCCAGTGTTTACCAAGTAGGCTTTTGCGCCCGATTTTTCCATCTTCTTAACCAATTCTTCGGCATATTTGGTTGGGTGCAGTTCGAGGAATGCCTGACCAAAGCAAGCCGAGAAAGTTGGCGTTGGCTCGGTGATGCCGCGCTCGGTTCCAGCCAATTTTGCGGTGAAACCACTCAAGAAGTAGTATTTTGTCTGCTCTGGAGTGAGGATAGAAACTGGAGGCAGCACGCCAAATGCATCAGCACTCAGGAAAATAACCTGTTTTGCAGCGGGAGCCGACGAACCTGGTTGAATGTTCTGAATGTGATTGATTGGGTACGAAACGCGCGTGTTCTCCGTAACGCTCTTGTCGGTGAAATCAATTTTGCCGTTTTTGTCGACAGTAACATTCTCGAGCAGCGCATTGCGTTTGATGGCGTTGTAGATGTCGGGTTCACTCTCTTTGTCGAGGTTGATAACCTTGGCATAGCAGCCACCTTCGAAGTTGAATACGCCGTTGTCGTCCCAACCGTGTTCGTCATCGCCAATCAGTTTGCGTTTTGGATCGGTCGAAAGGGTGGTTTTGCCAGTGCCGCTAAGTCCGAAGAAGATGGCGGTGTTTTTGCCTTCCATGTCGCAGTTGGCCGAGCAGTGCATCGAAGCAATGCCTTTCAGTGGCAAGTAGTAGTTCATCATCGAGAACATACCTTTTTTCATTTCGCCACCATACCAAGTGTTGATGATTACTTGCTCACGCGATGTAACGTTGAAAGCAACGCAAGTCTCAGAGTTCAAACCGAGTTCTTTGTAGTTGTCAACTTTGGCTTTCGAAGCGTTGTAGATAACGAAAGTTGGCTCGAAGTGCTCGAGTTCTTCAGCAGTTGGTTTAATGAACATATTCTCAACAAAGTGAGCCTGCCAAGCCACTTCCACAATGAAGCGGACAGCCATGCGGGTGTCTTTGTTTGCTCCGCAGAAGGCATCTACAACATACAGATTTTTGTTGCAGAGTTCTTTTTGAGCGATGGCTTTCACTTTGCCCCAAACCTCTTCCGACATTGGGTGGTTGTCGTTTTTGTACTCGTCGCTAGTCCACCAAACGGTGTCTTTCGAGTTTTGGTCCATCACAATGTACTTGTCCTTTGGCGAACGACCAGTGAAAATACCAGTCATCACATTCACAGCACCAAGTTCGGTTACCTGTCCTACTTCGTAGCCTTCGAGGCCAGCTTTGGTCTCCTCGGCAAACAACTCTTCGTACGACGGGTTGTGCGCAATTACGGTAGCGCCCGTAATGCCATACTTAGTCAAATCTAATTTTGCCATAATTGTTGTTTTTATTTTGGTTAATTTTTCTCTTACTGATTTTTCAAAACGCTCAGTTTCAATCGATTAGCAAATCACTCGACCGCTTTGAACGACAGCGCAAAAGTACGCTTTTTTTTTCAATTTTCAAAATGCACATCTTCGTAGGGCACATCTTCGCCCATGCGCTTAAACTGCTGTTTGATGCGTTTCAATCGTTCGCGATCGGCTTCGTCCTGCGCGGCGGCCTCAAATTCGGCCGCCTGCTGGCGGCGACGACGACCTCCAAACAGCGCGTGATAAATGCGCCAACCGAGCATCAGCACAGTCAGCAGCACTGCAGTCAAAATCGCCATCAAAAACCAAAGAAAAGCCATCAAAAATGCGGTTTATCCTCCCAATTATCAGCAAAAATCATACCAAAGAAAGCATGACAAAAATGGCGACAGCGCGTTGAATTGTTGAA
>CAZGVF010000042.1:2513-7666 GCA_964528925.1 uncultured Paludibacteraceae bacterium | reverse complement strand
CCCATGGTGCGGCTCATGCAGTCGCGCGACACCACAATGCAGCGACTTTCGGGGAATTCATCGGAATATTCTTTGAATGTGGCTATGTGTTTTGGCAAAACCTCTTCGGTCGATTTTATCTCGATGCCAATTTCGGCCTCGCCTATCACAGCGTCAATCTCCTTGTCGTTGTAGGTGTGCCAATACGAAAGGCGTTTGCGATTGTGCGTGTAGCCAATGTAGGCCACCAACTCCTGAATCACAAAATGTTCGAAACAATGACCATATTCGGCCGTGCCTGGCGCTAGCGAGGTGCGTCCCATGATGTAGTTGTAGATGCCAACATCGAAAAAATAAAACTTTGGCGACTGCACCACTTTGCGTTTTTTCACCCGCGTGTACGACGGAATGATGTAGCCAATGAGCGAGTCTTCGAGAATGGAAAAATACTCCTTCACCGCCTTGGCCGACACGCCGCAATCACTGGCAATGTTGCTGTAGTTGATGATTTCGGCATTGGTGAGCGCTGCAGCCTCCAAAAATCGCTGAAAACCTTCAATTTTTCGCACCAAAGCCTGCTCTTTTATCTCTTCTTTCAGATAAATATCAACATAACCTGCCAGGGCGTCGTGCGGATTTTTGCTGAGGTAGTGCGGCGGCAACATGCCATAGAGCAGCGCATGGTCGAGGTTCAAATTTGGCAGTTCGGCACTCACAAACGGGTAAAAATAGCACGGTCGCGCCCGTCCACCAAGCGTGTTGTAACTATGATGCTTCAATTTGCGCGCACTGCTACCACAAAGAATGAAACGCATATCCTTTTTCTGAATCAACCGATGCACCTCGTTGAGCAAAGTTGGCACTTCCACAATCTCGTCGATGATGACAATGCGGTCGCTTGGCTCGTTTTGCAACAGTTCGAAGAGCAGTTCGGGGCGACGCTCGAAACGACGTTTTGTGCCACTATCGAGCAGGTCGAAAAAGATGGCATCCTTGAATGTTTGTTCTAGAAAAGTGCTTTTACCAGTTTGGCGCGCTCCAAAAAGAAACACGCTACTCTCTAATTCCTTTCCCAGTGGGCAATAGCGTTGAATTTGCTTTTTCATAATCGTACAAAAATTAGCGGTTTTACTTCCGATTTTCATAGAAAATCCGACTTACTACTTCCGATTTTCGTAAAAATTCTGCCGCAAAGGTACGATTTTTTTCTAAATTTCACGCTGAAAAATTGAAAAAAAACGACAATCCTACTTCAGATTTTTGCGAAAAATCCGACTTACTACTTCCGATTTTTTAAAAAAATCGGAAGTAGCATTTTTGCTGAAAAATGCAAAATTCTCAGTATTTATGCGGAATTACAGCGATTTTATAGCAAATCACTGCGCAACTACTGGACGAATGGAACGTCCAAAATGGCGACCGTAGTTATTTTCACACATGTGGTCGGAATAGAAATCGAGCCGCCACGCATCGTTGGGGATATTGGTATCGAGCGAACTCGACCAATAGTAGCCGTAGTCGCCATCGTTGTACAAGCCATTGCCACGACACAAACCTGCGGCAGGAAGAAAAATCGACTGACCATTTTTCTTGCTCGTCACCACAAAACCGACGCGCCCAGTGCTTTCATCAACCCAAGTCCAAGTGCAAAGGTCAGTTTTGAGCAATTCGCTCCACTGTTCGATGGTTGGCATGCGCCAATGCTCGCCCCAATGGACAGCAGCGGCATCGTCCGACGGCTGAAGCACATTCAGCGCATCGACAAATCCTTCGTTGCCAAACGATGAAATGCTGCAATACTTCGTCATTTTATCCACATCGTGACCATACTTGTAAGTTTGCCAGTCGTACATCGATTTCGGTAAAATCTCGCCCCAAGCGAAATGCACACCAAACTCTTCGGGCGTTTCTGCGCCAACATTGCAAGTAGCCCAAAGTGTACCACTCGGCAGCGCAAGGTCGACATATTCATGCCCATCGACTGAACCAATGCTCGAACGACACGAAGTGAACATCACTGCCGAGCAGAACATCATAGCAAAATAAATTGTTTTCATAGTTTTTCCGAGTTCCTCGCTGTCCGCACGAGGTTTTATGGGTTATTGTTGGTGTGTATCAGACAATTACACACAAAAAAAGCGAGCGTAACTTGCTCGCATTGTGGCCATAGGAAGCCGTGAAAAAAGGACAAGTAACGCCCGCATACAACACGGGCGTCTGCACTTTTCTATCCTTTTCATTTGAAATTTCCTATGTTTCAATGCGAATAGAACAATAGCAAACGCTATTTTCTCGTAGGGAACCATACACCTATGGCTTATTTTGCTGCAAAAATACGCATTTATTTTTATTCGCCAATCCGTTTTGTGAAAAAAGTTGCGATTTCGCTGATAAAAATTTTTCCGTAACTTTGCAGTTCGATTTTTTGAGGGCGAAAATGCCACAAAAAGCCAAAAAATGAACAGCGACGACGGCAAAATAGAGGTTTATGGCGCGCGAGTTCACAACTTGCGCAACATCGATGCCACCATTCCGCGCAATGCACTCACGGTGATTACGGGTTTGAGCGGCAGCGGCAAGTCGTCGCTGGCATTCGACACCATCTACGCCGAAGGGCAACGCCGCTACATCGAGACTTTTTCGGCCTACGCGCGCCACTTCATCGGCAACATGGAGCGCCCCGATGTGGACGAGATTTCGGGTCTGAGTCCCGTCATCGCCATTGAGCAAAAAACCACGGGCAAAAATCCGCGCTCGACGGTTGGCACCATCACCGAAATATACGATTTTCTGCGTCTGCTCTACGCTCGCGCTGGCGAAGCCTATTCGTACGTTACGGGCGAAAAAATGGTGAAATACAGCGACGACCAGATAATCAACCTCATTTTCGACGAATACGACGGCAAAGCCTGCTATCTGCTGGCGCCCGTGGTGAAAGGGCGAAAAGGTCATTACAAAGATCTATTCGAGACCATTCGCCGCAAAGGCTACCTGAATGTGCGCGTCGATGGCGAAATGCGGCAGATAACTTTCGGAATGAAGTTGGACCGCTACAAAAACCACGACATCGAGATAGTGATTGACAAACTTGTTGTCGATAGAAAAGACGAAAAACGGCTGCGCAAAAGTCTGCAAACTGCTATGCACCAAGGCGATGGCGTGATAATGCTGATTGAGCGCGACTCGAACCAGCCACGCTATCTTTCGCGCCACCTGATGTGCCCCACCTCGGGCATTTCGTACGCCGAACCAGCACCGCACAATTTCTCGTTCAACACGCCCAAAGGTGCTTGTCCGTGCTGCAAAGGCTTAGGCGTGATCAACCAAATAGACATCGACAAAATCATTCCTGATAGAAAATTGAGCATTGCCCAAGGCGGCATAGTTCCGCTCGGGAAAGAGGCTAAATCGCTCATTTTCTGGCAGTTGCGCGCCATTGGCGAAAAATATGGCTTCACGCTGAAAACGCCCATTGCCGAAATTCCCGACGATGCCATCGACGAGATTCTAAACGGCAGCACCGAGCGCGTGCAGATAAAAAACGACTCGCTGGGCAACGACACCAACTATTTCACCACCTACGAAGGCATTGTGCATTACATCGAGTTGCAGCAAGAGGCGGCCGACACATCGCAAGCCGAGCAGAAGTGGGCAAATCAGTTTTTCACCACGGTGGAATGTCCCGAATGCCACGGCGCAAGGCTCAATCGCGAAGCGCTGCACTACCGCATAGCCGACAAAAACATAGCCGAACTCGGTTGCATGGAACTGACCGACCTGCAAGCATGGCTACAATCGGTTCCCGAAAAGATGACCGAAAAACAGCGCACCATCGCCACCGAAATCATGAAAGAGATAAACACACGCTTGCAATTTCTGCTCGATGTGGGACTCGGTTACCTGTCGCTTGGGCGCGCATCCGCGACGCTTTCGGGCGGCGAAAGTCAGCGCATCAGATTGGCTACGCAGATTGGGTCACAGCTAGTAAATGTACTTTACATTCTCGACGAGCCGAGCATCGGACTGCATCAGCGCGACAATCAGCGGCTCATCACATCGCTAAAAAACCTGCGCGACATGGGCAATTCGGTGATTGTGGTAGAACACGACGAAGAGATGATGCGTTCGGCCGACTACATTGTGGATCTTGGTCCGCGCGCTGGCCGACTTGGCGGCAATGTGGTTTTCGAAGGCACACCCGCCGAAATGCTGCAATGCGACACACTCACATCGCGCTACCTGAACGGCACGCAACGCATCGAAATTCCCGCCACACGCCGTCCTGGCAACGGGCAATGGCTCACGCTGCATGGTGCGCGCGGCAACAATCTGAAAAATATCGACCTCAGTCTGCCACTTGGCACACTCATCTGCATCACGGGCGTGTCGGGTTCGGGCAAATCGACACTGATAAACCGCACGCTGCAGCCCATTTTGAGTCAGCGTTTCTATCGCTCGATAGAAAAACCGCTGCCCTACGACAGCATCGAAGGCATAGAAAACATCGACAAAGTGGTGAAGGTGGATCAAGCGCCAATCGGTCGCACGCCGCGGTCGAATCCCGCCACATACACCAACATTTTCACCGACATTCGCAACCTGTTTGCCGGTCTCACCGAATCGAAAATGCGCGGCTACAAGGCGGGACGATTCTCGTTCAACACCGCTGGCGGCCGCTGCGAAGTGTGCAAAGGCAACGGCTACAAAACACTCGAAATGAACTTCTTGCCCGATGTGCTGGTGCCGTGCGAAGCCTGCCAAGGCAAACGCTACAACCGCGAAACGCTCGAGGTGCGATTCAAGGGCAAATCCATTGCCGATGTGCTAGACATGACCATCAATCAAGCAGTAGAATTCTTCGAAAATATGCCGACATTCGTCTACAAACTGAAAGTTTTGCAAGATGTCGGGCTGGGTTACATCAAACTTGGGCAATCGAGCACCACGCTGTCGGGCGGCGAAAGTCAGCGCATAAAACTAGCTGCCGAACTATCGAAACGCGACACAGGGCGCACGCTCTATCTGCTCGACGAACCAACCACAGGACTGCATTTCGAGGACATTCGCGTGCTGCTTGGTGTGCTGAATAGGCTCGTGAACCGCGGCAACACGGTGGTTGTGATCGAGCACAACCTAGATGTAGCAAAATGTGCCGACTACATTGTTGACATGGG
>CAZGVF010000042.1:0-2413 GCA_964528925.1 uncultured Paludibacteraceae bacterium | reverse complement strand
AAGCAACGCAACACCAAACATTTTTCCGATTGATTTAAGTTTCATTTTCCAATAATTTTTTGAGGTTTATAATCTGTTTTTTACGGCGGCAAAATTACAAATCTCAAAATCGGCGATTGTATACGTATACAAAAAAAGTGATTTTTTTGAGTGAAAATCCGCACTCCGCAACTTTTCTCTGCGAAACCTCCTCATTTTCAAACTAAATTCGTACCTTTGCAGTCCAATTTATTCGGATTGCATTTTTTTTACCAATCCGAGTGAGTTAGATTGAACGAAATTTGAAAATTTAATTGAGTTGAATTTTTAATCGATGAAAAACAAGTACATTGATTTGATTGAGCAGGCATTCGACCTGCCGAGCGAGGAGTTTACCATCGAAGATGGCGAATTGCATTGGTTTGGCATTCCGCTAATGGACCTGATAAAGCAATACGGCACACCACTGCGTATCAGCTATCTGCCCAAAATAAGCCAAAATATTCAGCGCGCACGCCGCATGTTCAATGTGGCAATGGCAAAAGTGGACTATGCCGCCGACTACCAGTATTGCTACTGCACAAAAAGTTCGCACTTCTCGTTCATCATGGAAGAGGTGCTGAAAAACAATGTAAATGTAGAAACTTCGTCGGCTTTCGACATCAACATTTTGGAGGAATTGCACAAATCGGGCTTACTCAAACAGGACACTTACATTCTGTGTAACGGATTCAAACGCGCTCAGTATGTAGAGAACATTCAAAACTTGATGCGCAGCGGATTCAACCATGTAATTCCAATTCTCGACAACAAATTTGAGCTCGATCTTTTCGATAAAGACCTGAAAATGAGCGTCGGCATTCGCATCGCAGCCGAGGAAGAGCCGAAATTCGACTTCTACACTTCGCGCCTTGGCATTCGCTACAACGACATCATTCCGTATTACAAGCATCACATTCAAAACAACCCGAATGTGAAATTGAAAATGCTGCATTTCTTCATCAACACGGGCATTCGCGACACCGCATACTATTGGAACGAGCTGAACAAAGCCGTGAACCTCTATTGCGAACTGAAAAAAATCTGTCCCGAACTCGATTCACTGAACATTGGCGGCGGTTTCCCAATCAAAGCGCACCTCGATTTTGAGTACGATTACGAATATATGGCCGAGGAGATTGTGTCGCAAATCAAAAAAACTTGCGCCAACTACAACACTGCCGAGCCGAACATTTTCACCGAATTTGGCTCGTACACCGTGGGCGAAAGCGGCGCCATGCTCTACTCCATAGTGAACCAAAAACAGCAAAACGACCGCGAACTTTGGAACATGATCGACAGTTCGTTCATCACTACCCTGCCCGACACATGGGCACTGAATCAGCGTTTTGTGCTGCTGGCGGTGAACAATTGGGACAAAGAGTACGAGCGCGTGCATCTGGGCGGCCTCACTTGCGACAGCGAGGACTACTACAACGCCGAGGCGCATTCGAATGCCGTGTTCCTGCCCAAAGCCGAGGCTGGCTGCGAACAATTTGTCGGATTTTTCCACATGGGCGCGTACCAAGAGGCACTGAGCGGCTACGGCGGCATTCAGCACTGCCTTATTCCCGCACCAAAAATGGTGGTGATCGACCGCGACGAAGATGGCGAATACACCACCAAACTCTTCGCCAAAGAGCAGAGTTACAAATCGATGCTGAAAATTCTTGGCTACTATTAAGCTAAAAAACTTGATGAACTTTCTAACTTTATAAACTTTTCACTCACATGAAACTTTCTCATCTTTTCGCATTTTTGGGCGGAGCCGTTGCTGGCGCTGCCATTGGACTGTTGCTCGCGCCCGAATCGGGTGCCGAAACGCGCGCAAAAATCGCCGCCAAAGCCAAAGAACACGGCATCGACAAAGATCGCCTTTCGGAATTCGTCGACCGCGTGCTTGGTAAACTGAAAGAGAATTTCACCGACGAAGATTTGGACGAGGCTGTGAACGAAACCGCAGCAGAACAAAAATAAGCCGATGGAAGACAATAAGTATCAACGCCTTGTGGACGATGCCAAACGCTATGCAAGCATGCGACTCGACCTGCTGCGCTTAGAAATTTTGGACAAAACATCGCGCGTGCTGAGCCTGTTTTTGCTGATTATTTTGGCGATGTTTGCAGTGCTAGCAGCCTTCACATTTTTTGCGCTAGCCGTAGCAGCCGCATTGGCTCCAACACTTGGCACAGTGGCATCGCTCTGCATTGTGGGCGGCGTGATGTTGGTGGTTTTGCTGATCATTTTCCTATTGCGCAAACCATTGATTATCAATCCGATAGTTGGACTACTGAGCAAAATTATGTTTCACACCGAAAATGCCGACGACCATGACGAAAAAGAGTAAAAACGCGCTTTCGAGCCTGCGCACCATCGACGATGTGCGCCGTCAGCA
>CAZGVF010000041.1:1165-10491 GCA_964528925.1 uncultured Paludibacteraceae bacterium | reverse complement strand
CGATTACTACTTGCCATCGTTCACATTCTACAACAAAACAAATAGTGTAAATACCACTTCGGAGTATTACAAATACGATATAGGTTGCAACTCGGAGAGTTACGACTACACACTGAAAGTTTCGGTAAGGCACATTGTGAGATACACTTCCGAAAGTTCGACCGACGTTATCGACAATAGCACAGATGTAGCGGCTAGCAAAATCACCATCAACAGCATGTCGTCGGTGATGACGGGCGCACTGAAAGATTCGCTTACCTCGTTTACCGACAATGGCACGGCTGGCTTTAATGTTACTCCAAGTTGCCACCTGCAAAGTGCCAAATCTGTTACCGGCACAGTTACTACCGCGCTCGATTTCACTTTTGTTGATGACGAAGGCAACGCTATAAACCGCAAGGTGAGTGAGAAATTACCATTCACGCAGATAGCAGGCACTGTTACGCCCATCGATACGCTGGTAATGACCCTGACTCCAACGCCATACACTTTCGAAAAAACGGGTGGCACGAAAACCTTCACACTTTCGGCTAAACGCTATACTGGCACGAGCACTATGTTGAGCGATGGCACAGTACTTTCGTCTGCAATTACCGAAAGCGATTTCGATATCAATTTGTATAATTATTGGACAAAAGATCCAGCGCGTTTGCTGCAAGCAGGGACAACTGGTTTTCAGGTTATTGGTCACGAAGCGCACACCATAACCGTAGAAGCGCCATCAGCAGCAGAAAAAGTTACCGACCCATGCGATACGCTGCAAGTTTACTATCAGCATACCGAAGGCGATAGTCGTTTCTACTATGCTCGCGCAGTAATCTGGCAAAAATCGAAATACTCGGGCGATAGCTACACTTTTAAGCACCAGACTGGCGTAAGTGGTCGTGCGCTCGAAAATGGCATGCAAGGTGTGCACACACAAACCAAAGTAGTTTATCTTGCAAGTGGTAGCAGTCTTTCGCTTGCGTTGCCAGAGTCTGACTATCGTGGTTACATGCGTGTGTACAACTACGACACCGATGGCACGGCCGACAATATAACAACGAGTTATTATAATTACACTGAGTTGGGTAATCGTGGTTGGTGTGTAACCAATTTGAATGCTAAACTTAATGCTCCTACTTTCACTATGCCAAGTGGTGTGGCGAGCGATTCGGTTATTCGCATCGGCATTGATGTGTCGAACTATACCGATTTTACACAAACCAGTAGTTCGTTCACCGAGCCAACACTGTCGTATCGTGTAATCTACGAGATTCACCCTGCTAGTGTAATGGGAGACAAATTGAGCCAATGCACAGGTGACAAATTCCTCGAAGAGTACAATCTGATTGCGCCGACCAACCGCACAATCATGCTCAATACCGCGTACGATTACAAGTCGAGCGGTAGTTTCCCAAACTACTACTACAACGCTACGAGTCGTGTAAGTGGATATACATGGTATAAAAATGGGACAGAGATAGACAATATCACCACGGGAACCTCAACGGCACAGGTGAGCAGCACTACGGCCGATACGGTGGTTTATACTTTGGTGTGCGGTGGTTTTAACATTGCTAAATTCACAGTAGCATATCAAGACGAAAACAAAGTCGGTCCTTATACTGCGGGTAGTTACATTATCTCCGATAGCGAGATGGACAAAAAGTATGAATTGCTTACAAAATTGACTTTCGATAGCGACGAATCGCAATATCCTAAACCAAGTTCGAGCGATTATGTGGCACTAAATACGCCACTGCCTTGGAAGGAGTGTACCTATGGTTTCACCTATAATGATAATAGTAAACCTTCGAACAAACGTGTGGCGGGACACAATAACGTGAGTGGACCATTTGCCTACTGGGGCGAATATATGCTTGTGAACAAAGTTCCACAAGGACAGTATTGGAAATATGCCGAAAATGTCGGTGGTGCCGAAAATGGTTACTTCATCTACTGCGATGGAACTTCGATGTCGGGTAAGGTAGTCGATTTGGAACTGAAAGCACAACTCTGCGCTGGCTCGCAAATGTTCTGCTCGGCATATGTAAACAACCTTGCTACAGGTACTAGTACTTTGCCAAGTTTTGAATTTGTGTTTGTCGGTATTGATGACGAAGGGAATGAACATCAACTTACTACCTTCAATACTGGTTTGATTGAAACGCGCGGCGATGATGGGTCTAGCAACAAAGGCTGGCGTCAAGTTTTCTTTGCAGTTTCGTCCGATGGTAACTATCCTTACTATCGTCTGCAAATCTTCAACCGCGCCAATGCTACGAGAGCCAGCGACAACGACTTTGCAATCGACGACATTCGCATCTACACCAGCCGTCCGCCAGTGTTGGCCTATCAGGCTTCTACCACTTGCGGCTCTACTAGCGCAAACGATTCTATTATTTCGGCTGTAGTGCGTATGGACTACAATAGCCTGAGCGGTGTCGATTGGCATGGCAAAAACATCTACTATCAGTGGGTAAAAAGCTATAAAGATAAAAATGATGTTCTTCAACTCGATACTCTCGATATCGATTATCTGAACAAAGATGCTGCAGGGAAATATGGTTACCTTGTTTTCCCAGCCGACACTGCTAATATTCCTGCCGGTGATCGTTATTCTAACATCGAGACCTTTATGGATAAGCGTGAAAAGGATTCGACGCTTACCACTTGCTACATTTTGGAAGAGACCAATGGCAAGACGAACTATGTGATGTATGTTGCACATTATGCTAAAATGCCTGCTGGCTACACCTACACGTTGCGCATGGCCACCTCGCCACAAGAGATGAGCAATGCAGTGTGTGGCATGAGTACAGAATTGTATGTTTATGGCTCGGCCGAGATAGAATTGAATGGTAAAGTAGAGTCGGAAGCGCTGACCTCTGGCGTATGTGGCAACCAAATGTACCGTCTGGCTATTGCGCTGTTCAACAACGAGCGCGACGAGGACAACAACATCGCACTTATGAAAGGTCACTGTAACTCCGACTGGCTCAAGGGCAATCCCGAGGCTATTTCGGCAGACTCGTGCCTGAAAGTGTATGGCTACTCTTACTCTGAAATAGAGGAGGCCATTCGCGACCTGCGTGTCGAGACCTATTCGTATCTGAATGAATATGGCACAAGTTATATTACCATTGACAAGCCGAACACTTGGGCTTCGTCGCTCGACCAGATAAACAGGGACTATCTTGAGAAGAAGGATACATACACCATAATTGAACATTTGGTGAACAACGATCTGTTGCAATTGTGCAAACGCTACATCGATGTGTACGTCTCGGCCGATAGCAACGCTGTGATGCCGGAATACACCATCTTCCCAATTGCTGGTACGGGTGTGAACGACTCTTCTAGCGTAGAGATGGGCGTCTGCACCACAGTCAAACAGATTTCGATGAAGATTTCGGGCAATCAGGATACGTACAAATTTGTGATTGGCGACAAAAACGAAGATGTGCCTGCCGCCATCGTGAATATGCCGCGTGGCGTGCGTATCACGCAAAAAGAGGCTAACACCGTGGTAAAATTGCCACTGAATGTGTCGAATGCGCGTGCCGATACCATCGAACTGGCCTACACCAACGACCCTGCGTTTGTATCGTCCGAAAAGACACACTTTAGATATAGTCACAATGGCAATCAGGCTAATATGCCCGATACTCTGATACTTACGCCTGAAACGGGTAACGCCTTCAGCATGCGCCAAGGTTACACCTACACCTTCGAGATTCATTTGGTTCACCCGAATGGTCAGAGCAGCACCTCGGGTAGCTCTTGCCCGCTTGGTTCGTCGTACTTCACCTTCTATGTAGTGCCAGATACGCTGGTTTGGAGTCCGCGCGGCACAAACAACGCTTGGAACAACGACGACAACTGGGAGATGCTGAACGCCACCAAAGATGCCGAAGGCTATGTGCCGCTCGACGCTAGCAACATCATCATTCCCGACCTTGGCATCAGCGGTGTTTATCCAACACTGCCCGTAAATACCGAAATCGGCAAAAAACAGAAAGTGGCTGTAGAGGAGAATGCACAGGACTACATCACTTATGATCTGAACTACAAGACACACAACTGTAACTACATTCACTTCGGACCGCGTGCGCAGTTGGCCAACCAGTTTGTGCTGGCTTACAATGGCGTTTGGGTTGAGATGCCCGTGCCTACGCAGCGTTGGCAATTGTTGTCGTTCCCAATCAAGGGCGTTGTGTCGGGCGATATGTATGTGCCTGTGAACAACTACGCCAATGCGGGTTACTTCACCTCGGGCGACCTCTGCACCGATCGTGCGCAATACTCGTTCTGGCAGAGATTGTACAACAAATCTGCTGGTAAGGTTTTGAACGACGGTTCGACGGTTAAAGTTACTTCGGCTACATGGGGCAGCACAACCAATGTTGTAAGTTTCCCATATGAGGTTGGTACGGGTGGCGCATTTTGGGGCTACGATAAACTTAATACTTCGGTCGACGAACTGGTTGTGCGCCTGCCAAAAGAAGATAGCGAGTATTCTTACTATCTGTATGGACAAGGTTATTTTAACGAAACCATCTCGCGCGCAGCCGATGCTGGCAAATTGGCTTTCGAACCCACTGTTAGCGCAACGGACACTGTGATGAGCGTTACGCTCACCAACAACGAAGCGGGAAAATACTTCCTCGTTGGTAACCCAGCCATGTCGGGTCTCAGCCTGAATCACTTCTTCAAAGAGAATGATGATGTGTTCACGGGTATTTACTACACGCTTTCCGATGCCTACAATGGCGATAGTATAACGTTCGACGCCTGCTCGCAACACACGACAAGCGGCATTGATATGGTTCTTGCACCATTCAAGGCAGTTTTGGCCGAAACCAAAAATAGTGAAACTTCGATAACGGTGAAATATACACCTGAAATGTTCCGCACCGTGGCTGAATGGGAGGCAAACTTTGGCATAGTAGCCAATGCGCCTGCTGCTGCTCCTGCACAACGTGGTGTGCGTACGCGTGCCGTTAGAAACAATGAGGACGACGATATTTCGCTCGTTACCATCACGGGTAAATTTGGCAACTACTACAGCACCATCTATGTTGGTGAATGGAACGAGGCTAGCGACGATGTTGTGGCTGGCGAAGATGCCGAAACCATTTCGTTCTCGCTCAACGAAAATACGAAAATGGATCAGGCTACCGAGTACCTTTCGTTCTACGCTGTGGCCGACGATAAAGCACTTACAATTGACCTGCTAAACAAGTTAAATAGTGTTCCATTGGCACTGCATTGCGTTAAAAAGGATTATAATCCTGAAAATTTCACGCTTTGGTTTAACGGAGTGAGCAGTTTTGCACAGGGGTTGCAGTTGTATGACGCGCAACTGAAAACAACCACCCGTTTGATCGACGGCATGAAGCTCACACTCGAGAGCGCACCAAGCGACGAACCGCGCTACTATTTGCAGCGACTTGGTTACTCAGCCGATGGCGAAGGCGGCAAAACCACTGAACTTGACGAGACAGGAGCCGAAGACATCACAGTATTTGTGCAGCAAGGCAATGTGGCAAACATCGTGGCCGACGAAAATCTTGCAAATGTGATGATCTACAATGTAGCAGGACAGAAAATTGGTGAAATAAACGATATTTTTCAGCGTTCGACCGAAGTTACGCTCCCACAAGGCGTCTACTTGTTGAACATCGCTACGCAAACAGGCACAAAAGCCGTGCGTAAAGTGGTTATTAGGTAAGAAAGATTTTTTGAAGAAAAATGTTTTTGAGAAGATTAATTGTATTTGTATTGCTGGCGTGTAGTGGCGCGCTGTGTTGTTGGGCCGAAGATATTTTCGCCCCAACCATGGTGAGCATTGACATGAGCAGCAGCACAAGGGCAGTGAGCCGCTACAGCGCAAGCCGCAGAGCGTATCGCTCCTCGACCTCTGCCTCGAGCGCACGCTCGTACAGTGTTCTGCCGACTATCAACAGCAGCAACCTTTTTCAGAGAAAGAAGACAACTGCTGTAGCTACAGCGTTTGGTGGCAGCAGCTATTCGAGCATGGGCGTAACACGCACTTCGTCGGCTGCCACAAGCAGTGTAACTGAACCTTTCAGCACAAGCAGCGTAGGCAGCGTGAGTGTGCCTGTGGGCGGTATTTCGGGGCCAGCCATGGCACCGTCAGGAGATCCAATTGGTCAATTAACTCCACTTACAGACGAAATCTGGACATTTTTAGCACTCCTAGTTCTCTATTTCGCTGTAACCATGGTAAGACGCAGAAAGCGCACCGCGCAAGAAAAATAAAGGCTGCTTCTTAAAAGAAAAAATATGCTGAACAGAAAATCCGCTTCTTGCGGATTTTTTTGTATCTTTGCAGGTTGATCTGAACCACGAAAAACGTAACATGCTTTTTGCCGATGTCATAGGACACGAAGATGTGAAACAGCGTCTGCGCCAATCGGTTGCCGAGGGTAGAATAGCCCATGCGCAACTGCTTTGCGGTGTCGAAGGAACTGGCACACTGCCGCTGGCTTTGGCTTATGCACAGTATGTTTGCTGTCCGCACCGCACCGCCACCGATGCATGCGGCGAGTGTCCTTCGTGTGTTCAAATAGCCAAACTCGCGCACCCCGACCTGCATCTTGTCTTCCCGGTTAGCAAAATTAAAGAGCGTATTTTGAGCGACCATTATATGCAGGAATTCAGGGAATTGATGACCGAAAATCCCTACGCCACCTACAATCAGTGGATGACGACTATTGGCGAAAACAAAAAACTGCAGATTTATGCAGCCGAAGGCGATGAAATAGTGCATAAACTCACGCTGAAACCTTACGAATCGGAATACAAGGTGATGATTATTTGGCATCCCGAAATGATGCATATGGTGTGTGCCAATCATTTGCTGAAAATTCTCGAAGAGCCAGCCGATAAAACACTATTTTTGCTCGTAACGAATCGCCCTGAGGAGATTCTTGGCACCATTCAGTCGCGTGTGCAGAGCATTCCAGTGCCGCCGCTCACCATCGACGAATTGTCGACTGCGGCGCGCGAACGCTACAATCTGCCCGAGGCGGAAGCGTTGCAACTGTCGCGCTTGGCGCAAGGCAGTTGGTCGCGCTTGTGCGAACTGATCGAACAGTCGGCGGAGCAGCAGCGCAATTTTGAGTTTTTCAAGCGCATGTTGCGCATTTCGTGGGCGCTGAATGTGAAAGAGATAATGGCGTGGAGTGCCGAACTCAAGGCGCTTGGACGCGAGGCATTGTGCCGTTTTTTTCAGTATACGCAGCGCATGGTTCGCGAAAATTTTGTGTTGCGCATGGGTAACCCGAACATCAGTTACATGAATGCCGAAGAACAGGCTTTTGCCGCTAAATTTTCGCCCTACGTGAACGAGCGCAACATAGAAGCCATGATGAACGAATTGGCGCTGGCCGAGGCGCAGATAGAGCAGAACGGCAATGCCGACATCATCTTGCTCGACCTGTGCGGCAAATTGTATCGGTTACTGCATAAATGAAATTAAAATTGACAATTGATAATTGATAATTCGCGGTTCGACAGGCTCACCGCCCCAACCTTTAACTTGAAACTTGAAACCTGAAACTGCAAAGAACCTCACGGACCATCACTAACGCGTTAAACTTGTCAACTCATCAACTTATAAACTCATCAACTCAAATATATGGAATTCACTCTTGATAACGGCTGCTGCAATCCAGGTAAGGACGGTTTTAATGGCAATTCGCACCAACAACTGCCCGTGGTGGATTGGCTGGCCGACATACCCGAAGCACAACTCGCCACTGATTTGGTGGAGGTGCAGTTCAAAAATACCCGCAAAGGTTATTATCTGAATAGCAATAAACTGAAACTGAAAAAAGGAGACCTTGTAACCGTTGAGGCATCGCCTGGTCACGACATTGGGCGCGTGTCGCTCACGGGCGCATTGGTGCTGCATCAGATAAAAAAGAACAATATCTCGCTCGAACGCTACGAAACGAAACGTATCTACCGCATTGCGCGGCAAATGGATCTCGACAAATGGGAAGAGTCGAAAGCCAAAGAGCAAGACACCATGATTCAGTCGCGGCAGATTGCTAAAAATCTGAATCTGGAGATGAAAATTGGCGATGTGGAGTATCAAGCCGATGGCACAAAAGCCATTTTCTACTACATTGCCGATGGTCGTGTCGATTTCCGCGAACTGATAAAAGTGCTGGCAGCCACGTTTCATGTGCGCATAGAGATGAAACAGATTGGCGCGCGCCAAGAGGCTGGACGCATTGGCGGTTTTGGCCCGTGCGGCAGAGAACTTTGCTGCGCCACTTTTATGAGCAATTTTGTGTCGGTTTCGACTAACACAGCGCGCATTCAGGACATCGCCGCCAATCCGCTGAAAATGGCAGGGCAGTGCGCCAAAATTAAGTGCTGCATGAACTACGAAGTGCCGACTTATCTCGACGCAAAGAAAGATTTTCCGCGCACCGACATTCCGCTCGAAACGGTCGATGCTACCTACTATCACTTCAAAACTGATGTGTTCAATCGGCTCTTTACCTACTCCACCGACAAGCACATGGCGGCTAATTTGGTCACCATTTCGGTCGATCGCGCCAAAGAGGTGATAGCTGCCAACCGTCGTGGCGAAAAGGTGGAATCGCTCGAAGACAAGACGGTCGTGGCGCCAGCCGAGCCTGTAGTCGACTACCAGAATGTGGTGGGGCAGGACAGTCTGACGCGTTTCGATCGCACACGGCGCAATCGTGGCAACCAAAATCGTGGCAATTTCAACAATCGCAATAATAATCGTTCTCGCAACCGTGGCAACAATCAAAATCGTGGCAATGGTGGCGGACAGCAAAACCCTTCGGCCGAATGAGACGCTCTGCAACTTTACGCACCGCAGCGGTGATGCTTTTTGCCGTCGTTCTGATGGGTTGCCAGCGTGTGACCTATAGCGATTGCCGCACCATAAGCGATGGCTGGGACAAAGACTCGGTGTTCAGTTTTGTGTTCGATATCGACGATGCCAACGTGCTTTATAAAACCAGCATCATCGTGCGCAACACCGACGAATATCCGAATCAAAACATTTGGCTTTTTGTCGACGAAGTTTCGCCAGCGGGCGATGTGCAGCGCGACACACTGCAGTATTTCTTGGCCGACGATTTGGGACGTTGGCGCGGCTCGGGCATTGGCTCCATCTACGAGTGCGAGTGCATCTATCGGCCGCAGCAGAAGTTCCACAAGGCGGGACAATACACGTTGCGCATCACGCAGGGCATGCGCCAATCGCCGCTGAAAGGCATCTGCGAAGTGGGAGTAAAAGTCGTTCCAATTGATAATTGACAATTGATAAT
>CAZGVF010000041.1:0-1065 GCA_964528925.1 uncultured Paludibacteraceae bacterium | reverse complement strand
TCAACTTATCAACTCATCAACTTTTCAACTGAAATAGATCATATCAACTAATAATCAAAATATGGCAGAAAAAAAATTAAATCTTTTGGCTGATTTTCCAGCCGTTTCTACGCAGGAATGGTTGGACAAAATCACAGTCGATCTGAAAGGAGCCGATTTCAACAAGAAATTGGTTTGGCGCACGACCGAAGGCTTCAATGTGCAGCCATTCTATCGTGCCGAGGACTTGGAAGGGCTGAAAACGCCCGATTCCGCCCCGGGAAAATACCCGTATGTGCGTGGCACGCGGGTCGACAATGTTTGGTATGTTAGGCAAGACATCGATGCACACGATGCCAAAGCCGCCAACGCAAAAGCACTCGATGTGCTGAACAAAGGCATCGATTCGCTCGGTTTCAAACTCGACAAAGAGCAACTCTCGGCCGACTATATCGCCACGCTGCTCAAAGGCATTGCTGCCGACTGCATCGAGCTGAACTTTACGGTTTGCATCCGTCGCTCGGCCGACCTTGTTCGCCTGCTGGCTGATTACTACAAAAAGTGCGGCTACAATCTGGAGACGCTGAAAGGCTCTATCAACTTCGACCCGCTGAACCGCATGTTGCTGAAAGGCAAAAAACTGGACAAACAGATGGTTTCCGACTTGGCAAAAGCCATTGTCGAGGCTGGCGAAGTGCTGCCCGAATATCGCGTGGTAGCGGTCAATTCCGTTAGTCTGAACAACGCTGGCGCCTATTGCGCTCAAGAGCTTGGCTACGCTCTGGCGTGGGGCAATCAGTACTTGGAGATGCTCACCGAGGCTGGCGTTGATGCTGCTACGGCTGCTTGCGCCATCAAATTCAACATGGGTGTGGGCGGAAACTACTTTATGGAGATTGCAAAATTCCGCGCTGCTCGCATGCTGTGGGCAATGATCGTTCGCGCCTACGAGCCTGTTTGCCACTGCGGCGACGACTGCAAATGCGAACTTGTCGATGGAAAATATTGCCCTTGCGCCATGAAGATGCACATTCATGCTTCGACATCGGTGTTCAACAAAACCATCTACGATGCACATGTGAACTT
>CAZGVF010000040.1:7265-10606 GCA_964528925.1 uncultured Paludibacteraceae bacterium | reverse complement strand
GTTCGAAATTTGAGTAAAGAGTAAGGACAAAGGAATAAAGACAGAAATGGCTTCATCGCAACTGCGGTGGGGCTATTTTTTTTGCACCCCGCCAACACTTTACACACTTTTTACTTTTCACTTTTTACTTTCTACTTTCTACTTTCTACTTTATACACTTTCACACTTTATACACTTTCCACTCACTTCTCCCTTTCGCACTTTTTTCGTACCTTTGCACTCTGTTTTTGCAGTTCAACGATTCAACAATTCAACGCCCAATGAACGACTTACTTTCGCGTCTCGATGGCCTTTCGTCGCGCTTCGACGAGGTAGCAACACTCATTACCGATCCCGCTGTGATAGCCGATATGAAGCGTTTCGTGCGCCTCAACAAGGAGTATAGCGATCTGCAGAAAATAGTAGAAAAACGCAACGAATACAAGCGTCTGCTCGATAATCTTGCCGAGGCAAAACAGATGCTCGAGACCGAAACCGACCCCGAAATGCGCGAGATGGCGAAGACCGAAATCGAAGAAATCACGCCAAAAATTCCGCAGATGGAGGAGGAGATTAAGTTGCTGCTGATTCCTGCCGATCCCGAGGATTCGAAAAACTGCATTGTGGAGATTCGTGGCGGCACGGGCGGCGACGAAGCGGCACTTTTTGCTGGCGATCTTTTTCGCATGTACACAAAATTTTGCGAGCAGAAGGGCTGGAAACTGAGCGTGTCAAGTTACAGCGAGGGTGCGGCTGGCGGTTACAAAGAGATCATTTTCTCGGTCACGGGCGAGGGCGTTTATGGCATTTTGAAATACGAAAGCGGCGTGCATCGCGTGCAGCGCGTGCCTGTTACCGAAACGCAAGGGCGCGTGCATACTTCGGCGGCGTCGGTGGCGGTGCTGCCCGAGGCGCAAGAGTTCGATGTGGTGATAAACGAAGGCGAGATAAAATGGGACACCTTCCGCTCGAGCGGCGCTGGCGGACAGAATGTAAACAAAGTGGAGAGTGGCGTGCGTCTGCGCTACAACTGGAAAAATCCGAACACGGGTGCGGTGGAGGAGATATTGATTGAATGCACCGAGACGCGCGATCAGCCCAAAAACAAAGAGCGCGCGCTGGCTCGTCTGCGCACTTTCATCTACGATAAGGAGCACCAAAAATACCTCGACGACATTGCTTCGCGGCGCAAAACGATGGTCTCCACAGGCGATCGCTCCGCCAAAATTCGCACCTACAACTATCCGCAAGGGCGCATCACCGACCACCGCATAAACTACACCATTTATAATTTGGCGGCATTCATGGATGGCGACATTCAGGACTGCATCGACCACCTGATAGTGGCTGAAAATGCGGAACGGCTGAAAGAATCTGGGCTGTAAAACAACTAGAAATCAGAAATCAGAAATTTTTCTTCTTTCCGAACAATCTGTCGATCAAATCGATGCGCCCCATGCGCTTGAGGACGGATTTTATTTGGGCGCGCATTTCGGGTTTGTACCAGAAGAAGAATTGTCGCTGCGCCAACTTCTCATCGCGCGTGCGAGCCACAAAAATCGGCTTCATTGTGTACGGATCTAGCCCCGTGTGATACATTTCGGTGGCCAATGTCATGGGCGTTGGCGTGAAATCCTGCACCTGTTCCAATTCAAAATTAAGTTGCTTTGTCTCAACTGCCAATTCTGCCATGTCGATGGGGTGGCAACCAGGGTGGCTCGAAATGAAGTAGGGTATAATCTGCTGCCGCAGGTGCTTTTCGTCGTTCAGTTTGTCGAAAAATCGCTTAAATTCGCGGAAAAGCGCGAAACTCGGCTTGCGCATTACCTGCAAAACCGAGTCCGATGTGTGTTCTGGCGCCACTTTCAGTCGTCCAGAAACGTGATTTTCAATCAGTTCGCGCAGATATTGGCGATTGGTGGCGTTCACCTGCTCGCTGTCGGTGCGGTGCATTGCCACATCGTAGCGCACGCCGCTGCCAATGAAACTTTTTTTGATGCACGGTAGCGCGTCAACTGCCTGATACAGAGCCAAAAGCGGCGCGTGGTCGGTGTTCATGTTTTTGCAGACCGATGGAAAAGCACACGATGGTCGGCGGCATTTGGCGCAGAGTCCCTGATTTTTGCCGCGCATCATATACATGTTGGCCGATGGTCCGCCAAGATCGCTCAAATAGCCTTTGAAATCGGGCATTGCAGCGATTTTTTTCACCTCATCGATAATCGATTTCTGACTGCGCGACACCACAAATTTGCCTTGATGCATCGAGATGGTGCAGAAGGCGCAACCGCCCCAACAGCCGCGGTGCGTGTTCACCGAAAATTTTATCATCTCGAAGGCTGGAATGGTTTTGTCCTTGTATTTTGGGTGCGGCAGTCGCGTGTAGGGCAGCGCATACACGGCATCGAGTTCGTCGGTGGTCATTGGCTCGAATGGCGGATTCACAACCACAAATTTGCCATTGACGGGCTGCACCAAATGTACCTGATTCAGTTTGTTCGATTCAGTTTCGATTATCTTGAATGCTTCGGCCGATTTGCGCTTGTCGTGAGCAACTTCGGTATGCGAATGTAGTCTTACACACTGTAAATGAGGCTCTTCGCAAGCAAGGTAAGCTGTTTGTGGAATGTTGTGGCAATCGTTCACCGAGCCGCCATTGCGCAACACATCGGCTATGGCGCGCATCGGTTTTTCGCCCATGCCGTAGACTAAAATATCAGCTCCAGAATCGACCAAAATGCTGCGATGCACGCTGTCGGTCCAATAATCGTAGTGCGAAAAACGGCGCAGACTGGCTTCGATGCCGCCAATCACCAGCGGCACATCGGGGTAGAGGCGTTTCACGATGTTGGCGTAGACAATGGTGCAGTTGTCGGGACGCAGACCAGCGCGACCATCGGGCGAATAGGCATCGTTCGAACGCAGACGGCGGTTGGCGGTGTAGTGGTTCACCATCGAATCCATGGCACCAGCGGTGATGGCAAAAAAGAGTCGCGGACGACCGAATTTCTTGAAATCGCGAAAATCGCCATGCCAGTCGGGCTGCGGCACAATGGCCACGCGCAGACCTTCGGCCTCGAGCACACGCCCAATCACAGCCGCGCCAAACGACGGGTGATCGATGTAGGCATCGCCCGAAAACAGCACAACATCGACATCGTTCCAGCCGCGAAGCTCAATCTCCTTCTTCGTTGTCGGTAAAAAATCTGTCAGGCGAATCATAATGCTCTAGATTTCTCTCTCACCTATAAACTATAACCTATAAACTCTCACCTTTCTTGCTACTTGCTACTCACATCTTGCTACTCTTTTAGAATCCAAAGCTAAATCCAACGGTGCAAGTCCAGTTTTTGCCTTGGTAG
>CAZGVF010000040.1:1345-7165 GCA_964528925.1 uncultured Paludibacteraceae bacterium | reverse complement strand
CTTTTAGAATCCAAAGCTAAATCCAACGGTGCAAGTCCAGTTTTTGCCTTGGTAGAATGTGGGCGTGTATTGGTTCAGATAACCTTCGGCAGTCATGCGGTTTTCGCTCGAAATCGGTTCCGAAGTGGGTGTGTAGCCGCGCGCATTGTTCCATTCCACATTCACTATGGCATAGGCGTTGTTCACCACTTCGTACACGGCTTTGAATGCCACAATGTCGTTTTG
The DNA here is from genome assembly GCA_964528925.1 of uncultured Paludibacteraceae bacterium. Lineage (GTDB taxonomy): Bacteria > Bacteroidota > Bacteroidia > Bacteroidales > Paludibacteraceae > W0P28-013. The sequence continues at coordinate 6,940 of CAZGVF010000040.1, read as the reverse complement.
CCAAACTTTTTCGTCGAAAGGTTTTTGCGCCAGCGCCTCGTCGACCACGTTGCGAATGTAACTGTAGTCGTTGTACTTGGTGGCGTTGGTGTACGACAGCTTCAAATCCAGCCCACGCACGGGTTTGTAGTCGATTGCTACGTAAATATCTTGCGAATTATCGCCCAGATAATGTCCCAGATTGTAGCCGTTCGATGCCCATGTGAGCGTGGAGATGGAGTGTTTGTAGTTGATGATGTTGGTTCGCGTGAATTCGCCTTGTACCGACAGATTTTTCAGTGGCCAGTTGCTCACATTGAAACCCACCTTGTACGACCACGGATTGCGCTCGGCGTTGCCTTTTTTCAGGCGTTTCGAGTTGAATTCGTCCAAGAAAACCGAGCCGTAGAGGTGTAGGTGTTTGATGTTGCGACTGCTGATGTTGAAGAAAATCATCGAGTTCTGATTTTCGGTGCCGAGACCTTTTGTCAGCAGGTGATCGATGCTTTTGTAGTAGGCTATCGGAATGAAATAGGCGGCTTGCACATTGCGTTCGGCGTAGATTATGGCATTGCCGAGCGACAGGTTCAGACCCTGTATTGGCGTGAAAGTGAGCATGTTAGCCGCAATAAATTTGTTGGCTGGGCGGTAGTGGCGCGTGGTGGTGCTGTCGGTGTAGTTTTCTACATAATAGTTGGTCGAATCTAGCACATTGCTCACCAACCAGCCGTGAATGTAGTTCAGCTCGAACCAACGGCAGGGCTTCAGATTCAGCGTAACCATGGGAAAACTTGGCGCGCGCCCCGAAATGATGTTCGAGCCGTTGTAGGCGTCGCCCCACTGAATCACATCTTTCACCAAACCGATGCTCCCCCACCAAGCGTATGCTTTAATGCCACCGCGCAGGTCGCTGTAGTCGCCACCGTAGTTCGCCTCTTTGTACTCGCAACCAGGCAGTTGGTTCAGATATTGCGGTTGCGAAATGCGCGCTCCGTGGCGTTTTACGTTGAAATATTCGTCTTTCAGATAGTCGCCGTTGTACGATTGATCGCGGTAGCTGGCCCACACCGACACATGGTTCACAATGTCCATCTGGATGTCGGCACCAAACCAGCGTTTCATCAGCAGACCCTTTTTATTCACCAGCAAATCCATGCCCAAAATTGGCGTGATGCGCGCTTTGAAGTATTTGTTGTTGTAGTGAAACGATGGCTGCAGCAGCGACAGCGCAAACGATTTTTTGTCGGTCCAGCTCACTATGTTGCGTGTTGGCACAGTGTCGCATTCTAGCGCATAATCGTTCAGATAAAACTCCAAATCTTTGCGTTGGCGCTTGGTCAGGAGCGAGTCGGCGGCTTGTGCTTCGCGAAGTTTTTGCGCAATGTAGTCGCGGCTGTAGGGCTTCACCACCGAGTTTATGTTGATGATGCGGTCGATGGCCAATTCGTCGATGAAATCGTAGATTTGCGTGTACGATGTATTCTCGGGAATGTCCTGCGCCACGGCGCATATCGGCACAAAAAATGCCGCCGTCAACAGCCAATTTTTCAGTCTTTTCATCTTCAATTTTGGTTGATTCGTGCGATGTATTTTCCGATGATGTCGAATTCCAAATTCACCACCGAACCCACTTTGATGTTGTGGAAATTGGTGTTTTCGAAGGTGTATGGAATTATCGCTACTTCGAAACTGTCGTCGGTTGGCGTGCATACCGTCAGCGATACGCCGTTTACTGTTACCGAGCCTTTGTCCACCGTCAGGTAGCCGCGGTGGCGCATCTCGGGCGTGCTTTGGTACACAAAATGAAAATAGTAGCTGCCGTCGGCATTGCGCACCTCGGTGCAGCGGGCGGTTTGGTCCACATGACCTTGCACAATGTGCCCGTCGAGGCGGCCGTTCATCATCATCGACCGCTCCACATTCACCTCGTCGCCCACGCTGAGCAGCCCAAGGTTCGAGCGGTCGAGCGTCTCTTTCATGGCGGTTACGGTGTAGGTGTCGCCATCGATCTTCACTACCGTGAGGCAAACGCCGTTGTGCGCCACGCTTTGGTCAATTTTCAGTTCGCCGACAAAACTGCAAGTCAGCGTAAAATGTACATTTTCGCGGTCGTGCTCAATGCGCACCACTCGCGCTGTTTCTTCTACAATTCCGGAAAACATGATGCTAACTTTTATTTCAAATTCCCATACTCCTTCGAATATCTCAAGTGCTGCTCGGCGTAGCCTTCGGTGTAGTCCACTTGCAGACCGCGGAAGTTGCCATTCTTGTCGAAATTAGCCTTGTAGACGGGATTCACAAAACCTTTGTACGGCGCAATGTTCAACTTGGCATAGCGTTCGAGAATCTCTTTGTGAATGTCCAAATCCACTTTCACAGCGTAATTTTCCACAATGACTTGCGCTGCAGCGTAGTCGCCCGTTGATTTTATGCGCTGAATCTCTGCCAACAATTCGCCAAGATGCTTCTGCACCAGTTTGTAGTCGTTTATCACCACAAAATGTTTGCCATCGCGTTCGCGAATTTCCACTGCGCCATCGCCGTCGGCTTGCGATTTTTGATAAACCCAGTTGGCAATGAGTTGGCGATTGCGCATGTGAGCCTCTTCAATGTTCTTGCCAGGCTCGATGCGCGTCAACTGCGTCATCAAACCGTTCATGAAATAGCTGTAGTATTGCGCCTCGTATGCCGAATCGTTGGGCAGCAAACCGAGTTCTACGATTTTCGGATCGGCCATGAAATAGAGTCCAAACAGGTCGGCACGCGCCTCTTCGATGGTCGAGCCGTAGGCTTTCAGCGCATCGGGATCGACGCCAGGCAGCAGTTTGCCCGAACCGTGACCAAGACATTCGTGCAGGTCGGTGTGCAGATTGTCGGTCTGATTTTTGTAAGTCGCCATCATCTGCACTTCGCGATCGCTCCAAGCAAATTCCTCGGCAAAACCATTGCCACGAGCCGATTCATCGTAAGCCTCGGTGATGTTTTCTATCGTAACCGATTTCGAGCCGTGAGCCGCGCGAATCCAGTTAGCATTTGGCAGATTGATGCCGATGGGCGTGGTGGGGTAGCAGTCGCCTGCAAGAATGGCGGCGGTTATCACTTTGGCCGAAACGCCTTTCACCTTCTCCTTCTTAAATTCTGGCGCAATGGGCGAATGATCCTCGAACCACTGCGCATTGTTGCTGATGGTTTCGGTGCGTTTGGTGGCTTCTAGATTTTTGAAATTGACAATGCTTTCCCAGCTTGCTTTCATGCCGAGCGGATCGCCGTAAGTCTCGGTAAATCCGTTCACAAAGTCGATTTGCGAAGCGGTGTCACCCACCCAAAGAATGGCATATTCGTCGAATGTGCGCAGGTTGCCCGTGTTGTAGTACTCAATCAATTTCTCTATTACGGCGCGCTGAGCATCGTTTTCAGCCACATTTTTAGCCTTTTCGAGCCAATAAACTATCTTTTCGATGGCTTCTGTGTAGAGTCCGCCAACTTTGTAGACATCTTCTTGTACCACGCCATCGCGCTTCACAAGTTTGCTGTTCAAACCGTACGAAATCGGCTCTGCGTCGTTCGGGTCTTTCATTTTTCCGTAGAAATCCTCAGCCTCGGCTTGCGTCACGCCATCGTAGTAGTTGCATGCCGAGGTCTCTATCAAATCAACTCCCGCTGCCTGATTGGTGCGCTTGGCAAGATAGGTCGGATCGAAAATCACGCGGTCGAGCGTGCTGAGCAGTTCGTCGACCGAACCAGCATTTTTCGGCAATTTTTCGGCAGGCAATGCGCGCACTGCGGCATCGAAAAACGCCTGCGAAAATTCGGGCGTGAATTTGTCGCCAGCATAATGATGGTGAATGCCATTCGACACCCAAACGCGCTTCAAATAGGTTTCCAACGCCTTGAAATCGGCACTTTCGCGATCCTGATTTTCGTCGGTGTAGATGGCTTCCAGCGTCTGGCGCACCAGCAGGTTGTATTTGCAGTTTTGGTCGAACATGATGTCGCGTCCCTGCAGCGCCGCCTCGGTCAGATAATAGAGCATTTCCTGTTGCTTCAGCGTCAGTTTTTCGAGATCTGGCACGCGATAACGCAAAATTTCCATGTCGGCAAAGCGGTCGACCACATAGTTGAACTCTTCCACAGCGGGTGTCTCGGGCTGTGGCGCGCGACCACACGCCGCAAACGATAAGATGGTAGCCATCATTAAAACTATTTTTTTCATTTTGTTATTGGGGTTAATTTTTTTGTCGCAAGAAACAAGACCTATGCAAGGTCTTTTAACTTGCAAAGTTACTCTTTTTTTGTCGAAATTGAACGATTTTCTGCGTTTCGGTTCCTAAATTCTGCTCGATTTTGCCAAAATTGAAAAAATCGCTATTTTTGCAACATAATTCACACGCTATTTATGCAGCCTTTAGCGGAGCGTTTGCGTCCAAAAACGCTCGACGAATACATAGGACAACGCCATCTGGTGGGGCAGGGCGCCGTGCTTCGCAAAATGATCGAGTCGGGGCATATCTCGTCGTTCATCTTGTGGGGACCGCCCGGCGTGGGCAAAACTACGCTCGCCAAAATCATCGCTAACCAACTCGACCGCCCGTTCTACACGCTCAGTGCTGTAACCTCGGGCGTGAAAGATGTGCGCGATGTGATTGAAAAAGCCAAACAGACGCACTTTTTCAACCAAAATAATCCGATTCTCTTCATCGACGAGATTCATCGCTTCAGTAAATCGCAACAAGATTCGTTGCTTGGAGCGGTTGAAAATGGCACTTTTACGCTCATTGGCGCGACTACCGAAAATCCTTCGTTCGAGGTCATCACACCGCTGCTCTCGCGTTGCCAAGTGTATGTGCTTCAGCCACTTAGCGACGACGATTTGCTTTCGCTCGCACAGCGCGCCATCGAGACTGACACGGAACTGAAACAGCGAAAAATAGTGCTGAACGAGACCGATGCGCTGTTGCGTTATGCTGGCGGTGATGCGCGCAAACTGCTCAACATCTTAGAACTTGTGGTGAATGCACAGCCCGAAGGCGAAATCAGCATCGACAATGCCACTGTAACCGACCGCCTGCAGCAAAATCCGATGGCGTACGACAAAGATGGCGAGATGCACTACGACATCATTTCGGCGTTTATCAAAAGCATTCGCGGCAGCGACCCCGATGCGGCTATTTATTGGCTTGCGCGCATGATTGCAGGCGGCGAAGATCCGAAATTCATCGCGCGGCGATTGGTGATTTCTGCGTCCGAAGATATCGGTTTGGCAAATCCAAATGCACTTTTGTTGGCGAATGCCTGTTTCGATACCATTCAGAAAATTGGTTGGCCCGAGGGGCGCATTCCGTTGGCCGAAGCGACCATCTATCTGGCGTCGAGTCCCAAGAGCAATTCCGCCTATTTGGCCATCGATAGCGCGCTGCAACTTGTGAACGAAACGGGAAATCTGCCTGTGCCGCTGCATCTGCGCAATGCTCCGACTAAGCTGATGAAGTCGCTCAACTACGGTACCGAGTATAAATATCCGCACGACTTTCCGAACCATTTTGTTCAGCAGCAATATCAGCCCGACAAACTGAACGGACGGCAAATCTGGCAACCGCAGCCCAACCCCGCCGAACA
>CAZGVF010000040.1:0-1245 GCA_964528925.1 uncultured Paludibacteraceae bacterium | reverse complement strand
GCCGTGTGTGGCGTGGCTTTTGCCCAAGAAAACGACAACATCGCCTCTGTGCAGCAGGCGCAAGATACGCTAGCAGCAGCGCAGGAACAGCCATACTGCAAATACAAAACCGCAACCTACGGTCAGGCGCGCGCCATGGCTTTTCTGCTTAAACGCGAGTCGAGCGACTGCAAACGCCTGAAACTCGGCAAAAAGTATGTGAAAAACTATCTGCTCACGACCGAACAACTCGGTTGGCTGGGCGACACCTTCACCGATGCCGATAAACGCGCCAAATTCTTGAAAAAAGTGCAGCGCAAACATTGCTCCGATTGCGAATTGGCAAAGTAATTTCCAAGTCTCATATTTTCCTTGCAGCGACATGCGTAAATGCGTGCCGCTTTGGGTCGTTTTTTGTTAAAATGCCGCCATTTTGTCGATAAACGGCTCGAAATTTCGGCTTAAATACTTAATTTTTGCATAAATTATATTGATTTATGGTTTATTTATTTCTGTTTGGCACACATTTTGCGAAAACCGAGGCGAAAGACTTTTCAATGGTAATTTTTTAGGTAAAAAAAAGAAGGTAAAAAATCAATTCAGTATTAGGTTTTAAGGAGGAAAAAAGATGAAAACAACGAAAGCAAAATTTGCACTGATGGCGCTGGCTTTTACATTCACTGCAGCCAACGCGCAAAACACCGAAAATGGTCACGCCTATGTCGATCTTGGCTTGCCGAGCGGCTTGAAATGGGCTACTTGCAATGTTGGCGCCACCGCTCCCGAAGAGCAGGGCGGTTACTACGCTTGGGGCGAAACGGCTACGAAAGCATTGTACGATTGGTCGACTTACAAATTTGGCACGGAAAATAATTTTTCGCGCTACAACAACGAAGATGGCAAAACAGTGCTCGAACTCGAAGATGACGCAGCAAATGCCAACTGGGGCGGATCGTGGCGCATGCCAACCGCTGATGAATTCCAAGAAATTATCGACAATTGCACTTGGACGTATAACACCGAAAATGGCGGATATACTGTAACTGGCACAAATGGTGAAAGTATTTTCTTGCCTAAAACGGGATTTTATTATGGCTCGACTTTCATGGACATGGCAGGCTACTATCGCACAAGCAGTTTGAGCGAAAATTCTAAGTCATTGTCGATTTATGTTTCGCATTGGAACCCTGAATATGGAATGGGAACTACTTTTGTTGATGGCATTCAACGCGGTCACGGCATGAGCGTGCGTCCTGTGTGCATTCC
>CAZGVF010000039.1:9275-10621 GCA_964528925.1 uncultured Paludibacteraceae bacterium | reverse complement strand
TGAGCGACACCGAAGCCGAGCGCAACGATCTTGCCGCCGAAATCATCGCCGCTGAACGCAACATGCAGATGACGCGCGTGGCCATCAGAGAGTGCGAAAAGCGAATCAGAAACGAAGAAAACAGCGCTTTGATTGATTGAAATTTAACTAAGAAAATCATACTAAAATGAAAAAGAATTTGATGTTGTGCGTTGTGGCAGCATTGTGCAGCGCGCTATTTTTCAGTTGTGAAAAGGAAGATGAACCGCAAGGCGGCAAAATTGAACCATGTGACAGCGTAAAAGTCGATCCCGTCGACAGCGTTGTGGAACCGATTTCGTTGCAGATGATAGAGAAGTTGTGTACGGTGATTGGTCAGCCAGACACAGTGCTAACTAACTGGCTCACAGCTAATAAGTTCGTCTACGACAGCCAAGCAGAGGCCTATCTGTTGAATGGCGACAGCGTGAAAATTTCGTCCGACGCAACGAAAGGAATTTATCTGGTCAAAGTGTTTACGATCGACACTACCACAAACGACCGCGCGTTTGCGTTGCTGGCCGAGGCAAAAGTGAGTGGCGACAAACGCTCGCTGCCTTTCACTGGCATTGTTGGCGAAAAGACCTACAACGACTATGATCAATTTTTGACCGCTGCCAAGGTCGTTGCTGATTCGGAAACGAACGAGTGGACTGTCGCTTTTGCCGATGTTACAAGCATTATGCAACACATAATGCTCTCGAAACTTGGCACTTCCACCTTCACCAGTTTGCCTGCCGTAGCCATGACTTACGAAGAGGGCGAAGGCGTTAAAATTGGCATAACCGATGCGGTTCTGAACGATAAAATGCTTGAAGAATTGGCAGAATATGGTTTCAACTTCAATTGATTGCTAAATAGCAATTTAATGCACGAGAAACGGCTCCTAGGAGCCGTTTCTTTTGTTTTAACACAATTTTCTCTGAAAAATTGGCGAATTTTATATTTTTCTGAAAGAAAGTTTGTAAATTTGCAGCGTGTTGTTGCTAAATCAGACTTTTATGAAAGGCGTAAATCGACGATTTTTTGCAATTTTGCTGGCTTTTTTCAGCATCGCTAGTAGTGTCAGTGCCGATGTCTGGGACGGTTCGGTTGACGCTACGCTCGATTTGAACGGCACGACCATCGAAATAAGCACTTCGGCGCAGTTGGCGCGCGTGGCACAAGCTGCTGCGACCGACGATTTTGCTGGAAAAACGCTTCAATTAACCTCCGACCTCGACCTTGCGAACCTCGCTTGGTCGCCCATTGGCTCGGCATCAAAACCATTTGCTGGCACTTTCGATGGTGGCGGTCATCAAATCAAAAACATAAAAGTGGCGGGCAGC
>CAZGVF010000039.1:5391-9175 GCA_964528925.1 uncultured Paludibacteraceae bacterium | reverse complement strand
GCAGGTTTGATTGGCAAAAATGCCGAAACTGCCACGCTCGAGCGGCTCTATTGGGACAAACAGATGTCGAACCCGAACCAAACCACCGTGCGCAGTGGCAGCGCGTCGGGCACTTTCACCAAAGACATCACGCAGGATATGTACAGCATTTTTGCGGGCGATGCCAACTGGGTTACTGGGAACAATTATTATCCCGAATTGAAGGTGTTCGCTGGAACGGAATTCTCGCTGGTGTCGGTCGTTCGCATCATTTTTCACAAAAATGCCTGCGCTGGCGCGGTGAAAGTTTTTGAGAAACAGAACTATTTCTTTGCGTCATCTACCGAAAAAAATGGCAGCGCAGTAACTTGGACTTGCGACCCTGAACCCGATAATGTCAATGGCCCAATAACTGGAATTTATGGCGGCCGCATCGAATTCAGGCAGCGTTGCGAAAAGCAGGAGGCCAAACTCACTGCCACATACGGCGAATCGAAGAAAGATGTCTATGTGGTGGTTTCGGGTTACGACAATTTTACGCCCGGCGCCATTAAAACCAACGGCACTGCAGCCATTCACGAAACGCTCTGTTTTGGCAACGAAAATAAGCTGAAAGTGGAATCGGACAAGCCTGCGCTTGGTGGTAACGAGAATTATCGATATCTTTTCTACGAATACAAAATCACACGCCGCGACGATGGCACCATCGACACGCTTTCGAGCCGATGTGTCGGCGAAGGCAAGAGTGCTGAGTTAAGTGGCTATCAACCAGACGATTATGGCACATACATGGTGGTGCGCTACGCTCGCGATGGCATGTGCCAACTCGATCCGCTGCGCAGCGAAGGCACATTTTTCGTAACCATTCTTCCGCCTCCCGATGCTGGTGCGGTGGATTCGACCATGAGCGCGACCATTGTGTCGGGCAACGATTCGCTGCTGATACTCAGCTTGCGCGACGCCTCGATCGATACTGCCGAATACGATGCGCACAACATCAAATACAACCAACTGCACTACGCTTGGGAGATTTACTACAGTCAGTTCGATTATGCCACGGGCGATTCGCTGCAAACCACTACGCTGATTGCCTCGAAAGATACGCTAACGACCGACACTTCGACGCTGATTGCCGATGTGAGCCGTGTTGGTGAATACACCATCTATCGTTATGTGGTGAGCGATTGTAACAAAAAAACGCTCTATCAGTCCGAAGGCGCAGTGCGTCTGACAGTATTCGATCCGTTCGATGCTGGCTGCATATCGGGCGATTCGGTGGCGGGGAAACACATCGTTTGCAATGCCGATAAGAGCGCGCTCGACAGTCTTGCCGAAGCCGCTGCACCCACGGGCGGAAGCGGAGTTTACGAATATCGCTGGACGATTGATGGGGAAGATTTGGCGGGCGCAGATTCGGCGTTTTGTCTTGTCGATTTGCAAATACTGACTGCTACAAAACCTGCGGTGCTGCGTCGCTATGTGCGCGACACGATTGCTGGCATCGATTGGCAACTCTCGGCCGACTCGACCACTTACATTCTCTATGCGCCATTCGATGTGGGCGCGGTGCAAAAAATCGACTCGATCATCTGCATGCCGCAGGGCGATGCTGGTGTGGAACTTTCGCTGCCAAATGTTGCGGAAGCGCAGGGCGGCGACGAGGCGAACATTCGTTATCGCTGGCTATTGACTTTCGATTGGCAAGGCGGAAATCGTGCCGAAACGCTCGAAAACAATGCCGCTGCAGCTCGTTATTCTTTCAAACTGAAAGATGAAAAACTGCCGCTGACCATCGCTGCGGTGCGGCAAGTAACCGATGGCGCGTGCCAAAGCGATTGGGTGAATTCGCGCGACACGGTGCGTTACCACATTTCGCAAGAAGCCGTGCAGGAAATGCCGCTGTGGATTTGCGCTGAGCAGTTGCCTTACGACTACATTTTCACGCTGTCGGACAGCACCACGCAGACGCTGCATTTTGCCACTGAAAAAGATACCGTTTGGGTTGACGATGCGAACGCGCTTGGTTGTACGCAACATCTCAAATTTTTTATTTTGCTGCGCGAACAGGCTTCGATAGACGTAACCACCGAACTCTACGCTTGTCAGACTGCGGGCGAGGTTGTCATTGGCATCAATTCGTCGGTTGGCTCGCTGCAACAATATGCGCTGCAATTCGACGACGCGGCACAAAAGGCGGGTTTCGCAAATCAAATTGACTACACGCTCTCCGACGCGCTCACCATTCCAATCAGCATTCCGCAAGGCGTGCGACCGGGGAATTACACGGCTTATCTGCAATTTTCCGATGGCGCCGACGACGATGTCTGCGCAAGTGCCATCTACGAAATAACCATTTCGGTCGGTGCTGATGGATTTCTGCACGCCAAATGGAACGATGTTTTGTTTGTCGACAACAACGACAAAAATGGTCAGCCCACTGCCGAAAGCGACCTTGCATTCACCGCCTATAGTTGGTACAAAGATGGCGAACTCGTGGCTACCAGCGAGGAATCGTTTTACTACGAAGATGGCGGATTGAACGGCATTTACTACGCCATTGCTACCACTACCGATGGCGCAAAAATTCGCCTCTGCGACGTGGAAGTGCGACCAAGCACTGCGCTCGTTTCTGCGAAATCAGATGGCTTTTCGATTTCCCCGAATCCGGTTGCGACGAACGAGAAAATTACCATTTCGGACGCTGAAAATTGTGTTGAAGTGTTCATTTTCAATGCTTTAGGGCAAATGATTGAGAATTTCAATCGAGATGTCGAAATTACTGCGCCAAACGCTGCTGGAATCTACTTCGTGCAGATGAAAATGGCGAATGGTACAACGCGAACCGCTAAACTGATGGTGCGATGAAACGGCTGTTTGTCATAGCGTTGGCGACTGCGTTTTCGTTGATGGCGGCAGCGCAGTCTGATGTCGATTCGCTATCGACCGATTCGGCGCGCGCGGTCGGTCAGAAAGGCTCGTACCTGCAGGTGGGCGGCGGCATTGGTGTGAGTCAGTTGCGTTACGATTTGATGGGCGGCAAAATCTTGCCATATTTTCCTTCGTTCACCGTTAATGTGGGCTATGCCTACTATTTTTTGCCTTACATGGGCATTGGTGTGGGCGTGGGTGTGAGCAATTATGGCACAAATGCTGACTTCACCGAAACTCAGATCTGGAGCGGACTTACCGACGAATTTGGCGACGAATACGAACATCGTACCGAAATCAAAAAATGGAACGAGCGGCAGTTGGCTTATCTGCTCGAAGTGCCTGTGGCATTGCGTTTTAAGGAGAATTTCGGTCGGCGCGTTGGACTGTTTGCCCACATCGGTGCAAAATTTGCCATGCCCATCTACGCCACGCGGCAGCTGACCGATGCCACCGTCTCGCACACGGGCTATTATCCGTTTTGGAACCTTACGCTGCACGATTTGCCAAACCGTTTCGAAACCGAGACTTTCGATAATCAGAAGCATGAACTGAATTCGTTTGCGAAATTTTATGCCACCATTTTTGCCGAAATTGGCGCAAATATCAGCCTTGCTAAACGCGTTGATTTGTTGGTTGGTGTGTATGCCACTTGTGGTACGTTCAATTTTGACGCCACGCCCGATGACGAGAAAAAAGACCTCGGTTTTGCCACTGAAAAGAATGGTTATGGATCGTTTATGCCGACTTACGATGGACTTTTGGCAACGAAAAACGCGGGGAGCATTTTGCCTTGGTCGGCTGGCGTGAAAGTGGAATTCAATTTCTTTGTCGGGCGCACCGACGAGCAGAAAGAGAAGGCGCGTCAGCGCAAAGA
>CAZGVF010000039.1:2680-5291 GCA_964528925.1 uncultured Paludibacteraceae bacterium | reverse complement strand
GCGCACCCCGACGTGGCGATTCAGATAAACGGTCACGCCTGCAAAATTGGCTACGACGAATACAACCAACGATTGGCCATGCGTCGCGCTCAAGCAGTTTATAACTTGCTGAAAACCAAAGGAGTAGACGAACGTCGCATGCGTGTAGCATCGTTTGGCGCCAATTATCCGTTTCACTACAGCGGCGATCATCTGCTGCGCTACGATCGTCGTGTGGAGATTGTTCCCGCCTCAATGCGCGAGATGAACGACTATTGGGGCAATCTGCCGCAGCCCACTGCCACCGATAGCGAGCGCATTTACGACCATTACAACTCGTTTTGTGGCGAAGAGACGCTGCGCCCTGGCACCACGTTGGCGCAGTTGGCGCGTAAATATTACGGCATCACCGAATTTTGGGTCTACATCTACGAGGCTAATACCGACCGCATCAGCAACCCGAACCAACTGCCCAACGGTCTCACCATAATGATTCCGCGCCTCGATACAACCGATTCAACGCTGCGCACAAAAGCGAAACAGTTGGAGGAAAAATATAAGTAGAAGCCCCCCTCTTATCCCCCAAGGTAGAAGAAAAGTTTCTAATTTCTAGATTTCTGATTTCTAGTTGTTGAATTGTAGGGGCGAATCATCATATGCCCGAATTGTTTGAATGATGATGGCTATTTGCAAGAATTTCTTTCTTCCAGATTTCACAAAACAGAAAGCGCCGAACCGAAAATTCTGTGCTTTTTTGTATCTTTGCATCAGAAAAAAACGTCAAAAAATAGAATGAAAAGAGCCATTTTCCCTGGGTCGTTCAATCCATTCACACGCGGTCACCAGAGCATTGTGCAGCGCGGACTGCAGTTGTTCGACGAGATTGTGATTGGCATTGGGCACAACACCGCCAAGCAGTCGGATGCCGATGTGCAAGCGCGATTGCAAAGCATCGCAGCGCTCTACCGCGATGAGCCGCGCGTTTCGGTGCAGATTTACGACACGCTGACGGTAGATTTTGCCCGAAAAGTCGATGCAAAATTCATTTTGCGTGGCGTACGCACAGTGGAGGATTTCGACTACGAACTGCAAATGGCCGATGTGAATCGCCTGCTGTCGGGCATCGAGACGGTGGTGTTGTTCGCCGAAGCCGATAAAGTGGTGATTTCGTCGTCGCTCGTGCGCGAACTGCAGCAGTTCGGCAAAGATGTCTCGGAATATCTGCCGAAAAACTAAAAAGTTTTTTTGCAAAAATTTTGTGACCAGCGAAAAGCAATAGGGCGTGATATCGCATTCTTACAAGCTAGCCTAAAAATCAGAGGTTTACTTGTTTTGGCTTGTTTGTTGTGCTATTAGCGGATAAAGCGAGAATAGTTGTAGCGCTTCAGCGGTTTCGGTTATTAGCTTTGTTCGCACAAAACGCTTGCTGTCGTTGTCGAGCAGCACTTCGCCAAGACCTTGCATCAATGTTTTGGGGCTCGTGGCGCGTACTATTTCGGCGCATTGTTTGTAGTAGTCGCTTACGCTTTTGTTGGCGCGCATTCGAATGATGCTTTCATTTATTTCTGTACGATTTTTCAGGAAAAACCATACATCGAAAATGTCGCGTGGCGTAATGCGTTCGCCAAGGGCGCAAAGTTTGTGGGCAAACATATCTGGCGTGGTCATCACACGAATGTCTACGCCAAGAAGATTTCGTATTTCGTAGTGGTCGTCGTATTGGCGGTTGCTTACCTCTACTTTCATCATGCGCTCGCCTTTGCCGTAGTTTAGAACCAAAATTGAGCCGTAAAATTTCATCGCCTCATCGTCGATTGTCCCATATCTGAGCAAAATTTTGTGCAATGCTTTGTACACTGGTTCGGCTTGCGCATTGTCAAGCAGATTGAAATCGAGGTCAGTCGAAAAGCGTGGCAATCCATGAAACATCATCAATGCAGTACCGCCCTTAAATGCGAGCAGTCGACTCAGATCTTTGTCTCGAAAAATGTCGAGCAGCACCTGCGTCATGTAATTTCGGTGTAGGTTTGCGTTCATTTATTCAAAATTTCGGTTGCTCGTTTCGTGAGCGTTTCGGAGTTGTAAAATGGCAATAATTTTCTTACCAATCGTCTGTTTATTGGTCGAAGATTGTCGAAATGGCAGTTGCCTGCGCTTAGGTAGAGCAGATCGAGAAAGGCGCGCTCGGGTGTGGCTATGGCAATGTCGCCGCGCTGTACTATTCCCGCCATATTTGTCCAAATCACTGGATTGATACGTCGAAAAGAGTAACTTTTCCCGTCAATTTCAATTGATCTATTTTTGTAGCAAACCGAGGTGATTTCGTCGCTGTACTGAAAAGTAACACCGCAACGGCTCAAAACGTATTCTAGCGAAATATATGATGGATGAAAAACTGCGCAAGCCATTTCGAGTTCGTTGTAGTTTGGCTTGGCATAAATGCCGCGGCGTGGATTGAGCAATTGACCGCTTTTTACGAAGTAATTTATTGATTTTCTGATAGATGCATCGCTTCTGTCGCCATTCATGAGACAAATGCGCTGAATGGTAAAAACCGTTTGTGGCGATGATAGTATTTCGTTTATTATTTTCATTTTGTGGTCTGAAAATCCAAATATTTCGTACTAATAGA
>CAZGVF010000039.1:0-2580 GCA_964528925.1 uncultured Paludibacteraceae bacterium | reverse complement strand
TTTGTCTTTACTCCTTATTCGCTCAACTTAATATCTCTCACCTGCAGTTGCATGGTGGTGATGCCGTTGAAGGAGTTCTCTTCGAGGGTGTAGCAGATGTCGATGGGCTGGTGCGCTTTGAGTGGCTCGGCAAAACGGCTCATGTGGAAGGCAATGCCGCTGAAGACATTTTCGCCGCTCTCGTCGCGCAGTTCCAGTTTTAGGTGCGCTTTGTCCTTGCCCACAGCGCGACTGCCGCCAGCGTCGTACACGCGGCGAGTGCAGAACACGGGTTTCATGTTGCACGGGCCGAATGGCGCAAACTGTTTCAGAATGCGGAAAAAACGTGGCGAAAGTTCGCTGAATGGCATCTCAGCGTCAATCTCTATTTGTGGCGTAAGTTGCTCCTGCTTGATGTTTTGCGATACGAAATCTTCAAAACTCTTGGCGAACGCTTCAACATTCTCCTCGCGCATGGTCAGTCCGGCGGCGTAGAGGTGGCCGCCAAAGTTTTCGAGCAGATCGTGGCAACTGTCGATGGCGCTGTATAGGTCGAATCCTTTCACCGAGCGCGCCGAACCGCTCACAAGTCCGTTGGCTTTGGTCAGCACCACGGTTGGTTTGTAAAATTCCTCGCATAGGCGCGACGCCACAATGCCCACAATGCCTTTGTTCCACTCTTCGTTGTAGACCACTATGGAGTGCCGATCGGCGTAGCCTTCGGTCATTACCAGTTGCGCTTTGGCCTCGTCGGTGGTGCGCTTGTCGATGTCGCGGCGTTCTTCGTTGTAGTTGTTGATGAGTGTGCTGCGTTGCAGGGCAAATTCAGGATCTTGCGTGATGAGCAATTCCACTGCCTCGCGGCCCGAGTGCATGCGTCCTGAAGCATTTATACGTGGTCCGATTTTGAAGACTATATCGCTGATAGTCAGTTCTTTAGCGTTTATTTTGCAGACATCGATAATGCCTTTCAAGCCGACTCGCGGATTCTCGTTCAGTTGGCGCAATCCGTAGAATGCCAGCACGCGGTTTTCGCCAGTTATCGGCACAATGTCCGACGCCACGCTCACTGCCACAAGGTCGAGCAGCGGCTGCAGCAGCGAAAATTCGATGCCGTTGTTTTGCGCAAAGGCCTGCATCAGTTTGAAACCCACGCCGCAGCCCGACAGGTGTTTGTAGGGATAGGTGCAGTCGTCGCGCTTGCTGTCGAGCACAGCCACAGCGGGCGGCAGTTCGTCGCCGGGATTGTGGTGGTCGCAGATGATGAAATCGATGCCTTTTTCGGCAGCATATTTCACCTTGTCCACGGCTTTGATGCCGCAGTCGAGTGCCACCACCAGTGTGAAACCGTTTTCGGCGGCAAAATCGACCGATTTGAACGAGATGCCATAGCCTTCGGTGTAGCGATCGGGAATGTAGAAATCGATGTTGTGCGTGTAGCGCGAAAGGAAAGTGTAGACCAGCGCCACGGCTGTTGTGCCGTCCACATCGTAGTCGCCGTAGATCAATATTTTTTCGTTGTGCGACAGTGCCAAATTGAGCCGTTCGATGGCGCGATCCATATCTTTTATCAGAAATGGGTCGTGCAAATCGCTCAGTTCGGGGCGGAAAAATACTTTTGCTTCGTCGAATGTGTTTACACCGCGCTGTATCAGTAGTTGGGCTAGAATTGACCCTACGCCGAGCGACTCTTGCAGAGACTCACGGCTTGCTTCTTGTCCCGGTGTAAGTTGGTTGAAAATCCACTGATTAACCATGTATGTTGTTGTTTTATTATCAAATCGGAAGGTCAAAAGACCGATGGTTGGGGCATTTCGCTACAACCGAAACAACTTACAAAATTAGAGAGAAATTTTCATAATTCCAAGTTTTGCAAAATTTTTCTGCAAAAATGTCGCTTTAACCGAGCAAAATAGTTATCTTTGCAACTGAAAATAATTTTTGTTTACCCGAAAAACTTGAGTTCGTTATGTCGCAAGAAAAAGTGAAACAGATTATCGATGCTGCGTCGGAAGAGATGGAGATGGCGGTGCAGTTTCTGGACGATGCTTTGGCGCATATCCGCGCTGGCAAAGCCAATGTGCGCATTTTGGACGGTGTGCGGGTGGAGTATTATGGTAGCGTGGTGCCGCTGAACAATGTGGCAACGCTCACCACGCCCGATGCGCGCACCATTCAGATTTTGCCCTACGAAAAGGCACTCATTCCCGTCATCGAGAAGGCTATTTTGGCTTCGGAAGTGGGTATTACGCCTGCCAACAACGGCGAGAGCATTCGTCTGGCCATTCCGCCCGTTACCGAAGAGCGTCGTCGTCAGTTGGTGAAGACCGCAGGCGGTGCCGTCGAGGAGGCCAAAGTGAGCATTCGCAATGCGCGCCGCGATGCCATCGACCAGATGAAAAAAGAGGTGAAAAACGGAATGCCCGAAGATATGGGCAAAGATGGCGAGGCCGAAGCACAAAAACTGCACGACAAATACATCAAGCGTGTAGACGATATGATGGCCGCCAAAGAAAAAGAGATTATGACCGTATAAACGGCGTGTCGCAACTGCTTGGTAATCACATTTTTAGCGTAGGTCGGTGCGGCTTTGGCTTGCTG
>CAZGVF010000038.1:1840-10909 GCA_964528925.1 uncultured Paludibacteraceae bacterium | reverse complement strand
TGTGTGGGGAATTATTTTTCTTCGTTGCCAAGAACGCGGTCAATCAGGTTCGTCCATTCGTCGAACTTTTCGTTCATAACCGTATTTGGCGCCTTGCCGTTGAGCAGTTGTTCGCAGTCTATCGCTCTTTCGAGTGCGACCATCACCAGCAATTGCTTGTAGTCGACTTTTGGATTGGCGTTGTACAAAGAATTTATTCGGTTGCCCAGTTTGCGCGCGCCTTCGCGAAAGTAGAATTCGTCGTCGCTATCGATGTTGGGGCGGAAAGTGTATCCAGCCACATGAAGCGTTATGGTTCTTTTTTCGTTTGTTGGCATCGTTGCTATCAGTCGTTGAGCAGTTCCAAACAATCATCAATTTTCTGCATGAGATTCGTAATGCGCAGGTAGGCATCTTTCTTGTCTTTTTCGGAGAAACCGACCATTCGCGCCAACTTCAAGTTGTGGTATTTCATGCGTAGTTCCGATAAATCGTGTTGAGCATCTTCGAGTCGTTCGCGGGTGCTTTCGAGTTCGGCTTTTAGCGTCTCGGCACGCTCGCGGGCTGTTTCGAATTGGGCAATCAAAAGGGTTAGTTTTGCCTCAAATTCCTCTGCCGTGGGTCGATGTTCGCTCTCCATTTATCGAACTAAAAATATTCGTACAAAGGTACAAATTTCTTTTTGATTGGCGTGCACAATTTTGCAAAAATCGCAGAAAAAATATTTTTTTAGTTTTGCTTGTGTTTTTCGGCGAAAAAATCGTACCTTTGTCTTTCGTTTAATGCCGAAATTTTTGGCGTTCCTCAAAGGTTGAAAATCAATTTTCTAACTAATTAATTTAAACAACTTTTTTATGACTTGGTTGACAAATTCTTCCATCGGAAGGAAGGTCGTGATGAGCGTGACGGGCGCCTGCTTGGTGCTTTTCTTGCTGTTTCACGGTACAATGAATCTCGTGGCCATCATTTCCGAAGAGGGCTACAACGCGATTTGTGAATTTCTCGGCGCGAATTGGTATGCCTTGATTGGCACGCTGGGCTTGGCATTTTTGGCGGTGGTGCATATTTGCTACGCCTTTGTGCTGACGGTGCAAAACTACCGCGCTCGTGGTCGCGAACGCTACGCTGTAACCGCCCGTCAGGAGCAGGTGGAGTGGGCATCGAAAAACATGCTGGTGCTTGGCTTCATCATTCTTTGCGGCTTGGCATTGCACTTGTGCAACTTCTGGGCAAAAATGCAGTTGGAAGAAATTCTTGGTTGCGAGCCTGGAAATGGCGTAGAACTGATTAAGTACACATTCTCGCAATGGTACTTTGTGGTGCTTTACCTGCTGTGGCTTGGCGCACTGTGGTTTCACCTGACGCACGGCGTTTGGAGCGCATTGCACACGCTTGGCTGGAACAACAACACTTGGATGCCGCGCATCAAATGCATTGCCAACATCGTTTCGACGCTTGTTGTGCTGATGTTTGCTGCCGTGGTAGTTTACTATTTTGGTTATTCACTCGGTGCTTGCTGCGCACTATAAACTTTAATTGATTATGGCTAACAAAAAAGAAACTGCGGCTGAAGCCGCTAAAACTGTAGTCGAAAAAACGGCTAAAGTTGTGCGCAAAGTTGCCGAAGTGGTGAACGACGATGCCACAAAAGAGGCTGTAGAAGCTGCCAAAACGGCTGCTAAGAAAGTGGTTGCCGCTGCAAAAAAGGCTGTCGACACGCTTTCGGACGACGAATATGTAACTGCGAAAATTCCTGAAGGTCCATTGGCTGAAAAATGGACTAACTACAAGGCTCATCAGAAACTTGTGAACCCAGCCAACAAGCGTCGTCTCGACATTATTGTGATTGGCACAGGTTTGGCTGGCGCATCGGCTGCTGCCTCGCTTGGCGAAATGGGATTCAATGTGCTGAACTTCTGCATTCAAGATTCGCCACGTCGTGCGCACTCCATCGCTGCACAGGGCGGTATCAATGCTGCCAAAAACTATCAAAACGATGGAGACTCGGTCTATCGTTTGTATTACGACACCATCAAAGGCGGCGACTATCGCGCTCGTGAGGCCAATGTGTATCGTCTGGCCGAAGTGTCGAACAACATCATCGACCAATGTGTGGCTCAAGGCGTGCCTTTCGCTCGCGAATACGGCGGCTTGCTTGACAACCGTTCGTTTGGTGGCGCACAGGTTTCGCGCACATTCTATGCTAAAGGACAAACTGGCCAACAGCTGCTACTTGGTGCCTACTCGGCTTTGAGTCGCCAGATTAAGAAAGGCACAGTGAAAATGTATACTCGCCACGAAATGCTTGATGTGGTTGTGATCGACGGTCGCGCACGCGGCATCATCGCTCGCAACTTGATTACGGGCAAAATCGAGCGCTACTTTGCTCATGCAGTGGTTGTTGGTTCGGGCGGATATGGCAACACGTTCTTCCTTTCGACCAACGCCATGGCATCGAACGGCTCGGCTGCCATGCAGATGTATCGCAAAGGCGCATATTTTGCAAATCCTTGCTTTGCGCAGATTCACCCAACTTGCATTCCGAAGCATGGCGATTTTCAATCGAAACTGACGCTGATGTCGGAGTCGTTGCGTAACGATGGTCGCATTTGGGTTCCGAAAAAATTGGAAGATGCCAAACGCTTGCAGCGTGGCGAAATCAAAGGTCGTGATATTCCAGAGGAGGATCGCGATTACTACTTGGAGCGTCGCTATCCTGCATTCGGCAACTTGGTTCCACGCGACGTGGCTTCGCGTGCCGCCAAAGAGCGTTGCGACAAAGGCTATGGCGTGAACAATACGGGTTTGGCTGTGTTCCTCGATTTCTCCGATGCCATTCAACGCCTCGGCAAAAATGTTGTGGAGCAGAAATATGGCAACCTTTTCCAGATGTACGAGAAGATTGTGGACGAAAATCCGTACGAAAACCCAATGATGATTTTCCCAGCTATTCACTACACTATGGGCGGCATTTGGGTCGATTACGAACTGCAAACTTCCATCAAAGGTTTGTTCTGCATAGGCGAGGCTAACTTCTCCGACCACGGCGCAAACCGTCTGGGTGCATCGGCATTGATGCAAGGTTTGGCTGATGGCTACTTTGTGTTGCCTTACACCATTCAAAACTACTTGGCCGATCAAATTCAAGTGCCGCGCATGAGCGTGGAACTGCCCGAATTTGTCGAGGCTGAAAAAGCAGTGAACGATAAGATCGATCGCCTGATGGCCATTCAAGGCACACGCTCGGTCGACAGCATTCACCGCGAACTCGGTTTGGTGATGTGGGAATTTGTAGGCATGGGTCGCACCGCCGAAGGTCTGAAAACCGCTCTCGAGAAGATCAAAGAGTTGAAGAAAGTGTTCTGGACCGAAGTGTTTATTCCTGGCTCGCGCAACGATCTGAATGTGGAACTCGAAAAGGCATTGCGCTTGTCCGATTTCTTGGAGATTGGCGAACTGATGGCTCGCGACGCGCTGAACCGCGAAGAGTCGTGCGGCGGTCACTTCCGCGAAGAGTATCAAACTCCCGAGGGCGAGGCATTGCGTCAGGACGATAAATTCTCGTATGTTTCGTGCTGGAAATATATGGGCGAAGGCAAAGAGCCGAAAATGCTCAAAGAGCGTCTCGACTACGAATTCACTGAAAGAAAGACCAGAAACTATAAAAATTAAGCGGCAATGGAAAAAACAATTAATATCAAGGTGAAAGTATGGCGCCAAGCGGGTCCAAAAGCCAAAGGCGCATTTGAAACCTACGAACTGAAAAACATTTCGACTGATAGCTCGTTTCTCGAAATGCTCGATGTGCTGAACGAACAGCTCATCAGCGAGCGCAAAGAGCCTATCGCATTCGATCACGACTGCCGCGAAGGCATTTGTGGCATGTGCTCGCTCTACATCAATGGTCACCCGCACGGACCAGACGGTGGCGTAACTACTTGCCAACTGCACATGCGCAAATTCCACGATGGCGACACCATCACTGTGGAACCATGGCGTTCGCATGCATTCCCTGTAATCAAGGATTTGATGGTCGATCGCAGTGCGTACGACAAAATTATGCAAGCTGGCGGTTATATTTCGGTGAACACTGGTGTAAGCACCGACGCTAACGCTATTCCGATTCCGAAGGCTGTGGCCGACGAAGCCATGGACGCTGCTTCGTGCATTGGTTGCGGTGCTTGTGCTGCTGCGTGCAAAAATGGTTCTGCCATGCTGTTCGTGGCTGCCAAAGTGAGCCAACTCGCTCTGCTGCCGCAGGGCAAAGTGGAGGCTGCAGCGCGCGCTAAAGCCATGCTGTCGAAGATGGACGAACTCGGATTTGGTAACTGCACCAACACGGGCGCTTGCGCTGCCGAATGTCCTAAAGGCGTTTCGCTGACGCACATCGCTCGTCTGAATCGTGAATTTATCTGCGCTAAGTTGAAAGACTAAACGCGAAATCATCAGCAAACAAAAACGGCTTCCGAAATTTTCGGAGGCCGTTTGTTTTTGTATCTGTGAAAATGCTGATTATGCGCAGATGTTGCTCATGTTGGCAAGTTTCTGCTCGGCATATTTGCGTGTGATATTCAGCGTTTTCGTGTCGCTCGAAGGCGTTTCGTACATGGCGTCGATCATTATTGTCTCGACAATGCTACGCAGTCCGCGCGCGCCGAGTTTGAATTCGATGGCCTTGTCGACAATGTATTCCAGCACGTCGTCGTCGAAGGTGAGCGTTACGCCATCGAGTTTGAACAGTTTCACATACTGCTTGATGATGGCGTTTTTTGGCTCGGTCAGGATTTGACGCAGTGCTTTGCGGTCGAGCGGATCGAGGTGAGTGAGTATTGGCAGACGACCGATGATTTCGGGAATGAGTCCAAATGCTTTCAGATCTTGCGGCGCAATGTATTTCATCATGTTGTCGCGGTCGATGGAGTTTTGCTCGTTCACTGTGCCAAATCCCACCACATGCGTGTTGAGGCGTTGTGCGATCTTCTTTTCGATGCCTTCGAATGCACCGCCGCAGATGAACAGAATATCTTGCGTGTTCACTGGAATCAGCTTTTGCTCGGGGTGCTTGCGTCCGCCTTGTGGCGGCACACTCACTATCGAACCTTCGAGCAGTTTCAGCAGACCTTGTTGCACGCCTTCGCCGCTCACATCGCGTGTGATGCTTGGATTGTCGCCTTTGCGCGCAATCTTGTCAATCTCGTCGATGAAAACAATGCCTCGTTCGGCGGCTTTCACATTGTAGTCGGCCGCTTGCAGAAGTCGCGTGAGTATGTTCTCGATGTCTTCGCCCACATAGCCCGCTTCTGTCAGCACCGTGGCATCGACAATGGTGAATGGCACATCGAGTAGTTTGGCAATGGAGCGCGCCAACAGTGTTTTGCCAGTTCCCGTGGCTCCAACAAGTATGATGTTCGACTTTTCAATTTCTACATCTTCGACCGATTTTGGCTGCGTAATGCGTTTGTAGTGGTTATAAACGGCAACCGAAAGGAATTTTTTCGCATCGTCCTGACCAATCACATATTGGTCGAGAAACTCTTTAATCTCTGTTGGCTTTGGCAGTTTTTTGCCGTCGAACGCAGCTGCTTCTTCCTTCTTTTTTTCGTTCTCTTTGATGATATTGCTGGCTAATTCCACGCATTCGTTGCAGATGTTGCCCCACTGACCAGTGATCAACATACCGACTTCGCTTTCGCCCCGTCCGCAGAAACTGCAGTGTCTTTCGTCGTTTTTTGTTTGTCTTGCCATAAATTATTTTTTGTCGCGTGTCAAGATGTTGTCTATCATGCCGTATTCGAGTGCTTCTTGCGAGGTCATCCAATAGTCGCGGTCGCTGTCGGCAGCAATTTTGTCGTATGGCTGACCCGAGTGGTCGGCAATGATTTGGTAGAGTTCGGTGCGCAGTTTCTGAATTTCGCGAACGGTGATTTCCATGTCGGCTGCTTGTCCCTGCATTCCGCCCATTGGCTGGTGAATCATCACGCGCGAGTGAGTCAGCGCCGAGCGTTTGCCTTTGGCGCCAGCAACTAGAAGTACGGCTGCCATGGAGGCTGCCATGCCTGTGCAGATGGTGCCAACGGTGCTGCGAATGTATTGCATGGTGTCGTAGATGCCGAGGCCTGCGTGAACCGATCCGCCGGGCGAATTCAGGTAGATGAAGATGTCTTTTCCGGGATCCGATGTGTCGAGAAACAGCAGTTGTGCTTGTATCACATTGGCTACATAGTCGTCAATTTCGGAGCCAAGAAAGATGATGCGATCCATCATCAGACGCGAAAATACGTCCATTTGGGTTACATTCAGTTGACGCTCCTCCAAAATTGATGGCGAAATGTAACCGCCATTCATTTTTACTTGTGAGCGATACTGTTCGAGCGCTAAACTGTTCATGTTCAGGTGTTTAGTCGCAAATTTTTGAAATTCGTCCATATTTAAATCGTTTTTAATTGTTTCAGGTTTGTCTATGTTCTATTTTCTATGTTCTCAAGTCTTGCTACTTGCTACTTATATCTTGCTACTATTTCTTGATTCCGTCGCGTTCGAGTAGTGCGTCGATGGTTGGCTCTTGACCGCGGAAGCGTTTGTAGAGGTCCATGGCAGGCTCGGTGCCGCCGCGTTCGAGAATGTTGGTGCGGAAACTATCGGCTGTCTTCTTGTCGAAAATGCCGTTTTTCTTGAATACCGAGAAGGCGTCAGCATCGAGCACTTCCGACCATTTGTAGCTGTAGTAGCCAGCGGCATATCCGCCCGAGAAGATGTGCGTGAAGGCGGTCTCCATCTGCGTTTCAGGCACAACGGGTAGCACTTTCACTCGCTCCATGGCGGCATTGCCAAAGTCGATAACATTGCCCTCGAAAGGCGCGGTGAGCGTGTGCCAAGCCATGTCGAGATAGCCAAAACTCAGTTGGCGCGCGCAAGCGTAGGCGGCGTGGTAGTTTTGCGCAGCCTTAATCTTGTCGATCAACTCTTGTGGCATTGCCTCGCCCGTGAGGTAGTGTTTGGCAAAGGTATCGAGGAACTCTTTTTCGCCGAGGAAATTTTCGTTGAATTGCGAGGGCAGTTCCACAAAATCGCGCGGCACATTGGTTCCCGACATCGATGCATATTGGCAGCGTGTGAGCATGCCGTGCAGTCCGTGACCGAACTCGTGCAGGAAAGTCTCAACCTCGTCGTAGGTGAGCAGCGCGGGTTTGTCGGCTGTGGCGCGTGTAAAGTTCATCACGTTCACAATGTGCGGACGCGAATCTTTTTTGCCTTCGCGCCATTGTGGCTTGAAATCGTTCATCCAAGCGCCGCCGCGTTTGCCTTCGCGTGGGTGAAAATCGCAATAGTAGACGGCCACGAAATTGCCTTTGCTGTCGAACACATCGTAGGCATCAACTTCGGGATTATAGACTTGGATTTTTGGATTTTTCACGAATTTCACGCCATACAAACGATTGGCGAGGTTGAAAACGCCTTTTTTCACATTTTCGAGTTCGAAATAGGGGCGCAGTTCGTCGTCGTTGAGACTATATTTCTCGTTTTTCAGTTTTTCGGAATAGTAACTCCAATCCCAAGCCTGCAGTGTGGCATAAAATCCGAGCGAGTCGGCAAACTGTTGCAGCTCGTCGTATTCGGCACGAGCCACTGGCATGTAGGCATCGCGCAGTTGGTCGAGCAGTTTGTAGACATTCTCTTTGGTCTCGGCCATGGTTTTGTGCAGCGATTTATCGGCGTAGCACGCTTTGCCAAAAAGTTGTGCCAAAGCCAAACGCGTGTTTACTATCTCTTTGATAATCTGTGTGTTATCGAATTCTCCGCCGATGCAACGCGTGTTGTAAGCCATGTAGAGTTCGCGGCGAATATCGCGGTTGTCGCAGTATTTCATCACGGGCAGATAGGTGGTCGGTTTCAGATCGAGCAACCAGCCTTCGAGTCCTTTCTTTTCAGCGTTGGCGCGCATCATCTGTTTGGTGTCGTCCGACAAGCCAGCCAGCAGACTCTCGTCTTTGATGAGGCGTGTCCAAGCGTTGGTGGCTTTCAGCACGTTTTGTCCGTAAGTCAGCGTCAGTTCGCTCAGTTTGGCGGTCAGTTCTTTGTATTTCTCTTTGTCGGCTGCTGACAAATTGGCACCATTGTTGGCAAATCCATCGTAGATGTCATCGAGCATTTTTGCCTGCTCTTTTGTCAGTTTCAGCTTGTCGCGCTGCTCGTAAACTGCCTTGATGCGCTCAAAAAGTTTCTCGTTGAGCAGAATGGTGGCGCTGTATTCGCTCATTTTGGGCGAAAGTTCCAGTTCAATGGCTTGCAGTTCGTCGTTGGTCTCGGCGCTGCAGAGGTTGTAGAAGCAACTTGCCACCACGTTCAGCATTTGGCCTGATTTTTCGTAGGCTTCGATGGTGTTGGCAAAAGTTGGTGCTTTCGGGTTGTTGGCGATGGCGTCAATCTCGGCTAAACCTTGGCGCATAGCCTCTTCGAAAGCTGGCATGTAGTGTTCGGCTTTAATCTCGTTGAATGGGTAAGTGCCGTGGGGCGTGTCCCAATTTTTGTAGTTGAAAAATGGATTTCCGGCGTTTGTCATAATGCAGACAAGGGTTGAAATTAGGATTAAACTGAGTTTTTTCATATTGATAATGATTGAAAATTAGCAAGTTATTTTGTTCCAAGTTCGTCTTTGCTCTTCACGCGGAATCGCTCTGGATCAGGCTTTACAAACTCTTCGCGATTGAAGTCTTCGTTGTATCCCGGACGGATTATCTTCTTCGGATTGTTGTAGTCGTCGCGATCGAAAACGCCGTTGGTTTCGGGTTTCGTCACGCCATCGAGATATTTCACCATCAGGCGTTCGCCAAGTTTTTTCCACGCTGTGATGGCAGTTTCGGCTTGCGCGTTCGAAAAATCCGTCAAAAATTGTACCATACTGGTCGAGTCGTACGATTGCGCGAACGAATCGGCCTGTTTGGCTGCCGTTTCAAAATAGGTTTCCCATTTTTTCTGTTCGGCTTTTATCTCTGGAATCATGTCGGAATAGCGCGTGTAAGCCATGTTGCAAACCCAGTTGTTCACCCAAAAAGCCGATGTCCACGAGAAATCGAGCAGACTGCCATTTTT
>CAZGVF010000038.1:0-1740 GCA_964528925.1 uncultured Paludibacteraceae bacterium | reverse complement strand
GAAAAACTAAATTCTTCGTCTTTGCCCTTGAAATAGCCTTTTTTTCGTGCAAAACTGATCACATCGTCGGAATAAACGATATCAATTTGTGGTTCTTGCAGACGATCTATGTGCTTGCTGCTGAGGCTGTTGGGCGATTTTTTGCCTTCGGGCGGGAATGTGGTGATGCGCGCTTGGTTGGCGTGTGCCGAAATGCAGTCGTCGGGAATGCGACGCGCAACCCAAACTGCACCTTTGTTGCCCACGCCTTTGCCAATCATTTCCAGAATCCAAATCTCCTGCGGATCGGCTACAGAAAACGATTCTCCGCTGCTGCGGTAACCGTATTGCGCCACAAGGTCGGTCATCGTGCGAATGGCTTCGCGCGCATTTTTCGCTCGTTGCAGGGTGATGTAAATCAGGCTACCGTAGTCTATCAGTCCCGTGGTGTCGACCAACTCCTCGCGACCGCCGTAAGTGGTCTCGCCAATGGTCAGTTGATGTTCGTTCATGTTGCCCACTACGTTGTAGGTCTGCGCGGCTTCGGGAATCTCGCCAAGATATTTTCCTGTGTCCCAATCGTACACTGGACGCATGGCGCCTTCGGCGTGCGTGGCAGCAGGGTAGTGGTAGAGCGCGCCAAACAGCGAATACGAGTCGGCCGAGTAGGTTACCATGGTCGAGCCGTCGATGGTTGCGTCTTTGCCCACCAAAAAATTTGTGCAAGCCCAGCCCATGCTTGTGCAGGCTGCAAATAGGGCGATGAAGAGTGTTTTTTTCATAGAAATAATTTCAGATTTCAGATTTCAAATTTCAGATTGTGCGGTGAGCGTGTCGAACCGCCAAATAATTAAGTAATTGAAAATTAAGTAATTAAATAATTCGTTAGAACGGATATCCGACTGCAAAATGCAGCGCAAAATCGTCTTTCCAATTCAAATCGGTGCGCCAACGCTGCGAAGTGGTTGTGCCGCTTGGTTCGTACAGTTTCACGCCCATATCAAGTCGTATCACAAAATAGTCGAAATCGGCACGAATGCCAATGCCATAACTGCACGCAATCTCTTTGTAGAAAGTCGACCACTGAAAATATCCGCCGGGCTGCTCCTCGTAATCCTTTATGGTCCAGATATTTCCAGCGTCAATAAACAGCGCACCATAGATTTTCCAAAACAACTTGAAACGCATTTCGGCATTCAAATCGAGGCGAATATCGCCCGATTGGTTCATGTAGTCGATGTAGCCGCCGTTGGCATATCGTCCAGGACCGAGCGTTCGCACCGACCAGCCGCGCACGCTGTTGGCACCGCCGCTGAAATAGCGCTCCTCGTAAGGCAAAATCGATGCGTTGCCATACGGAAAAGCCACGCCAATGCCGCCATGGAACACCAATCGCACATTTTTGTTGACATACTGATTGTAGGTGAAATCCATGTCGCCCTTCACATATTGCGAATAGGCAGTGTTGAAAATGTGGAACTGCCCGTCATCGCTGCGTTTCTGCCCGACGGCATTGCTGATGCCATAGAGCAAGTTGCCCGCAGTTGATATGTTGGCGCGCAGGGTGTAAAAACTCTGCGTGGTGCTGTTGGTGCGCTTGTTCGAATTTTGAATGCCCAAGCCAAGGCGCATTATGAAGTGGTCTTCGTAACTGAACCGAATCGACGACGACGCGTTCATGTATTTGTTCTCAAATTCCGAACTTTTCCACGGCAGATAGACATAGTTGATGTCGATCAGATCGAAAGTGTAGCGCGTGCG
>CAZGVF010000037.1:4305-11457 GCA_964528925.1 uncultured Paludibacteraceae bacterium | reverse complement strand
GTCAACAAAAAATGTAGGGATGCGTTTTCGCACCCCTACTTTCATTTTTATCAGCAAAACATTACTTTTGTTCTTCCTCTTCACGAAGTGAACTTGTGATCTCCTGCCACAAACGCTCGTTCGGAATTGGCGCAACAATTTTTATTGGTTGATGCGTCACAGGATGCTCAAATTCGAGGCTGCGAGCGTGCAACGAAATGCCGCCATCGGGGTTCGAGCGCGCTGCACCATATTTCAAATCGCCTTTGATTGGGCAACCGATCTTCGCCAACTGGCAGCGAATTTGGTGATGCCGTCCCGTCTCGAGCTGAATTTCGAGCAGCGTGTAATTGTCGCTCTGCGCAATGGTTTTGTAGTGAAGTCGCGCCAATTTTGCACTCGATTTGTGCGTGTCGTAGGCGTAGGCTTTGTTCTGTTTTTCGTTGCGAATGAGAAAATGCTCGAGCGTGCCTTCTGGTTCGGCAGGCGCATCTTTCACAATTGCCCAGTAGGTTTTGCGAATCTGATGTTCCTGAAACATGTCGTTCAGGCGCGTCAAAGCCTTGCTAGTCTTGGCAAAAAGCACCACGCCGCTCACTGGTCGATCGAGGCGATGCGTAACGCCACAAAATGCATTTCCCGGCTTGCCGTAGGTCTCTTTCAGATAGGCTTTTACCTGATCCGCTAGCGGTTCATCGCCCGTTTTATCGCCTTGAACTATGTCCGAGCAGGTCTTGTTCACTGCGATGATATGGTTGTCTTCGTACAGAATTTCCAAGGTGTCAGAATTTTATAGTTACAGATAATTTTTTTCGTTACAAATCTATTTTTCGCTGGCGCACAGCCTCGTAGATGACTACGCCTGCCGCAACCGAAACATTGAGCGACTCAATTTTTCCAACGATAGGAATGGCGACTTTGTCGTTGCAGATGCGCAGAATGTCGGACGAAACGCCAACATCTTCGGCGCCCATCACTATGGCTGTGGGCGTGTTGAAATCGCACTTCGTGTAGTCGTGCGTGGCATGCTCGGTGGCCGCCACCACATTGATTCCGCATTTTTGCAGATAACCGACGCAACCATGCAGACTCTGCACGCGGCACACTGGCAAAATGTGCAACGCACCTGCCGATGTCTTCACAGCGTCGGCCGTAACGGTAGCGCCACCAACGGTCGGCACTATCAGTGCATCTACGCCAGCACATTCGCAAGTACGAGCAATAGCGCCAAAATTTCGCACATCGGTTATGCCATCGAGCATCACAAAGAGCGGCGTGCGCCCCTGTTCGTAGAGCATCGGCACAATGTCTTCGATATTCTGATACTCAATTTCCGACAAGAAAGCCACCGCTCCTTGGTGATTTTTGTCGGTCAAGCGATTGAGTTTTTCGGCTGGAACGCGCTGAACGGGAACGGAATTTTGGTGCAATTTTTCGACAAGTTCGCGCGCCAAAGCGCCATCGAGCTCGCGGCGCAAATAGACCTTATCCAGCTCGCGACCCGCATCGATTGCCTCGATTATAGCCCGCAAACCGAAAATCATGTTCCTCTCTTTTGTGCGTTTTTCGTACATTTAGAAGCCGCTTATTTTCGACCGCAAAGTTAGCAAAAAAAGCCGAATGAGAAAAACACCAATTTTCAATTTTCAAAATAAAAGCGGCCACCCCGTTTGGAGCAGCCGTTTTTTCATTGATTTTTCAAGCAACTATTTGAAAATCAGCTTGTAAATATCGTTTCCGTTGGCGTAGATGAGCAGCGCGAGCAACAAAAAGAAACCGATATTGAGCGAAATTTCCATGAATTTGTCACTCGGTTTGCGGCGGAAAATCAACTCGTAGAGCAGGAAAAGCACGTAGCCGCCATCGAGAACTGGAATCGGCAAAATGTTCATGAATGCGAGTATTACCGATAGAAACGCAGTCATGTTCCAGAAAATTGCCCAATCCCACATGGACGGGAACAAATTGCCGATGGCTCCGAAGCCGCCCAGACTTTTCGCGCCCTCTTTGGTAAAGACAAGTCGGAACTGCTTGACATACGAGCCAAGCACGTCGCACATCATTTGCCAACCCGCTGGAATAGAGGCGAAAAAGCCATATTCGGTGTGTTCGAGCGTGAAAAATTCGCTCAAATCGCTGCGAATGTACACGCCAATTCGTCCGAGGCTGTCCACCGCAATGCTGTCGGTAACGATTTGACCTTGGCGCACAAAGGTGATGTCGGTGCGCTGACCAGCCAAATGCGAGAGCTCTTTCGAAATTTCGCCGTAGGTTGCCAACGATTTGCCATTCAACCCAATCACGCTATCGCCATCTTGCAAACCGATTTGTTCAGCCTGCGAATGGGCTACTGCTTCTTTCACCACAAACGGTATTCGCAAATCGAGAAAGCTCGTCTCTTCTTCGGCCAGAAGCTGTTGTGCAAAGTCGCTCGGCAGCGTTATCAGCGTGTCCACGCCATGGCGACGAACCACCACATTTTTCTTACCTTCAATCACTATCGTTTCCAGCGCATCTTTGGCAAATTTCACCGTGTCGCCATCGACGGTGATGATGATATCGCCATTCTGGAAGCCGCACCGCTGCGCAATTTCGCAATAGTCGTAGCCGAGCGTGGCGTTTTGCATTGGCAGTTGCGTTTTGCCCCAATGTCCGAGCATTGCCGCGTAGATGACAATGGCCGTGACAAAATTCATCAGCACGCCGCCAGTGATTATGAATAGCCGCTGCCATGCGGGTTTCGCGCGATATTCCCATGGTTTTGGCTCGGAAGCAAGTTGACCGCTGTCGGTGGTTTCGTCCACCATGCCATCGATGCTGCAATAGCCTCCCAGCGGCACCCAGCCAATGCCCCACTCGGTATTTTCGGGGTAACGCCGCCAATCATCTTCGGGCAGCGCCGCCAACTCTTCGTCAGAAAGCGGCTCGAAAACGGGTTTGCCTTTTTTGTCGGTTACCTCGTGTCCCCAATCGTCGAGTTTAGGTTTCTCGCTCGGCTCAACGTTCGGTGCGAACCAGCGCACACGCCACTTGCCGTTTATTTTTTTAAATCGAACAATCGAAAATTTTGGGTTGAAAAACAGGTAAAATTTGTTGACGCGCACCTTGAAAAGTCGTGCAAAACCAAAATGCCCAAGTTCGTGGACAAAAACCAAAATCGATAGCGCCAAAATCAACTGCGCCGCTTTTATCAAAAATGTCATTTCGGAAAAATAATCTTGTTAAAATTGAGATAAAATCAAAGAAGTTGTCGTGCAATCTGGCGCGCCTCGGCATCGGTTGCGACATAGTCGTCGTAGGTGGGCTGCGCCACGAAATGCGCTTTGTTCATGGCCTTTTCAATCAGATCGCTCATGGCGAGAAAACCGATTTTGTCCTCGAGATAAGCCGCCACAGCCACCTCGTTGGCAGCGTTCACAATGCACGGCATGTTGCCACCTTTTGCCATAGCTTCGAACGCCAAAGCCAGATTGCGGAAGCGTTCAAAATCAGGTTTTTCGAAAGTCAACTGACTGCATTTTGCAAAGTCAAGTCGTTCAAAATCAGTCTTTTGCCGTTCTGGGAATGTGAGTGCGTATTCAATCGGCAGGCGCATATCTGGCACGCCAAGTTGCGCTTTGATGCTGCCGTCGCGGAACTGCACCATGGAGTGGACGATGCTTTGCGGGTGCACCACCACATCAATTTGGTCGGGTTTCAAGCCGAAAAGCCACTTGGCCTCAATCACCTCGAACCCTTTATTCATCATGCTTGCCGAGTCGATGGTGATTTTCGCGCCCATCTGCCAAGTTGGATGGCGAAGAGCCTCTTTCGCTGTAACATGAGTAAGGTCTTCGCGCGATTTTGTGCGGAATGGTCCGCCCGAGGCAGTGAGTATGATTTTCTCCACTTCGTCGGGATTTTCGCCCACAAGACACTGAAAAATAGCGCCATGTTCCGAATCGACGGGCAAGATGGAGGCGTGATGTTCGAGCGTGAGGCGCGTGATGAGTTCGCCAGCCACCACGAGCGTCTCTTTGTTGGCAAGCGCAATTTTTTTACCCGCCTCGATGGCAGCAATCGTCGGTTTCAGGCCAGCGTAGCCCACCATGGCAGTCACCACCGTATCGACCGACGGCAACGCAGCCACTTCGGCCACGGCATCGGCACCTGCAAAAACTTTGAGTGGAAGATCGGCTAAAGCATCTTTAAGTTCCTGATAATGAGCCTCATTCGCCACCACAACGGCTTCGGGGTGGAACTGTCGCGCCTGCTCGATGAGCTTCGCCACGCTATTATTAGCGGTGATGGCATAAACCTCGAACAGATCGGGATTTGCCGCCACCACATCGAGCGTTTGTGTGCCAATGGAGCCCGTGGAACCAAGTATTGCTAGTTTTTGTTTCATAAACACATTAGAAAACGATGTAATCGGTCGGATTTATCGGCTGCCCTTGATTCCAAATCTCGAAATGAAGGTACGGCGTGGCGTTTTCGCTGGGTTGCACATTACGCACAAAAGCGATGGCCTCGCCAGCGTTCACCTTGTTGCCAACCGATTTCAGCAATTGACCGCAATTTTTGTAAAAAGTGATGTAATTGTCGGCATGCTGAATGCCGATGATATAGCCATTGTCGAGCGAATAGTCGGTCATCATCACCGTGCCATCGAGCGCAGTCAGCACCACCTCGTCGACCGAGGTTGCCACATCAATGCCCAGATGGTGCGATTCGGGATCGAACGGATGCGTCACAACGCCCTTCACAGGCTTGATGAAGACTTGCGCCACGGTTGCGTGCGGCGTTTCGAGCGAACCAAGATTGTAACGCTCAGTCTGCTCAAAATCGGCACAAAAATCGGCTTCGCGCTGCGATTTATCGAGCGAAAGTTGCTTCCAATCGGTCATCGTGAGCGAATCGGTATTGATGGAATCGGGCGTGATATTGCCAGCGACAATGTCTTTAATCACCGCCAGTTGCATGGCTTGCAGGTCGAGTTGGCTCTGCAGCGAATCGACATACAAAACCTGCTCCACCAAATCGGTACGAATAGAGGCATCGCTGTAGCCGGGCAGATAATGCTTTATTGGCGTCAGGAAGATGATGAGCGAAAGCAGCAAGAACGAAAGAATGGCGAAAACACTGACTATCAGAAACACCGAAAGACGCGACAGTTGCATGTGAAACGCCTCCGACAGTGTATTCTCGTTCAAAATCGACACACGATATTTGAACCTTAGCTTCTCCCAAAATTTATGTTTATGCTTGCTCAAGATTTCAGATTTCTAATTTCAGATTAACTTTACAGACTTTTTACTTTTCACTTTCCACTCTTTCATAAGTTACAAAAGCGAACTCGAGTCCCGAGGCTTCGTCGCGCATACGTTCGGAAGTTTCGACTGGCTGCCAAATTTTCTCGTCGATAGCGGGGAAAAACGTATCAGCCTCGAAATCGCGGTAGACCCAAGTGATGTGCAAACGGTCGGCAATGGGCATAAACTGGCGATAGATGCTGCCGCCGCCAATCACAAAACTCTCTTCGTCGGGACGACAGAGCGCCGCTGCTTCGGCAATGCTATGCGCCACCTCGCAACCATCGTATTGCGCCTCCATGCGGTCGCTGATGATGATGTTGCGGCGATTTGGCAGCGGGCGTTTCGGCAGCGAAAGATAGGTGCGTTCGCCCATTATCACAGTGTGTCCCGATGTCAGTTGCTTGAAATGTTTCAGATCGGTCGACAAGTGCCAAAGCAGATCGTTATTCTTGCCAATGGCCAAATTTTGCGCTATTGCAACGATTATAGAAAGCATGAAACGAGTTTGTAAAGTTCGTAAAGTCAGAAAGTTTATAAAGTAAAGCGGGTTAGCGTCTATTTAGTTCCGCCCACTTTAACCGATTTCTATTCAATGATTAATCACGACGCGACGCAAAAATCAAGATATAATAGAACAGCGTAGCCAGCGAGCTGAGGGCGGCAACCACGTAGGTGTAGGCAGCCGAACGCAGCGCACTTTCGGCTTGCGAATGCGTCTCGTAGTCGGTTATGCCAGCGTTGTTGAGCCACGCCAACGCGCGACTGCTCGCATTTATCTCGACAGGCAACGTAACGAAACTAAACAGCGTAGTAACAGCAAAAAGCACGATTCCCAACAGCATCAATCCTGGGAAGACATTGAGCAGAAGCATGCCCGCAAGCAAAATCCACGAAACATATTTCGACGAGAAACAGACGGCAGGAACCAAGGCACTGCGCACTTTCAACGGTGCGTAGCCATAGGCGTGCTGAACAGCGTGTCCGCACTCGTGAGCCGCCACTGCAGCAGCAGCCACACTGCATGAATTGTACACATTGGCACTCAAATTCACCGTTTTTGAAGTTGGATCGTAGTGGTCGGTTAAAATTCCGTTGGTTTGGCACACTGTAACATCGGTTATTCCGTTGTCGGCCAGCATTTTACGCGCCACATCGGCACCCGAGAGTCCGCACGGAAGCGCCACTTTCGAATAGCGTTTGAATTTGGCCTGAAAAGCAATTTGCACAACCCAACTCAGCACCGCAATGCCGATGAATATCACCCAAGGGTTCAGTAAAAATGATGTTGTTTCCATAGTTATTATTTCTGATTTCTAATTTCTAAATTTCTGATTTCAAGCACTCAACAATCGTGCCATCGCAAATTTTGTGTCATTTTTTCAGTTTTTTGGCGCAACTCTTGCAATAGCCGTACAAATAGAGCGTGTAGTGTGTCGGTTCGAATGCCGAAAAATGCCGATATTGCACTGCGCGCCGAATTTTCTGATCGGTGAATTCGCTCACTGCGCCACAACCCAAGCAGATGCGATGATGATGCGTTGCACTGCTCGTAATCTTCTCATATTCAGTGCGTTGCGCATCGAACTGATGTTTCACCAGCAGGCGGCAATCGACTAGCAATTCCAGCGTGTTGTAGACCGTGGCGCGACTCACATGAAACTCGCTCGCTGCCAAGGCTAGCAGGTCGTCGGCCGAAAAATGCGACGGCTGAGCATACGCCACCTCCAACAACTTGAAACGCTCCTGCGTGCGACGCGATCGCTTCCGCTTCAAGTAGTCAGCCAAAATTTTTTCGGCCTGTCTCAATTCCTCTTCAGCAAGCATTCTCTTTTTTTATTTCTAGTTTCTGATTTCTAGATTTCTAGTTGAAAAAAGTTTC
>CAZGVF010000037.1:3075-4205 GCA_964528925.1 uncultured Paludibacteraceae bacterium | reverse complement strand
CCTAATTTTTTACGGGTCATATTTCGCTTCGCGGGCGATTTCGTCGTCGGGGCGGAGCATCAACTCGCGCAACGACATTTGACGATGGCTGCGCATATATTTTTTCACAATCTGCCAGCCGACGTAGGCACCAGCGCGACCAGGCGACTGCTGCGTGAAAGGCTTTGTGAAAGGCGCATCGTTCAGATATTTGGCGCGCAATGTGGCATCGTGACTGAACAGATGCCGTTGCCCCACCATGGTCATCCACATGTCGTGCTCATATTTTTTGCACCAATCCCACTGCGCGGCGGTGTAACCAATCAACAACGAATCGGGCAAATCGGGCAGCAGAGCCGATGTGGCATAAAGTATTTTGCCGCGATAAACCATCTCCTCCTGCAGTTCGCCCGTGCGCGGACGGAACGGGAATTCGCTCAAAAGCCACGCCATCACATAGTCGGGCGCCAACTTTTCGGGGCGCATATTTTGCCTGAGATAGCCGTAAATGCCCACCTGTTCGTAGAGCGGATAGTCGGCGCCAAGGTAATTATCGATACTAGCCGAGATGAAGCCGTCGCCCACCACCATGCTCTGATTCAAGCCCGAAATGTGCGTGTAGAAACGCGGCGTCGGTTTGTCGGGGAACTCGCTTTTTGCACGACCAAAAGCCTCGCCAAGTTGCGCCTCGTAGCCCATCATGTCAGCAAAATGCACCAATGTTGCACCATAGAGTTGCGCCACGGCCGAATCGGCAAAAAATCGTTGCAGAGTGAAGGTCGTGAGCGTGTCGCCAACCGCGCCAAACTCCACCACACGCTCCAAATAGACGGGCGTGATGTCGGGATAGCGCGCCTGCAGGCTGTCGAGCGAGGTGGCAAGATTTGCACGATCGAGCGTCCACAATGCACTATCGAAACGATCGATATGCACCGCAACTTGCTCATAATCAGCGCGTCCGCAACCTGCCAACGCCATAACGGCAACCACAAAAAACAGAATTCGTTTCATCATCTATTTAGACTGATTCTAAATAACGAAATTGGTTTGCAAAGGTAGTCATTTTTTCGTTAGCGAACAAAAGTGGGTTGACGAACCTAATGCATTGGTCGGAGTCAGTGGGGAATTTTTCTAGTTTCAGATTTCAAATT
>CAZGVF010000037.1:0-2975 GCA_964528925.1 uncultured Paludibacteraceae bacterium | reverse complement strand
CTGCAAGTTCGTGGTTTCATTCCCGCAATAAATTACGGGGTTATTGAAGCGCATTTGAGCGGACTAGCAAAATTGTCAATTAAAAAATTCCTAACTCCTCACTCCTAATTCCTAATTGAACACTTGTCGCTATCAAGAAAAATTTCTACTTTTGCATCGTCAAATCGCAGAAAAAGTACGACGAAGGTCGCACTTGACTTGACAGACATAGCAAAAAGCGTTTAGTTTCCTAATTTCGGAAATCGGCAAAATTTTCAAAAACTATATGGGAGACAATCTGAACGACTACGCCCTTGCGCCCTTTGGGTCAGCAAGCAGCGTGGTGAGGTTGTTTATTCGTATAGTGGGTGTTTGCCGATACCTCGAAATTTAATAAACAATGTCTCCACGCTTTTTTATTCACCAAAATTATGAACCCGCCAAAGAGGAGACACGAGGCAAAAAAAACAAACAAAACTATGAAAAAAGTAATTTTTTCGCTGTTGATCGCCGCCTGCGCAGGCATTGGCATGACATCTTGCACCAGCAAAAACTATTGCTACGAAGTGCAAAAGGAATGGGAAGAGTGGAATTCTGAAACGCAATCGTGGGAGAAACAATCTTCAACTTACTACATGTATTGCACGCCACGCTGCATTTCTGCGTACTCCAGAGAATGCAGATCGGACGCAAAATATGAAAACCGCAGAAAATACAAAATCAAGCATCAGAAACTGAATAAATCAGAGTCAGATTGCAAAGCACTCAACAGCGATTATTCCTACATGTGGGATTAACCGCCACAAACACACAACATCGCACCGCACCATTTTTTTGATGCGGTGTTTTTTTTCGCAATCTATCCGCAACCACTGCTAACTTCTAACTGCTAACTTCTAACTTGCTACATTTGAAAAAAATTTCTACTTTTGCAGAAACAAAATTTTCAAGAAAATGGAGAAACATATTTTCAACGCTGGTCCGTGCAAACTGCCCAAACCAGCCATCGAGGCGGCAATTGCTGCCATACGCGATTTCGACGGAACGGGCGTTGGCCTGCTCGAAATTTCGCACCGCACACCCGGTTGGGAGCGCATTATGGCCGAAACCGAACAACTTTGGCGCGAACTGCTCAACATTCCAGAAGAATATGCCGTGCTGTTTCTTGGCGGTGGTGCATCGACGCAATTTTTCACCGTTCCTGCCAATCTGCTGAAGAAAAAAGCCGCCTATCTGCAAACGGGCGTCTGGGCAAAAAAAGCCGCTAAAGAGGCCAAATTTTATGGCGATGTCGAGATTGTGGCTTCGTCGGAAGACAAGAACTACACCTACATTCCGAAAAATTACACCATTCCTGCCGATGCCGACTATTTCCACATCACAACCAACAACACCATCTACGGCACGGAGATTAAAACAGACCTCGACTGCCCCATTCCGTTGGTTGCCGACATGAGTTCCGACATCATGAGCCGCCCCGTTGACGTGAAAAAATACGGACTTATCTACGGCGGTGCGCAGAAAAATGTTGGTCCTGCGGGTGTAGCGTTTGTGATTGTGCGCAAAGATCTGCTCGGTCAGTTGGACCGTCCGCTGCAAACCATGGTCGACTACCGCACGCACATTGGCGCAGAGGCAAAAAACCGCTCGATGTTCAATACGCCACCAGTTTTCGCCATCTATGTGATGCACGAGACGCTGAAATGGATAAAATCACTCGGCGGCGTGGAGGCAATGCACAAACGCAACATCGAAAAAGCCACGCTGCTCTACAACGAAATCGACCGCAATCCGCTGTTCGTTGGCACAGCCGTGAAAGAGGATCGTTCACTGATGAACGTCTGCTTTGTGATGGCGCCCGAGTACAAAGAGCACGAGGCCGAATTCCTCGAATTTGCCAAGGCTCACGACATGGTCGGCATCAAAGGTCACCGCTCGGTAGGCGGATTCCGCGCTAGTCTCTACAATGCTTGCGAGCTAAGCGATGTGCAGGCTCTTGTCAACTGCATGCAAGAGTTTGAGCATAAAATTCTTGGTTAGATTTTGAGAATATAGAACATAGATCTTAAGACGAATGGCGGCCTTCGAGAGAGAGTCGCCATTTTTGTTTTTTTTTGGTCACGTTTTTTGCTGCTAAAAAATTTACATTTGTTAAGTTCCTCACATTTTATCTATGGTTTTTGTGTAAAATTACACATTTTCCATAGATAATTTGTGATTTTCGGAGAAAACAACGCAAATTCCCGATAATGCTTTTTGTGATTTTCCACACGATTTTCCAGCAGTGTGTAATGCCACTACACAAAAGTGAGTAATGGCAGTACACACTTTTTTTCATCGTTTCTATTGCATATCTCAAAAATTTTACTTACCTTTGCAGTGCTTTTACGAGGAAGGTTTCGTTTGAACCTGCTCAAAAGCATTCTTTTTGACATATTGATGTATCCAGAGTTGGCACTGCGCCACACCAACCGAGCCCAAGTCGACAGGCTACGGTGGTAAAATGATACGAATTAATAGTTTAACCCCTAATTAATTAAAAACAATGGAACAGACACCATCTATTACTCTGCTCAACGGCAGAGTGCTCACCTGCTTCGAAAGCAGGGTCATTGAGCCTTTCACCTCAAACGATTTACGGTTAGACACCACAGGCACTTATATGCAAGTGGGAGATTCTGCTACAAAATCATCAAAAGCAGTTGAAGCGCCTCCTATTGGTGAGCACGAGAAGTTATTTCTCACCTATTTTCAGACATTCTTTTATCAGCGCGAGCGGATACTGTCGGACAGCCGCATGTTCCTTACGCGCATTCCCATGTACAACGGTCTGGCCTATACTGGCACGAGCGGCTTCAATTGCCCAACTTTGGGCGTGCTTGTCGAATGGCTACTCAACGCCCCGAGTGCTACCGTGCAAGACGAGAAAGGACGCGTGTGGATGGTGAGCAGCATCTGCGGATCTCCGCTGTCGGGCAGCAATAACTGCATTTTGG
>CAZGVF010000036.1:10072-11465 GCA_964528925.1 uncultured Paludibacteraceae bacterium | reverse complement strand
GCTCCGCTCGGCAAAATAAACAAGTTTGATTTTGCTCTCGCTTACCGCAAAAATTCAAATTATCGATATCCAAAACGCCGCCGAAATTAATTAAGTAATTGGAAATTAAGTAATTAATTAATTCCGTTATCTGTAGCGGATGGATTGTCCGATGCGGAGGATTTTTTTGGGACTGATGTGATTTAGTTTGCAGAGTTTGGAAACCGTGGTTCCATAGCGCCGCGCAATGCCCGAAAGCGTATCGCCTTTGCGCACTTTGTGATATTTGGCTTTTGCCAACTCCTTCAATGCGGCATTGTGGCTGTAGGTGTCGGCCAGCGTTATCAGATAAGTCTCGCCACGAGCGCAACGATTTTCGTAGTCGATAAGTTTCACGGAGTTGAATGCGTTGCCAAGATAGCGAATTTCGTAGTGAAGATGTGGTCCAGTGCTGCGTCCCGTGTTTCCTCCAAGGGCGATAGGCTGACCAGCCTCCACCTCTTCGTCGAGGTGACAAAGCACGCGACTGAGGTGCGCATAGACCGTTTCCAAACCATTATCGTGACGAACCACCACATAGCGTCCGTAGCCTTTTGGCTCATAGTCGATAATGCGCACGCAACCACCAAAAGTCGAAAAAATGGTATCGCCCACGGTCAGACCAATGTCGGTGCCATAGTGCCAACGATAGCGCCGCATGCCAAAGTTCGATGTGATGCGATTGCTCACCGTGGGGTAGACAAAATCGCGCACATCTATCAGCGTAGAATCGGGAATGCTATCAATTTTCACGCCATAAGGATTGATGCGCTGCGAAGTCCACGAATGGTGATAGAGTTCGGCAGCGGGACAGCCATAAAGATAGGTCGGATCGAGAACCAACGAATCGACCACAGCGGTGGTGTCCTTCAATTCATCGATATCGCCAAGGTCGTCGCTCGAGAGTATTTCTTGGGCGTGCAGAACAAATGCCGGCGCACAAGCCATTGCGCCCAGCAGCCAAAAACGAACGCTGCGCATCATTTCTCAGTTATTGAATAGACAAACTGTTGCGTGGCGATGGGATAATCGAACATCTCCTCGGGACGGAAGAAACGCGCCAGTTCGATGGCAGCATTTTCAACCGAATCGCTGGTGTGAATGATGTTTTCTTGCATGCTCATGCCAAAGTCGCCACGAATGGTGCCTGGTTGAGCATTGCGCGAATTGGTCACGCCAGTCATGTTGCGTACCACTTGCACTGCGTCCACGCCAGCCCAGCAGCAGACGATTACGGGCGAAGCCTTCATCGAGTTGCAGATGGTTGGGAAAAATGGTTTGTCGGTGAGGTGCGCATAGTGTTCGGCCAGAATGCGGTCGTCGAGTTGAATCATTTTCAGCCCTTGAAGTTGCAGGCCTTTGCGCTCGAAACGGG
>CAZGVF010000036.1:5208-9972 GCA_964528925.1 uncultured Paludibacteraceae bacterium | reverse complement strand
TTTATAGAAAAACACGCAGAGGCGCAGTCGAAACTGCGTCTCTACAATGTTTTGATTTTCAGCAAGTTAGAAGCCACCCTTGAACAACCGCGAGGTGCTGACTTTGGTAACTTTTCCCCATTTTGCCTGAATGGCTTTCAGGTCGATAGTTTTCGGATCGCCGGTGATGACCACAACAATGGGTTGTCCCTTGATGTATTTGTTGTAGAAATCGCTGATTTCGTCGAACTGCAGACCATCGATTTTTGGCATGTTCACGCGAGCGGGATCGTCGTTGTAGCCAAGGCGTTGCCAGTAATCGAAGGCGAAACTCTTGTTGCGGAACGACGGTTTGGTGGTGAGTGCCTCTTGGCGCAAATAGGTCTTGATGTTCTCCAAACGCTCGGGATAGAGCGGCATGTTGGTGAGCAGATCGAGGTAGACATCAACGGCATCAGCCACTTTGTCGCCTTGCGTGCCGACATAACCAATCAGATAGGTATCTTTGCCCGGAAGTTCTGGCGTAACCATCTGTCCGAAGGCGGTGTAGGCCATCGAACGTTTTTCGCGAATTTCGTTCATTACCAAGCCGCTAAAGCCGCCACTGAAGTATTGGTTGAAGGCTTCAACCGGCACATCTTGCGCAATGTCGTAGGGCTGACCATTGACATAGAAATAAATTTTGGCCTGCTGCATATCGGCATTTGGCAAGAAGAAGATGGTCTGCTGATCGTATTTTGCGCGATCGCGGATCACGGGCGATTCGCTCTTGGTCAAGCCCTCTTTCAAAGGCAGATCGCGACGGCAAATTTCAGCAACCTCGTTGGCTGGCGTTTTGCCAGTAAAGTGAATTTCGAGTTCGTAGTTTGTAGCATCGATAATGGTTTTGGTCAGGTCGCCAATGGTAATCAGGTAGTTGACAGAAACATCGCCATCGTCGGTTGCCACAACGTTGTACATATCTTCCACATCGATGCGGTCGATATATTTCGATTTGTCTTTGTAGAGCACATATTCCATCAAAGCCGACGAAACGGTGCTTGGATCCTTCTTCTCGATAACACGACCGCTGATTACGCCACCAATCACACTCTCGAGCTGTTTGTTGTCGAGTTTTGGGAAGAGCGTTTGGCGCGTCATCAGTTTGCAGATTTCCGACAAGTTTTTCTCATCGCCCATCAGCGTGATATAGAAATAGCTGTCACTCACCGAATAGGTGCAACTTGCGCCCAGTTCGCTGAATTGGCGGCGCAGACTTTGTGCATCAGTGTTTGGCATTACGCCAGCGGAATTCATCAACTGCGTAGCATATTCGAGTTTTGGCATTTTGGCAGTGCCGACACCATATTTCAGAGTGAGCGAGAAAATGTCGTTCTCTTTGTTTTCGGTGCAGAAGAGCGTTACGTCGTTGTAGAGTTTGGTTTTGGTAACATCGGCAAAGTTGTTGTACTCCTCTTTCACTGTGCCAACAGGCATATTTTTGATTTTTTCGTCGTATGCCGTTACATTCTCTTTTGGCGGATCGAGTGGCAGAATATCAGGCTTTTTCAGCTTGTTCTTTTTGGGCGTGCCTTCCTCGATGGTGATGGTAATGTGATTGCCTGTCAAATATTTTTGAGCGCAACGTTGCACATCTTCGCGCGTAATGGCGTTGATGCGATTAGCCTGATTGAAATAGTTTTCGACAGGCTTATTGTAAGCAAATGCGTAAGTGAGCATGTTCACTTTGTTGTCCGATTCCTCGAACATCAACTGTGTCTCTTGCAGCATCTGCTCTTTCACCGATTTGAACAGCCAATCCTCGAACTGACCATTTTTCAGTTTGTCGACCTCTTTCATTACCAATTTTTCGGTAGCAGCGTTCGATTCGTACTGACCTTGAGCCACATCGAAGTAAGGAATGCCAATGAGCATGATGCGACCGAGATCGCGGCGCGAGTCGCTTTCGGCATAAGCAGCCGTGATGTCGCCATCAAGCATCAGTTTGTCGAACAAACCAGTGCTGTGATCGTTGTTGAGCATGCCCAAAGTGAAGTCGATGAGCAGATTATCTTCGTCGCCTTGTTTCACACCATTGTAGCCCCAAACGATTTCAGGATAGTAGCCAAGTTTTTTCGATACTTTCGGATTTCCAGCGAAATCGGTTGCGTTGAAATGTTCGCGCTCGGGCAGCGGTTTTGCCTCCAAACGACCGAAATACTTTTCTACCAAAGGTTTCACTTCTTCGGCATCGAAATTACCAACCAGCAACAAACACATGTTGTTTGGCACATACCAAGTGTGGAAAAACTCGATAAGCGGTGAAAGGCTTGGGTTGCGCAAATGCTCAACTTTGCCGATCACATCGCGCTCGTAGGGGTGACCTTTGTAGAGGTTTTCGAGCATGAAATCGCTCACATGCGTGCTGTTGTAGTCTTGGTACATGTTGTACTCTTCGAACACATTTTCCAACTCAGCTTGGAACGAGCGGAATACAGGGTTGCGCAGACGTTCGGAGTTCACTTCGAGCCATTTCTCCATTTGGAATGCGGGGAAATTGTTGAAGTAAGCCGTCAGATCGTAACTTGTGAATGCGTTCAGATCTTCACCGCCCATGCCTTCAATCAAGTTCGAGAAATCGTCGGTTGCGCCATACTGAGCAGCCTCGCGCGACACTTCGTTGATTTTTTTGGTCAATTCATCGCGTTTTTTCTCATCTTTCATCGGCACTTTTGCCAACTCGTCGTACAGGCGGATAATCTCTTCGTAGAGCGGCTGTTCTTTTTCCCAGTTGAGCGCGCCAATTTGGTCGGTGCCTTTGAAAAGCATGTGCTCCAAATAGTGCGCAAGACCAGTGTAGTCGGCAGGTTCGTCGATGGCACCAGCGCGGCAAACCACGCGTCCGTGAACATCGGGTTGGTTGTGATCTTCCCACAAATAAACGGTCAAGCCATTGCTGAGCGTGTACTGCGTGAAACCTTTGCTCGGATTTTGCTGTGCAAATACCAGAGTAGCAGCGGTTGCCACAATGGCCACGAGCGTCAAAATTCTTTTTTTCATACGATCAAATTTTGATTTGATTTTTATTGAATAATTTATTGATTATCAGTTTATTAACTACTTATTTTCCTCATCAGAAAATTCTAGAATGTCGCCAGGCTGGCATTTCAGGGCGCGGCACACGGCTTCGAGCGTACTGAAACGAATGGCTTTGGCTTTACCAGTCTTCAAAATGGATAAGTTGGCTGGCGTAACGTCCACGCGCTCCGACAATTCGTTGAGCGACATTTTACGCTTTGCCATCATCACATCTAAATTCACAACTATCGGCATAATTCTACTCTCCCACAAAAAAATTTAGATGGTCAAATCTTGTTCCTTTTTCATGTTGGTAGCGAGGCGCAGCACCTCGTTCATCACCAAAATCACAAATCCCACGATGATGTAGTCCCAATCGACCACTTTGGCGTACGAAAATTCGTAGCCTTGCAACGTCACCACACTCGATGCCAGATAGACATTCAGCGCACTCCAAAGCGTGTTCAGCACGCCAAGCACCAAAAATCCGATGCCGATAACGTTTATTCGGCGAATATTCTGCTCGTTGAACATCTGCCCGCGGCGGAACGAGAGAATGATTTTCACCAACAGCACTATCAGATAGATGAAAATGCCGACACTCACAAAACTCAGCACCGTGCCAAAAATGGCGATGCCTTGCTGTAATGCGGTGCGATGCATCTGCCCTTGCGGATAGAAGAGCGACACCGCCACAGTCGATGGTGCCATCACCACAAGCGTGCTGTCGCCATCGTTCAAAAGTTCAGGTTGCAACTGCGGCGCGGTGGTTTTCACATCGAGCGATACAAAAGTATCCTCGTCCAAGCCATTGTTTTCGGTGAAATCAGCCACATTCAGTCCCAACCGAAAACCATCGACAAACGACATGACCGACTCTTGAAAAATACCGATGAAAAGGCTCAAAAGCAACAACGAGCAGAGTATGCGAATGCGTTTCATCACTGTTTACAATTTCTGATTTCTAATTTCTAATTTCTAGTTGATTGCCTGCGTCAAAAAGTCAAGCGCAATTTT
This sequence comes from uncultured Paludibacteraceae bacterium, assembly GCA_964528925.1. Classification (GTDB taxonomy): domain Bacteria; phylum Bacteroidota; class Bacteroidia; order Bacteroidales; family Paludibacteraceae; genus W0P28-013. Next base: position 5,919 of record CAZGVF010000036.1, on the reverse strand, counting down.
TTGTTTGATTTTCGGACTGCAAAGTAAAAATTTTTTTTTGAAACCACCAAAATTTTTATCGTTTTTCGATGATTTTTTATTGAAAACGAATTTGGTTACATTACTTTTTCAGAAAAAAATTGTACCTTTGCCGCCCTTTTTCGCGACCCAATCAAAAAAAATGGGAAGCAAAAAGTCTGCCATCTTTATTCTATCATCTAAAAATCTACGCAAAATGACTGAAAAAGAGAAAATGCTCGCTGGGCAAATCTACGATGCCTGCGACGAAGAGTTGCTCTGCGAAATCAGAGCGTGCAAAGATGCGCTGTGGCGTTACAACAACACGCAGCCCAACCAAACCGCCGAACTGCACAAGATTTTACAGCAATTGTTGGGCACTTTTCACGACGATTGCACCATTCTGCAACCATTCCTGTGCGACTACGGCAGCCACATACATTTGGGGCATCGCGTGTTCACCAACTTCCGTTTCACCGTGCTCGACGAGGCCGATGTGCGCATTGGCGACGACGCTTTCATCGGACCAAATGTGAGCATCTACACCGCTTGCCACAGCACAAATCCCATCGAACGCAACACGCGCCAAGAGTGGGCGAAACCCGTAACCATAGGCCGCAACTGCTGGATTGGCGGTTCCACCACCATTTTGCCCGGTGTAACCATTGGCAACAATTGCACCATTGGCGCTGGCTCGGTAGTGGTTCGCGACAT
>CAZGVF010000036.1:2638-5108 GCA_964528925.1 uncultured Paludibacteraceae bacterium | reverse complement strand
CTTGCCACTTTTGCAAAAAAACACTATCTTTGCAAAATGAACGAGCAATTTCTGCAATATGTATGGTTTAGCAAGCGTTTCGCACCGCAGCAAACTACCATCGATGGGTTGCCTGTGGAGATAATCGACACGGGGCAACGCAACACCGACGCTGGACCCGATGTGTTCAACGCCAAGGTGAAAATCGATGGCACGCTGTGGGCTGGCAATGTGGAGTTTCACCGCCGCGCCAGCGATTGGTTGCGCCACGGTCACGCCACCGACCGCGCCTACAATTCCGTGGTGCTGCATGTGGTTTTGGAGTCCGATTGCACCATTGCTCGCGCCGATGGGCAGACCATTCCGCAGATGCAATTGCGTTTTGCACCCGAGCTCGCCGCCACCTACGAACAGTTGATGAGCGAAACGCGTTTTGTGCGCTGCGCCGATAGTCTGAAAAGCGTTCCAGAAGCCGAAAAAATGGCGTGGTTCGATCGCCTGCTAATCGAGCGATTGGAACAAAAAACACACGCCATCGAGGCGCTTTTGCAGCAAACCACCAACGATTGGGACGAAGCCTTTTACACGGTTTTAGCGCGAAATTTTGGTTTCTCGACAAATGCCTTCGCCTTCGAGCGATTGGCAAAATCGCTGCCGCTGGCCATCATCGGCAAGCACCGCAACGACCCAATGCAGATAGAAGCACTGCTTTTCGGTCAGGCTGGAATGCTCGGCGGCACGCCAAAAGACGATTATCAGGCGCAACTGCAGCACGAATACAATTTTCTGAAAGCCAAATTCAATCTTACACCCATCGACGCGTCGCTGTGGAAATTTTTGCGTTTGCGCCCTGCTAACTTCCCAACCATTCGGCTATCGCAATTGGGCAATTTGGCGTATCGTTCGCACCGATTGTTCTCGCAAATTATTGCCACTGACAACGAAGCCGCGCTGCGCCAACTATTCGAATGCGAAACATCGGACTATTGGCTCACGCACTACCGTTTTGGCGAACAGTCGAAATCAAAACCGAAGCATTTGGCTGAGCATAGCATCAATCTTTTGCTGATAAATACAGTTGCGCCGTTTTTGTTTTGCTATGGTCGCACGCACAACGACGAGCGCACCACGCAGCGCGCCATCGATCTGCTGAATAATCTGCCAGCCGAAAAAAATCACATTGTCGATGGTTTTGCAGCCGAAGGCATTGTGCCACAGTCGGCCGCCGACACGCAAGCACTCATTCAGCTGAAGCGCGCCTATTGCGACACGCACAACTGTCTGCGCTGTCGTTTTGCAAACTTTGTTTTCAAAAAAATCGCTGACTAAAAATTATTCACCCTTTAATTTCAGAGAAAATGAAAAAGAAACTTCAAATTCTGCCTGTGCTGAGCGAAGGTTTTTCGCTTGGTTTGAAAAATTGTCTGTCGGTCCTTGGCGCCATCATTCTGTGGATTCTCACCATCTGGGTTCCCTACATCAATGTCGGCACCACCATTGCCATCTACAGCATTCCAGTGGCGCTGTCGCAGGGCAAAAACATTTCGCCGCTGTTCATTTTCGAGTCGAAATATCGCAAAATGATGGGCGAGGTCATTCTGCTTTTTGCGCTCGAACTGTTTGCGATTGTGCTGCTCATTTTCTGCGGCGTCATTCCCGCCATTGTGGTGAGCATTGCTTGGGGATTGGGCATTTATCTGGTGATTGACAAAGGTCTGTCGCCCACCGAAGCGCTCACACGAAGCAACACGCTGACCTACGGCAACAAATGGAGAATTTTCGCCATCTCACTCATTCTCGGCATCATTCCAATAGTTCTGAGCATTTCGCAAGTCATCTACGAAGAGCAAAGTAAGCCAAATTACGAAGAGATTTTCGAAGCCTCATTCAACGATCCAATCGCCGATCCAAACGATCCTCTTGCCGTATTTCATGCTTATGAAACGGCAATGGACGAGTACGAGACTGCAACCGAAGAAGCAGTGACAACGGCTTGGTGGTACATTTTGCTGATGTTGGTTGTGAATATCATCATCTCCGTTTGGGCACTGGGTTGCGATGCCGTAATCTACCGCGAACTTACCGCTGAAGAAAACGCGCCAGAAATCGCAAATTCTTCCGATAAAATCACGGAAATTGACTAAAAAATTGATTGTTCATTTGAAGATTTGAAAATTTGAAGATTAGTGCGTAGGTTTGTCGAACCATGCATTATCAATTGCCAATTTTCAATTATCAATAAAAAACAGTCTTTTGTCTTTATTCTTTGCTCCTTATTCAAAACCATGAATCGTCTTTTTCTTATCGATGCCTATGCGATGATTTATCGCGCCTACTATGCGTTCATCAAAAATCCGCGCACCAACTCGAAAGGGCTGAATACATCGGCCATTTACGGTTTTTTGAACACGCTTCAAGATGTGCTTAATCGCGAAAATCCGACGCACATTGCGGTCTGTTTCGACCCTTCGGGACCGACTTTCCGCCACGA
>CAZGVF010000036.1:0-2538 GCA_964528925.1 uncultured Paludibacteraceae bacterium | reverse complement strand
TTTGGCGGCAATGGTTTCGACACGCTCGGCGTGCCTGAAGTGCTAGCAAAATGGGGACTTCAGCGCGTGGAGCAGGTCATCGATCTACTTGGGCTGATGGGCGACACGGCCGACAACATTCCGGGCTGTCCCGGCGTGGGCGAAAAAACTGCGGTGAAACTGCTCACCGACTTCGGTAGCATCGAAAATCTGCTGCAGCACACCGACCAACTGAAGGGCGCATTGAAGACAAAAATAGAAGAAAATCGCGATAAAATCGAGTTTTCGCGCTTCCTTGCGACCATCAAAACCGATGTACCAATAGAATTCAACGAAGAAGAATTGCGCCGCAAAGAGCCCGACCGCGAGGCACTCATCGCACTTTTCACCGAATTGGAATTTCGTGGGCAGCTAAATAAACTGCTCGGCAACGAAAGTACGCCAATTTCACCGATAAAATCGAAGCCAAAAGACACTGCGCAAGGCTCACTTTTTGCCGATGAAATGGGCGAAAATTCAGTTTCGGGAACGCCACAAGCCGAAGTGCAAACATTCGACAGCGTGGCGACCATCGCACACGACTACAAAACCGTTCAAACCGATGCCGAAATCGATGATTTAATCGGCATTTTAGCGGCATCGAGCGAAATTTGTTTCGACACCGAAACCACTTCTGTCGATATTTTTCGTGCCAACTTGGTGGGCTTGTCATTTGCCGTAAAAGCGCACGAAGCATTCTATGTGCCACTACCGCAAAATCACGCCGAAGCACAGAAAATCTTAGAGCGTTTCCGCCCCATTTATGAGGCAAAAAACATCGATAAAATCGGGCAAAACGTCAAATTCGATCTGCTGATACTCGACCGCTACGGCATCACCGTTCAGGGGCGGCTGTTCGACACCATGGTGGCGCACTATCTGCTGAACCCCGAACTGCGCCACGGCATGGACTACATGGCCGAAATAATGCTGCACTACCGCACCATTCACATCGAGGAATTGATTGGCGCAAAGGGCAAAAATCAGCTGACCATGGACTGCGTGCCTGTGCCAAAAATTGCCGAATACGCCGCCGAAGATGCCGACATCACGCTGCAATTGAAGCAGATTTTAGTCGATAAAATCGCCGAAAATCAACTCGAGCATCTCTTCTACGACATCGAAATGCCGCTAGTTCGCGTGTTGGCAAAAATGGAGAAAAATGGCGTTTTAATCGACGATTTTGCACTAGCGCAGTCGTCGGAAACCATGACCGCCACACTGCAAAACATCGAACGCGAAATAAAGCAAATGGCCAATTGTCCCATCAATGTAAGTTCGCCCAAACAGATTGGCGAGTTGCTTTTCGACCGCCTGAAAATAGTGGAGAAAGCCAAGAAAACCAAAACAGGGCAATACGTTACCGATGAGGAGACGCTCGAGGCACTGCGCGGCAAACACCCGATTGTTGGCAAAATTCTCGATTATCGCGGCTTGAAAAAATTGCTCTCGACCTACATCGATGCGCTGCCAGCGCTCATCAACCCCGAAACGGGCAAAGTACACACCTCGTTCAACCAAACGGTTACCGCCACGGGCCGATTGAGTTCGAGCAACCCAAATCTGCAGAACATTCCAGTTCGCGACGAGCAAGGCAAAGAGATTCGTCGAGCGTTCATTGCCGAGCAAGGTTGCGTGTTCCTGAGTGCCGATTATTCGCAGGTAGAACTGCGCATAATGGCGCACCTGAGCAGCGACGAAAACATGCTTGCCGCCTTCCGTGCCGACCACGACATTCACGCCGCCACCGCTGCCAACATCTATCATGTGCCAATTGAAGAGGTAACCTCCGACATGCGTCGCAAGGCCAAAACTGCCAATTTCGGCATCATCTACGGCATTTCCACCTTCGGACTTTCGGAGCGATTAGGCATTCCGCGTGCCGAAGCCAAAGAGTTGATCGACGGCTATTTCGCCACATTTCCGCAAGTGAAAGCCTACATGGATAACGCCATTGCGCAGGCTCACGAGCAGGGTTTTGTCGAGACCATTTTTCACCGCAAACGTTTCCTGCCCGACATCAATTCACACAACGCCACAGTGCGCGGTTTTGCCGAACGCAACGCAATAAATGCGCCAATTCAAGGCTCGGCAGCCGACATCATAAAAATTGCCATGGTGCGCATAGCCGACCGCCTAGAGCGCGAAGGACTGAAGACGCAGATGATTTTGCAGGTGCACGACGAGTTGAATTTCAATGTGCCAAACGATGAGATTGAGCGCGTGAAAAATCTTGTACGCGAAGAAATGGAAGGGGCCTATCCGCTGCAAATTCCGCTAAAAGTCGACATCGGCATCGGCCAAAATTGGCTCGAAGCACACGGATAGATCAATCATCGAATGATTGAATTATTGAATCATTGAGTCAATAAAAGATTGTAGGGGCGTGCCGAGGCGCGTCCCTACAAATCTTTTTATGCGAATGCAACTTTACTTGCTCACAGGGCGAATGGTCTGAAGATAGCAGCGACTGCTGTTACCCGTATAGTGATCGCCTGAGTAAAAGAACACGCTCTGTGC
>CAZGVF010000035.1:10125-12681 GCA_964528925.1 uncultured Paludibacteraceae bacterium | reverse complement strand
GATCTTGGCACGCTGGTGCTCTGCTCCGAAAGCGACATTCCAACATTGCAAGATTCCATCGAGGCCACGGGCGGCAATGGCGAAATCAGTTACCGCTGGCTGATGGACGGTACCGAAATAGTTGGCGCAAGTGGTAAAGAATTCACGCCAAAAGCCACTCAACTCGACGACCACAAGGCGCACACCTTTGTTCGTCAGGCCAAAGACGGCAAGTGCAACGAATGGAAAAACTCTCAAAAGAGCGTAACCATCACATTGGTTGACGAGTTCTCGGCTGGCACAATCAAAAAAGTGGATAGTGAAAACATCTGCATCGATGGCGACCAAGCCACGCTGACGGTCGAAAACGACAAGCCCGCAAGTGGTGGCGACGGCAACTACACCTATCGCTGGGTCATCGAGCTGCTTAATGTTGATACCTACTATACCAACACCATCATCGACTCTACGAGCAACTCGCCATCGCTCAGTTACCTGTTCGACCGCACGCAACTGCCCGGTTGCACTTTCCCCGTGGCGGTTAGCATCAAGCGCGAGGCTCACGATGGTCTCTGCAATCTCGATTGGGTTGAGTCGGGAGAGCGTGCGGGCTTTGTCATTGCGCAAAACGAAAAAGATACCATCACGCTGAATGTTTGCGAGCGCGATTTCCCGTACACCTACACCTTTAATTATAGCAGCCAGTCGGGTAAGGGCAGCCGCGATGTTACCTTCAAAAATTCGGGTGAGGAGCAAGTCATCACCGACGATGCTACGGTACAAGGTTGTCAGCGCACGGTGGTTCTGATAGCCGAAGCCACGCCAACGCCAACGGTGGTAGTGGTCGATTCGATGCTTGAGATTTGCGAAAGCGATGTGGCGAGCGGTTTCTTCATTCAGATTGAAGCCGTTTCGGGCAATCCTACAAAATACAAACTGCTGTTCGACGACGATGCGTTCGAGAGTGTAACCGAATTCACCGATATTCCAGCCGATGGGCGTATCGAAATAAAAGCCGTCGGGACGCCCGAACCGCGCATTTATACTGCATCGCTTGTGTTCCTTGGTGGCACCGAATCGTGCGAAAGCGAGGCGCGCCAACTGCAACTCTCCATCTCCATCGATGGTTATCTGCATCAGAAATGGAACGATGTGATAGTGGTGAACAACAGCGGCACGCTCCCCGGTAAACCGCTCACATTCATGGCATATCAGTGGTATCGCAATGGGCAAAAAGTGGACGATGCCACACTGCAGCACATCTACGAACCGCAGGGACTTTCAACCTACTATTTTGTCGATCTCATCGGAAATGATGGTCATCGCTACCGCACTTGCGAATTCTTCCCAACTCAGAAAGAAGAGAAGCAGAATGTCGGCATCGAGGTCTATCCTGTACCTGTGCGCCCAAGCGAGAACATTGTGGTTGATTTGAATTTCGACGAAGAACTGCTCTCGGGCGGTTCGCTCGAAATCTGCAATGCGCAAGGTTTGAAACTGTATGTTACTTCGTCTGTCGAAACAGAAATGACTATAAATCAGCACTTTACGCAAGGTTTCTACATCGTTCGTTTTGTCGATGCCGATGGCGAAGAACACTTGGCGAAGTTTATCTGCAAATAACCACGCAATTTATTGCGTGGCAAGTGTCCTTCAAAGAACTCACAAATCATGAAAAAATACCCACTAATACTCATCGCTACCTTGTGCGCTACGGCTGTGGCTGCGCAAGACGAGGCCGATTATGTCTTTGGCTCGGAACCGACCGATAGCGCATCGGTAGTTGCCGATACGCTTGCCATCGACCCATTTGCCGAAGCCATCGCTGCCGATGTGGCGGCCGATAGCATTCAGGTAGAACCCGAAGAGACCGACACGCTCGCGCCGCTGGCACTCGATGTTGATTCGCTCTATCTCGACGATGAAGCCGACATTGACACCGTTCGGCGCAAACCCGAAATTCACCCGCTGCGCAAAGGCTCCTACTTCCAGTTTGGCTTTGGCGCTGGTGTGAGCGATCTGCTCTACGAGGTGGAGGCTGGTTCGCAATATGTGCTGCCGTCGCTTACGGCTAACATCGGCTACTCCTATTTCTTCATTCCCTGCATGGGTATCGGAACGGGCGTGCATTTCAGTCACTACGGCTCTGTGGCAAAACTCACGGGCGAATATGGCAAAAAAATCGATGCGTGGAATGGCGTTTCCGACACCGATGACGACACATACAATCATCGCACGAGCATGCAAAATTGGAAGGAACGCCAAGTCATCTACATGATAGAAATTCCGCTGGCGCTGCATTTTCAGCAGAATTGGGGACATCGCACAGGACTCTATGCGCAGTTGGGCGCAAAATTTGGTCTGCCTGTCTATTCCGACTACAAAGTGATGAGCGGTTCAATGCGCCATGTGGGCGAATATCCGCAGTACGATTGGAAAATTTTTGGCAGAAACGAGACTGCTCATGGCTTTGGCCTCGAAGAAAGTGCTGGACAAAATCGCTCAGTGACGGGCTTGCCAACCACCAAAAACAAGCAATTCCGCTATAATGTCTCGGCATTTTTCGAGATTGGCGCG
>CAZGVF010000035.1:6259-10025 GCA_964528925.1 uncultured Paludibacteraceae bacterium | reverse complement strand
ATTCATGAACAATTATGATGGCTTGATTGCTACCAAACAGCTGAAAGGCGTTGGCATTAAAAATGGCATCAATGCGGCTTCGGCAGGCATCAAAATCGGTCTGAATCTGTTTGCTGGTCGCACGCAACCCAAGGAGAAAAAGGAGCGCGAAAAGAAGCCGCGCAAGAGCCAAGAACCGCAAATCATCTATGTTTACGATACCATTCGCATTCAAGATACCATTGTGGTGGCCGATACCATTGTGCTGAGCGATACCATCACGCTGCGCGACACGCTGCAAGTGCCTACGGTGATCGAAAAAGTGGTGGTCGAAACGCGTCACGACACCATCGCTCAAGCGGTTGCCAAACTCGACGAAGAGTTGCGCAAGTCGGTCATCTTCTTCGATTTCGATAAATACGATCCTAAACTGCAGCCTGCCGACATTCTCGACAAGGTGGCGGCCGTGCTTGTGCAGCATCGCGATATGGGCATCGAGGTGAACGGGCATGCTTGCAAGACGGGTTCCGACGAATACAACCAGCAACTGTCGATGAAGCGCGCGCGCGCCGTGGCTAACATGCTGCGTGCCAAAGGCGTGAAGGATTCGCAGATGAAAGTGCAGTCGTTCGGTTCTACCAAGCCGTTCCGCTACAACGATTTTGAGCATCAGAAATCGAAAGATCGCCGTGTGGAGATTATTCCTGTGGGCTATGTCGACCAAGAAACTCAACAGCAGCATGCCGCCGAGGCCAAGGAGGCGAGCCAGACCGACAAAGGCGTGGTGAACAAGACCACGCGCGAGATTCCGCTGGTCGAGATTGATGGCAAGATGGTGCCGATTTTCCTGAAATACACCGAATTCATTGGCGAAGTAACCATGAAACGTGGTATGTATCTGGCGCAACTTTCGCGCAAATGGTATGGCGGCGAGCAGGCCTTCTGGGTCTACATCTACGAGGCCAACATGTTCCAAATTCAGGATCCGAGCGACATCGAACCAGGCACAATTCTGATGATTCCTAAACTCGATCCATCGGTTGGTAACCCCAACGATCCCGAGTGCATTCGCAAGGCTAATGAGCTGAAAGAAAAATATCTGCTCAACAAATAGTCAGCGTAAATTCAAAAGTGGGGGCGTGGCATTAGTCGCGCCCTTTTTTCTTTTCAGCAGAATACAAAAATGCGTATTTACGCAAAAATTTCTTCTGTTTATTTTCCCATGTCGGAAATAATGCCTAAATTTGCAGCGTGAAGCTAACCGATGAAAATGCGTATTTACGCACTTTCATCTTCTAACGAAGAAATGCCATGGAAATAAAACGTGAAAAATACATCGCTCAACTGGAGCGAAAAATTGGTAATGGCAAAATAAAAATTGTTACTGGCATTCGTCGCTGCGGCAAATCGTACTTGCTGAATGTGCTTTTTAGAAAGCGTTTGCGTGCGCTTGGCGTACCCAACGAAAACATCTTTTTTCTTTCGCTCGACGATGACAAAAATGCGCGTTACCGCAATCCAATGGAGTTGGGCAATTTTATTCGTCAAAAGACGGAGCGTTTGCGTGGGCGATGCTTTGTTCTGCTCGACGAAATTCAAAAAGTTGCAACCATTCACAATCCTTTTTTGCCCGACGATGCCGACGCTACCATTGGTTTTGTCGATGTGCTAATTGGGCTTGGCAAAAATCCAAAACTTGATATTTTTGTGAGCGGCAGCAATTCTAAAATGCTGTCGACCGACATCGTAACCGAGTTTCGCGATCGCGGCGATGAAATAAAGGTCTTCCCACTCACTTTTGCCGAGTTTTACGATGCTTTCGCTGGCGAGAAACGTTTTGCTTGGCGCGATTTTGCAGCGTATGGCGGCATGCCTTATGTGCTTCAGTTGCCCACGCACGAGGAGAAAGCCAAATATCTTACCGACCTTTTTCAGATTACTTATCTGCAAGATGTGGTTGAACAAAACAAAATTCATTCGCAGATTGATATTCTCAACGATTTGCTCGATATTGTGGCGTCGGCGGTTGGCTCGCTCACCAATCCTACGCGACTGTCGAACACTTTTGACAGCGAAAAGCATCTCAAAGTGAACAGCGAAACGCTTGGACTTTATCTCGATTATTTTGTCGATGCGTTCATTTTGAGCAAGGCAAAACGCTACAATATCAAGGGCAGGTCGTACATTGGTTCGCCATTGAAATACTATTTTACTGATGTGGGATTGCGCAATGCGCGGCTCAATTTTCGTCAGCAGGAAGAGAATCATATTATGGAGAATGTTCTCTATAACGAATTGATTGCCAGAGGTTTCAGTGTCGATGTGGGCGTGGTTGAATACAATTGGAAAAATGCAGAAGGTGGCAGTCGTCGCTCGCAGTTGGAGGTCGATTTTGTGGTAAATAAAGCCGATAAACGCTACTATATTCAGTCGGCATTTACTATTGGCGATGAAGAGAAACGTCAACAGGAGGTGAATTCGCTGCAGCGCATTGATGATTCGTTTCAGAAAATTGTGATAGTGAAGGACGATATTCTTCCGTGGACCGATGAACGTGGAATTTTCTACATCAATATTCAGGATTTTCTCCTCGAAAAGATTGATACGTTGTAAAAAAACGGAAGATAAAATTGCGTATTTACGCAAAAATTTCTTCTGTGCGAATTATTTCATCTGAAATTTTGCCAGACGCGAAAAAAATTGTACCTTTGCAGCGATTTTTCGAGGAGGTCGTTCCGCAACGAAAATCGGGCCTATAGCTCAGTCGGTTAGAGCATCGGACTCATAACCCGCAGGTCCTTGGTTCAAGTCCAAGTGGGCCCACTGCAAACGAAAATCGGGAAGCATCGCACGATGTTCCCCGATTTTTTTTGTGTCTGCATTATCGTTATTTCAGCAACTCCACCGTGTAGTCCGCAAGGCAGCCGCCAGTGAAAAAGTTGTTGTATGGTTCAGGAAAATCGACATTGTGCCCAGTGCCTGTAATGCGCGCCTTCTGGTCGTTCCAGCGATATTCTTCGGGCAGATTTTGCAGCATGTAGCGTTTCTGGTCGCCATCGGAATTTTCGAAATACCACACCGAATAAATCTTGTAGTAGTGTAGCATGCCAGTCACGCTATCGAGTCTGATGGCGGGATCTTCGGCATCGCATGGGCAGAGTCCGCGCATGGTTGCAAAGCGTTTGGGCGTGATTTCGAAGGTGTAGGTGGTGTAGTCGATGTTGCAGCCCGAGGTGTGATAGGCGTCGTAATAATCCTCGTATTTCAGCGGCTTGTAGGCGGTGCCGCAAGTTACCGATTTTTCGCCCGTAATTTTATCGGCAAAGATTACGGAATCGATTTTGCCAAGATCGCATGTCCAATATTCGGCAAATGGCGAGCCGTGGTTCTCTAGATCGTCGCTCGAGGCGTATTCCATGCTGCAGATGAGCGCGCTTTCGCCACTTTCGAGCGTAAACGACCATGTGGCGGTGGGCATGTAGATGGTCGCTTCGATGGCGTCGGTCAGGCTGTTTGTCCAGTAGACTTCCACATTTTGCTTGCGGTCGTGGCAGCCCATGAACAGCAGTGCGACGAGCGGCAGGAACGAGAGTAGGGCTAACTTTTTCATAGTGCGTAGTTTGTTTTGAGGTGACTGTTCGATGGTCAGATTCCACGCAATGAACTGCGTGGTTATTAGCGTTTTTGTGGGGTAGTGCGTTATCGATGGACACTTGCTACGCAATGAATTGCGTAGTTATTGGCGCATCTTTTGTCTTTACTCCTTTGTCTTTATTCTTTATTCTTT
>CAZGVF010000035.1:0-6159 GCA_964528925.1 uncultured Paludibacteraceae bacterium | reverse complement strand
TAGATCACAATTCCTGCGGTGACGCTCACGTTTAGCGAGTGTTTTGTGCCGTATTGTGGCAGTTCGAGGCAAGCATCGCAGCGATCGATCACGCTTTGTTGAACGCCTTTCACCTCGTTGCCAAGCACTACGGCAATTTTTTCGCCTTTCGTTGGCACAATCTGTTCGAAACCGATGCTTCCTTCGGCTTGTTCTATGGCCAAGACGGTGAATCCATCGCGTTTCAGCGTGTCGACGGCTTCGTTGGCATCGGCAAAATAGCGCCAATCGACTGTGAATTCAGCGCCAAGAGCAGTTTTGTGAATTTCGGGTTGTGGCGGCGTGGCGGTGATGCCGCAAAGTATCACTTGTTGGACGCGGTAGGCGTCGGCTGTGCGGAACACGGAGCCGACATTGTGCAGGCTGCGCACATCGTCGAGCACCACTACGAGCGGAATTTTGTCGGCCGCCGCAAACTCTTCGGGCGACAGACGCAAAATCTCTTCGGTGTGCAGTTTGCGTGGCAAAATTACAAAAGTGTGAAGGTGAAAAGTAAAAAGTGAGAAAGTCCGATAAACCGCAGTCCGCAGTATTCACGGACTTATTATTCATTCTTCATTTTTTATTCTTTATTCGCAAAAAAGTAGCCCTGCCGGGAATCGAACCCGGATCTAAAGTTTAGGAAACTCGTATTCTATCCATTGAACTACAAGGCCATATTTAGTTTGAAAGTTATAAAGTTCGTAAAGTTTATAAAGTTGGGGGCTGTGGTTGATTTTCGCTGCAAAAATAGCGTTTTTTTGCCGTTTGAGCAAATCAGGAGTAGAGTTGTTTCAGCACATCGAGCGATTTGAGCGTGCCAAAATCGGGCAAATGCAGCCGATAATAGTCGATGATGCGCTGCAAAATGTCGTTGCGTTGTGTGCGCGTGAGTGCGAAAAGGTGCATGTTGACGTAGTCCATGCGCATCAGTTGCACAAAAACGAGTGTTTCGTCTGCTGTGAGCGTATTTTCGCTAATTTTTTCATGTACGAATAGGCTGTTTGATAAATCAAACATCGCTCCTTCGCAAAAATCACTCAGGTTTGGAAAAAATCCGAAAAAGTAGGTGAGTTTTATCAAGAAAACGAGGTGAAAATTGCCAATTCCGCGCTTTATAGCGTTGAAAATGACGATGGAATTGCGCACAAAATCGAACATCTGCTCGTCGGGCATGACGGGCTGCAGCGTGTGACAGAGAAATTCGCAGAGAAAAAACGCCACGCCATTTTTTATCGGGTCGGTTGTGATGTTGTCGGTTGGTTGGTCGCAGTTGCATTCGCGAATGTACTGAAATTGGCGGTTGGGGCGCACATCCATCACCACATCGACGAGCGAAAAGGGCTGCATCAGCACGGCTGGCAAAGTGCTGCGGCGTCCGCTTCCTTTCACCATGCACGACACAAGTCCGTTGCTGCGCGTGAACATGCGCACCACATGACTGCTCTCGCCGTAGCGAAATGCCTGTAACACAATGGCTTGCGTTTTTTGCATGAAGAAAGATTTAATTTTTAAGACCACCTCTAATCCCCCAAGGGAGAAGATTTTGTGGAAGTCAATTCACAACTTTGTAAAGACTTCCTGGCAGTTGGCGCACCAGTCCTTTGAATTCCATCTGCACGAGCAATGGCAGTAGTTTTTGCAGCGGAATGCCGCTCTGCTGCGACAGATGATTGATGTAGACCGCATCGGCCGTGTGCAGCACATCTATCAATTTTTGTTCTTCGGGCGTGAGCAGGTCGAACAGTTCCTGCTGCCGTGCGCGCGAAAGCGGCTGACTGTCCCAACTCATAAATTTTTCGAGATCGGCGGCAGTCTGCACAAGTACGGCTTTGTTGCTGTAAATCAGATTGTTACACCCTTGCGATTGCACATCGCTGGTGCGACCAGGCACTGCAAAAACATCGCGGTCGTAGTCGTTCGCCAAGTCGGCAGTGATGAGCGAACCGCCTTTCAGAGCCGATTCTACCACCAAAACTGCATCGCACAAGCCAGCCACCACGCGGTTGCGCTGCACAAAATTGGCGGCAATGGGCTGTGTTTCCGATGGAAATTCGGTGATGATGGCGCCACCATCTTCTATCATCTTGCGTGCTACAGCGCGGTTGGCCGACGGATAAATCTGATCCAGACCATGCGCCACTACGCCAAATGTGCGCAGACCATTGTCGAGCGCCGCGCGATGGGCTGCCACATCGACGCCGTAAGCCAAACCGCTCACGATGGTGAGACTGGGCTGCGTCTGCGCCAAATCGGCAATGAGCGCGTTGCAGACATCGCGTCCGTAGGGCGTGATTTTGCGCGTGCCAACCACCGCCAAGTATCGCCCCGCATTGAAATCGGTGCAGCCCTTGGTGTAGAGCAACAGCGGCGCATCTTCGCACTCTTTCAGTCGGCGCGGATAGGTGGCATCGCCAAAAAAATGCGTCTGAATGTTGTATCTTTCGATGAATTCAATCTCTTTTTCGGCGCGGGCAAAGACCTCTTTTTGTGATAGCACCGCATCGGCTAGAAATTCGCCAATGCCCGGAATGGTGCGCAGCGACTTGGGCGATTGCTCGAAAATGGCTTCAGCACTGCCAAAATGAGCCAGCAGTTTGCGCCCATTTATCGGTCCAAGACCGTTGATCAAAGTCAGCGCAATTTGGTATTTTAGCGTTTCGTTCATGATAGTAGCAAGATGTGAGTAGCAAGTCGCAAGAAGCGAGAGTATCTTATGGATTAGTTTTTTTTCGATTGTAGGGACGCACCGAGTGAGTCCAAGTTATTTTTTCTTGAATTTGTAGAGAAAAATGCATGTGAAAGTCGCCAGCCAACCGCCAAGAACATCGGCAGCGAGGTCGCCCCAACTGCCCGAGCGCAATGGCGTGCAGAATTCTTGCAAAATCTCCATCAATCCGCCATAAAAAATGGGTAAAATGAGCAGAAAAATGGCAATTTTTGTCAGCGAAAAATGCTTCCTTACATCGAGAAACGCAGCCACTGCCAGTGCGGCATACATCGCGGCGTGCACCCATTTGTCGGCGTGTGGCACTTGCAGCTCCGATGGCGCAGAGAGCGGTGCAAGCGATAGCACGGCAATGGCTGCCGCGCACAAAATGGTTTTCCAATATCGAGCAAAAATGCGCATAATTTTGCAAAAGTAGCAAAATTCTCTCAATCCAAACCACAAAATGGCGAAAAATGCATATTTTTGCGGCAGAATTGTTGTTTAACCCAACTAGAAATCAGAATTTTAGAAATTAGAAATTTTTCCGCCTGATGAAATCGAAAATCCTGAAAATTGCCCTTGCTAGCGTGCTTTTGATTGCCGCTGTGGTGGTGGAACATACCACAAATCTGCCTACGTGGCAACTGCTACTAATTTACCTTGTGCCGTACCTTGTGGTGGGCTACGAGGTGATTGCCGAGGCTGCCGAAAGTCTGCTTCATGGCGAGGCTTTCAACGAAGATTTTCTGATGTGCGTTGCCACAATTGGTGCGCTTTGCATCGGATTTTTGCCAGGTGCCGAGACGGAATTTCCTGAGGCGGTTTTTGTGATGCTATTCTTCCAAGTGGGCGAACTTTTCGAGGATTATGCCGAAGGGAATAGCCGCAAATCCATTGCGCAACTGATGGATATTCGTCCCGATACGGCCAATGTGGAGCGCAATGGTAGCATCGAAACGGTGGCGCCCGATGGCGTGGCGGTTGGTGAGGTGATAGTGGTTCGCCCCGGCGAAAAAATTCCGCTCGACGGCTACATCATCGATGGCACTTCGAGTCTGAACACTGTGGCACTGACGGGCGAAAGTGCGCCGCGCGATGTGCAAGCGGATGACGATGTGGTTTCGGGCTGCGTGAACATTTCGGGACTGATTCGTGTGAAAACGACCAAATCTTTTGGCGAAAGCACCGCCTCGAAAATCATCAATCTTGTAGAAAATGCCAGCGACAACAAGTCGAAAAGCGAGACTTTCATTGCCCGATTTGCGCGCATCTATACGCCTATCGTGGTGTTTGCCGCCATTGCGTTGGCGTTCATTCCGCCTATTTTTACCGAAAATTATTTGGCAGAATTGCCCATTTGGCTCAGTCGCGCGCTCACATTTTTGGTTGTTTCTTGTCCTTGCGCGCTGGTTATTTCGGTGCCGCTCACGTTCTTTGGTGGCATTGGCGGCGCATCGCGGCAAGGCATTTTGGTGAAAGGCGGCAATTTTATGGATGCGCTGTCGAAAGTCGATTCTGTGGTTTTCGACAAGACTGGAACGCTCACTCGTGGCGAATTTGCCGTCACGGCCGTTCATCCCGACAAGATCAGCGAAATGCAACTGCTGCATTTGGCGGCGCATGTCGAGCATTTTTCCACTCACCCCATTGCGGCATCGCTCAGGGCGGCTTATCCCAATGTGAACGACGATTGTGTGGTCGAAAACATCGAGGAGATTGCGGGACACGGCGTTCGTGCGCAGGTAAACGGGCAGACGGTGTGCGTGGGCAACAGCAAAATGATGGAGAGCATTGGCGCCGATTGGTATCAGTGTCACCACGTTGGAACCATCATTCATGTGGCCATCGATGGCGTGTATGTGGGGCATATCGTCATTTCCGATAGGGTGAAAGATGATGCTGCCGCTGCCATTTCGTCGTTGAAAAAGGCTGGTGTGCGGCGCACTGTGATGCTTACTGGCGATCGTGCCGAGGTGGCGCAAGCCGTTGCTGCGGAACTTGGAATTGATGAATTTCACGCCGAACTTTTGCCTGCCGACAAGGTGGCGCATGTCGAGCGATTGCTTGGCGAAAAAGCCGCTGGCACGACGCTCGCTTTCGTTGGCGATGGCATAAACGATGCGCCTGTGTTGGCTCGTGCCGATGTGGGCATTGCCATGGGCGCGCTTGGCTCCGATGCTGCCATCGAGGCGGCCGATGTGGTGCTGATGGACGACAAACCATCGAAAATTGCCACTGCCATTGCCATTGCGCGGCGCACGGTGGGCATTGCGCGACAAAATGTGTGGTTCGCCATTGGCGTGAAAGTGCTGGTTTTGGTGCTTGCAGGCTTTGGTCTCGCCACTATGTGGATGGCCGTGTTTGCCGATGTTGGCGTAACGGTGCTTGCCGTGCTGAATGCCATGCGCACGCTGCGTACTTTGTGTGGCGAATGATGAATTTACAGTTGCACAAAAAAAATCGACCTCCAATCTGGAAGTCGATTTTTATCATTCAATGAATCAATGATTCGATAATTCAATGATTATTTAAACACTGCGCGAACGGAATGCCCGTAGTAGCGTGGGTTGTAGCTAAGACCAAAATCGGCAGGTGCAAAATATGCCAACCAAGCGTATTCTGTTCCATTTCCTGAGCTTGTCCAGTAGTTGCCCCAAACTTCTGCATCGTTTACATGGTCGGTTTTGCAATCATCGCTATTGCGGTAGCCAGCGGCAGGCAGGAATATCGAATTTTCGTTGTATTTGCTTTTGACTTGATAGCCAGCCACGCCTTTTAGTTTTGTCCATGTCCATGTGCAGTTGTTTTTGTCGCATAGTTCTGTCCATTCGGCTTTGGTTGGCATGCGCCAGCGTCCGCCCCATTTAGTGGCCACATCGTTGCTTGTTGGTAATGTGGTAGCAGTGCTTGTGTAGGTGTATTTTTCCTTGCAATATGCGCTTTTTGTGGTAGTTTCGCCCCATGCGAAATAGTAGCCGTAGTCTTGCGGATTTTCGGCACCAAGGTTGCAGCAGGCCCACATAGTTCCGCTTGGAAGCCCGAGATCTACATAGTCTTGTTTGTTTTCGCTACCAACTGGTTCGTATTTGTCGCACGCAGTAAAAAGCGCAGCCGAGCAGCAAAGAGCGAAGAATAGTTTTGTGTGTTTCATAATTTAGAATTTTATAAGGTTATTATTTTTCAGCATACGACAAAAGGCGACCGAATGGAATTTCGTTCGCTACATTGTGTATTAGTACAATTTTTGGAATTTAAATTAGCCGATAGGGGGGGGGCTAAATGACTGATAATCAGCAGATTGTATGCGCGGCAAGGCAGCGCAAATAGGTTTGCGATGGCGTTTTCAACCGTATGTTTGCTGATGTTGGTCATATTCGTTGCAAAGGTAGATTATTTTTCCAAAACCACAAAATTTTTCATTGAATTTTTTT
>CAZGVF010000034.1:9223-12911 GCA_964528925.1 uncultured Paludibacteraceae bacterium | reverse complement strand
ATCGAGCGTAAGTGCCTGATCATAAGCCTCTTCAGCCTCCGAAATTTTGTTGAGCGTCTCCATCACATTGCCCTTCACACTGTAATATTCGGCATTGGTTGGATCCATGGCAATGGCCTCGTTCAGGTACTCAATACCCTGCTCTTCTTGTCCGTTTAAAATGTAGTAGTTAATCAGATTTCCAAGGAAGAAAAACTCTTTCGGGAAGCGTGCGTAGCCCTCTTGCAAAGCGTTCAGATAAGCCGCCGTGTCGCCTTTGTCCTTGTACATGTCGCAAATGTGCTGCGAGATGTAGATTTCCTGATAACCTTTGTCCTTTATCTGCTCGAAAATTTGCAACGCGCTGTTGTTGTCGCCGTTGCGCTCGTAAGCCGTGGCCGTGTAGTAACGAATCTGATAATAGGTCGAATCGAGAATGAACGGATTCGGATCTTCGTCCTTGAACATGACTAATTCAGGTATCGAAGTGTGCACCTCGAATGCGCGAATGGCCGTTGCGAAATCCTGTTGATTGTAGGCCGTGATGCCGTAGTTCACCATTATCATCTGGTTGTAATAGGTGATGATGGCTTTGCGAATCTGCTTGGCGTACTTTGGTTTCACTTTGCCTTTGGCATTTGGCTGCTGATCTTTGTCGTACGCTACCACGTAGTAGTCGTGCGACTTGATTGCACTTTCGCCCTCGAGCACAGCGTCTTGCGTGCCGCCCATCATGGCGTGATAGATGTCGTTGTCCACAATTTTTTGGTAAACCAAGCCAGCCACATACCATGTTTCGGCAAGATCTTTTGTCGTTTCATCTTCGAGTGCCTGCTGAATGCAGTTTTTTGCGCCTTCAAAGTCGGGCGATTCCACATTCATGGCTTTGTTACGAGCCATCGACACGTTCTTTTTTTGTGCAGAGCCAGTGGCAACTACTCCGAGTGCCAACATGGCGATGAGAAATAATTTTTTCATGTTACACAATAATTTAGGTGAGTTCAAATTTCTTATTCTTCCGAATCATTTTCGGTTTCTGCAGCGGGTGCATCTTGAATTTCGTCAGATGTTTCTACCTGATTTTCAGCAGTTCCCGCATCTTCTTCTTGTTCCGATGTAACTTTGCAAACCGAAGCGATTTCGTCGTTGCGTTTCTCAAGATTGATGAGGCGCACGCCTTGTGTGGCGCGACCCATTATGCGCAAATCGGCAACTTTCAGGCGAATGATGATGCCCGATTTGTTGATTATCATCAGGTCGTTGTCGTTCGAGACGCTGAGAATAGCAACCAGTTTGCCCGTTTTTTCGGTGATGTTCATGGTGCGAACACCTTTGCCACCGCGGTTTGTGATGCGGTAGATGTCGTTCGGCTGACCATTTTCATCGAGTACAATGTTGCCCTCTTCGTCTTTTTCGACAATGTTTGTGCGTTTGCCGTAACCCTTTTCCGAAATCACCATGATGGTTTCGTCCGAGTCTTTATTGCCACAAACCATACCGATGATTTCGTCGTCAGGACCATCGAGCGTCATGCCACGAACACCCGTTGCGGTGCGTCCCATTTCGCGTACAGTCGATTCGTTGAAACGAATGGCGCGACCGTTCTTGTTGGCCAACAGAATTTCACTGTTGCCATCGGTCAAGCACACTTGTATCACTTGGTCGTCTTCGCGAATGGTGATAGCGTTCACACCGTTGGTGCGCGGGCGCGAGTAGGCTTCGAGACAAGTCTTCTTCACAACGCCCTGTTTTGTGCAGAACATTAAATAGTGTGTGCGGCAGAACTCTTCGTCGCCAAGGTTAGCAATGTTGATGAATGCGTTCACCTTGTCATCAGCATCGAGACTGAGCAAATTTTGAATGGCGCGACCTTTGCTTGTCTTGTTTCCTTCGGGAATGTCGTACACCTTCAGCCAGTAGCAGCGACCTTTCTGCGTGAAAAACAACATGTGGTTGTGCATCGTGGCATTGTAGAGGTATTCGATGAAATCTTCGTCGCGCGAAGACCCTCCTTTTGAACCTACGCCGCCCCTATTCTGCGTGCGGAATTCGCTCAGTGGAGTGCGTTTAATGTAACCAAGGTGCGAAATGGTAATCACCATCTCGTCGTTGGCGTAGAAGTCCTCTGGATTGAAGTCGGCATCCGATGTTGGATCGATTTCAGTGCGGCGTTCGTCGCCATATTTCTCCTTAATCTCAGCCAATTCGTCTTTGATAATCTGATAGCGACGCTCCTCTTTGGCAAGAATGTCTTTCAAATCTTCCATGCGAGCCAACAATTCGTTGTATTCGGCTTTCAACTCGTCGATGCGCAGTCCTGTGAGTTGCGACAGACGCATATCGACAATGGCTTTCGATTGCAGTTCGTCGAGTCCGAAACGCTCCTCCAAATGGCGTTGTGCGTCCGATGGCGTGCGACTCTCTCTGATGATGTGAACCACCTCGTCGATGTTGTCTACGCCGATTATCAAGCCCTCCAAAATGTGGGCGCGTTCTTGTGCTTTGCGCAGTTCGAACTGGGTGCGGCGGGTAACCACTTCCAAGCGGAATTCCACAAAGTTTTTGATCAAATCTCTCAGATTCAGCAGGCACGGGCGACCTTTCACCAAGGCGATGTTGTTTACGCTGAACGACGACTGCAGCGCGGTCATCTTCATCAACTGATTCAGCACCACATTGGCGTTGGCATCGCGTTTCACATCAACCACAATGCGCATACCTTTGCGGTCGGTTTCGTCGTTCACATTGGCAATGCCAGCCACTTTTCCCTCTTTCACCAAATCGGCAATGGAGGTAACCAACTCTTTTTTGTTTACGCCGTAAGGAATCTCGGTAACCACAATGCGATCGTGTCCGTTGCCTCCGTTGGCCGTTTCAATGTTGGTTTTCGAACGAATGATGATGCGTCCGCGACCCGTTTCAAAAGCTTCACGAATGCCCGACAGTCCGCAGATGATGCCGCCCGTTGGGAAATCAGGACCTTTGATGTAGTGCATCAATTCTGGCACTGTTATTTCGTTGTTGTCGATATAGGCGCAGATGGCATCGACGCACTCGCCGAGGTTATGCGTAGCCATGTTGGTGGCCATACCCACGGCAATACCATTAGAACCATTGATAAGCAGTTGCGGAACGCGCGTAGGCAGCACACGAGGCTCTTTCAG
The DNA here is from genome assembly GCA_964528925.1 of uncultured Paludibacteraceae bacterium. Lineage (GTDB taxonomy): Bacteria > Bacteroidota > Bacteroidia > Bacteroidales > Paludibacteraceae > W0P28-013. Next base: position 9,768 of record CAZGVF010000034.1, on the reverse strand, counting down.
GCGTTCGTCGAAGTTCGGGTCGAAGTCAACCGTATCTTTATCGATGTCGTCGAGCATCTCCTCGGCTATTTTGGTCATACGCGCCTCAGTGTAACGCGGAGCAGCAGGACCAAGTCCATCGACCGAGCCGAAGTTACCTTGGCCATCGACCAACTTGTAGCGCAATGCCCACCATTGAGCCATGCGCACCAGCGTCATGTAAATTGATGAATCGCCATGCGGGTGATATTTACCCATCACCTCGCCCACGATACGAGCCGATTTGTAGTAGGGTTTGTCGGAGTTGGCTCCGAGTTCGTTCATTCCGAAGATAACACGACGATGCACAGGTTTCAGACCATCGCGTACATCAGGCAACGCACGCGAAACGATCACCGACATCGAATAATCGATGTAGGCTTGCTTCATTTCGTCGTTAATGTCGATCTGTATAACTCTCTCTTGATCAGTCATTTAGGTAAAAATTTAGTTAATCGTTTTAAGCGTATAAAATTACAATTTTTACCCGACATGCCCAAATGTTTAGGGCGAAAAGTTATCAACAA
>CAZGVF010000034.1:2577-9123 GCA_964528925.1 uncultured Paludibacteraceae bacterium | reverse complement strand
CTCCTCACTTCTAACTCCTCATTCCTCACTCCTAATTCCTAATTACCTCTTCAAATGTTCCATCGTCGTAGAAGAGAATGACGCGCGAGATGCAGCGCTGTTTTGTTGGAGCAGGTGTTGGGGCGGGCACGGAAACTACATTTTGGGCAGTCGCTACACTGTTTTGCGTAGATTGCGCGACTGCAGTCACGGTTTTTTGCTCCGTTTTTTGCTCGTTTTGTGTTGTAGATGAGGCGATTAACTCGAAATCGTCGAACAAATTGGGCTCGCGAGAGTTCGTTTTTTGGCGATAAATCGGTCCCTTGCCCAGAATAAGCCAGTCTGCGTTCACTTCGGGGTAGCGTTCCAGAATTTTTTGCGCCACATCGAGCGACGGTTTGCTGCGCTCTGCCTTAATATGCGACATGGTTGAGCGTTCCACACCAATCTCGTCGGCAAACGCTCCGAGCGTCAGATTTTTTTCCTCTACAAGTTGTAAAATGCGGTCTTTCATAATGTAAATTTTGAGGTTACAAAGTTAATGCAAATTTCTCAATCCGACAAAATACATTTGTAACTTTATCACGCCATCCAGAAATTTACATTTTTAATCGTCAAAATGAGCCAAAATAACTAACCTCCACAACATCAAATAGATAACAAAAACGCAGTAGTTAAAGAAGTTTTGTAACTTTGCTGCGTAACTATCTGGCAATTAGTTGGTAATGATTTATAATTTACAGAAAAACGGCAAAAACGGTACAAAAGTCCACATTCTTGAAAAATTGGATAAATAAAAACTTTAATTATTCGTGATAATTGATTGGGTTTTAATTAGTTAGCATTCTAAAATCTTGACTGTTAACGGAAAATTGAGCAAACTTACGATTTGATATTTGCTATGCAAAATTGTAAAATTGGTGATTGTTTAATTTTGTAATTTTCTTGATTTTCTACTGCACTACTACCCTACTTACAAATGTAAACTGCTAAATAATTTACTTTTGTAATTTAGAAAATGCAATTTACAACGCTCTACTCTATCATTTTCTTAAATCGAAAAATCGTCGCGTTATTTTGTGCAGCGTGCAGAATTTTGTCAATTTAGAAAAATGCATCGTCATTATGTCAAAAATAGAAACTTCAAAATCCTTGCGATATTTGCGCGCGCTTCTCCACTTGTTCAGAAATACGCAAAAAAAAAGAGACTTGTCTCACGACAAATCTCTTTCGTACAGTACCTATGAATGAAATTATTCTTCTTTCTTCTCTTTGTCCTGTTCCAGAACTGCCATCTCGTGGTCAACCAAAATGCGACCGCAGTACTCGCAAACGATGATTTTTTTGCGTTGGCGAATGTCGAGTTGGCGTTGTGGTGGGATTTTGTTGAAGCAGCCACCGCAGGCATCGCGTTCCACGCTGACCACAGCCAGACCGTTGTGAGCATTTTTGCGAATGCGTTTGAAGGCGGTAAGCAGGCGCGTATCGATTTTCTCCTCGAGCGATTGTGCTTTGGCGCGCAGACGCTCCTCTTCCTGCTTTGTTTCGGCAATAATCTCGTCAAGTTCGCTCTTTTTCAAGCCCAAATCTTCGGTGCGCTCCACACGACGCGTTTTGGCCTCTTCCAAATCGGCCGACTTGGTTTCGACCTCGGCGGTGCTTTCGCGAATGTGCTTTTCGGCCAGTTCTATCTCAAGGTTCTGAAACTCAATCTCTTTCGACAGCGCATCGTACTCGCGATTGTTGCGCACATTGTTCTGCTGTTCGCTGTTTTTCGCAATTTTGGTGCGAGCCTCTTCAATCTTGATTTTCTCGGCTTCGATGCGTTTTTTCTGCTCATCGATGTCGGCATTCAGTTTTTCGATGCGCGTTTGCAGACCAGCGATTTCGTCTTCGAGGTCCTGCACTTCGAGCGGAAGTTCGCCGCGCAGCGTCTTGATTTTGTCGATTTCGGACACGACACACTGCAAATCGTAGAGCGATTTCAAGCGATCTTCTACCGAAATCTCTTTCACTTCAGTTGTTTTTTGTGATGCCATAACTATTTGGTATTCAATGATTTATACTTAATTTTGTCCAAAAATCAGAAGGCAAAAACGCGTTTCGGTTCTGTTTTCGACATTTGGACTGCAAAGTTAGCAAAATTTTTCGAGATTAGTTCAAAAAATATCTCTTTTGTAAATTGTTCCGATTCAAAATGTCCAATATCGGCAATCAGCAGCGCACCATCGGCCTCGAAAAAGCGGTGGTAACTAACATCGGCGGTGACGAAAACATCGGCTCCAGCGGCTTTGGCGTTGCCGATAAATTCCGCTCCACTGCCGCCGCACAGCGCCACGCGACTAATTTTTTTGCCGAGTAAAGCCGAATGTTTGATGCAATCGACATGGAAAATTTGCTTCAGCTGCGAAAGAAAATCTTTCTCGTCCATCGGTTTTGGCAGATTTCCAACGGCACCCAATCCGACCGATGGCCAAGCGTTTGCCAGCGGAATGAGGTCGAACGCAGGCTCTTCGTACGGATGCGCCTGCAGCAGCGCACGCACCACGGCCGATTGACGGAATGTCGGGAGAATCACCTCGAGACGCACTTCGGGCTCGGTGTGCAGTTCGCCTATTTCGCCACAAAATGGGTGGCAGCCTTCGCTAGCGCGGAATGTGCCGTGACCTTCGCTGGCGTAACTGCAAGCATCGTAGTTCCCAATATGTCCTGCGCCAGCGGCAAAAAGCGCCGTACGAACCGTTTCGAGTTGCGCTTGTGGCACAAAAGTTACGAGTTTAAGCAATTTTTCGCGCTGCGGAACAAGCACCTGCACATCGGCGAGACCGATTTTCTGCGCCATGCGGAAGTTGACGCCACCCGTTGCGCTGTCCATGCAGGTGTGCGAGGCGTAGAGCGCCACATCGTTTTTGATGGCAAGCGCCACACAACGCTCCACTTCGTTGCTTTCGGTGAGCGATTTCAGTCCGTGGAAAATTATCGGATGGTGCGAAATCACAAGGTTGTAGCCCAACGCGATGGCTTCGCGAATGACCGCTTCCGACACATCGAGGCAAACGAGCGCGCCTGTGATTTCGGCATCGCGCCGCCCGATGAGCAGTCCGCAGTTGTCGAAACTCTCTTGCAACGGCAGCGGTGCAAGTTCCTCAATTTTGTCGATGATGGTTTGTAATTTCATACAAAATTATTTTGCTGGAATGGCAAAAACGCTGGCATCGATGGTGCCGTTCAGTTTGTAGTCGGTCATGGTGTAGAGCGTGCTGTTGCCCGTGAATTCGTCCATCTGCATGCTGTGCAGACGACCATCGACCTTGTTGTAACGAAGCACAATTTTTTTGTAGCCGCGCGCCACTTTCTTTTTGGCGGTGAGCGTTACAATGTTGTGTTTTGCGTCGCTCGAAACGCTTATTTCGGCGTTATTTTCGGCGGAAAGCGTGCGAATTTTGCCTTGAATGCAATAAAGCAGCGTGTTGCTCAGTGCGCGCATTGGCGCATTTTTGCTTGCGTCGAAGTGCATTTTTTTGCCGTTGCGCACCATATAGATTTTGTTGGCATTTATCACAAAACACTCGCCGCTGGGTTGCGTGTAGTGCTGCGCCATGCAGTTGTTGGCGCGGTAATAGAGCGTGCCAGCCGAGTTCTTTTTGGCGCCAGTGGCAACCACTGTTTTCACTTGCGTGAAAGGCGTGACGAGCGTCTTGACGCTGGCATTGGCTTTCTCAATTTGATCGAGAACTGCCTGATTATCAGCAAAAACGAACGCTGGAACGCACAAAAGTGCTGCTATGCAAAATTTCTTCAGAAAATTCATAATGCTTACGAGTAAAGTCCGCCGTTAATTGAGATGCATTCGCCAGTGATGTAACTTGCCTCGGGCGAAGCCAAAAATCCAACGAGATTGGCAATTTCTTCGGGTTCGCCAAAACGGTTCATCGGAATCTGTTTTTTCAGTTCCGCCTCGTCGAGTCCATCGACCATATCAGTCTTGACAAAACCAGGCGCAACGGCGTTTACGGTAACATTTTTGCGCCCGATTTCTTGTGCCAAAGCCTTTGTAGAGGCGATGAGTCCGCCTTTGGCTGCGGAATAGTTGCACTGTCCGGGCAGACCTTTCAAACCCGAAAGCGATGCCATGTTCACAATGCGACCATATTTGTGACGCAGCATGGGCGTGAGCAACGGACGCGTAACATTGTAGAACGATACAAGGTTGGTATTCAGCACTTTAATGAAATCTTCTGGCTCCATAAAGACCATCAGATTGTCGCGGCGAATGCCTGCGTTGTTCACCAAAACCTCGATGTAAGCGTCGGCATGAGCGGCTTGCCAGCCTTCGAGCGCTGCCACGCTGGCGGCATTGTCGCTGACATCGAATTTGAGCAATTCGCCATCGCTGCCAGCCTCGCGCACGAGTTCTAGCGTTTTTTGCGCCTCGGCATCGTTGCTCATGTAGTTGATAACCACTGTGTAGCCCATTTTGGCCAATTTAACACTGACAGCGCGTCCAATGCCGCGGCTGCCTCCTGTAACTAAAGCGTATTTCATATCAATTTGCTAATTGTTTAATTTCCAATTATTTAATTATTTTTTTGTCGCAGAAAACAATGACTATTGACGATGACTATGACCTTGCGTTCAACTTGTCAACTTTTCAACTTTTCAGCTTAGAATTTCTGCATATCGCAAAGGCGTTTGTAGTAGCCGTTGAGTTTCAGCAAATCGTCGTGTTTGCCGCGCTCTACGATGCGTCCTTCGTGCATTACGCAGATTTCGTCGGCCTGACGAATGGTCGACAGGCGATGCGCAATGACAATGGTTGTGCGGTTTTTCATGAGCGATTCTAGCGCATTTTGAACCAGTCGTTCGCTCTCGGTGTCGAGTGCCGATGTGGCTTCGTCGAGGATGAGAATTGGCGGATTGCGCAAGATGGCTCGTGCAATGCTTATTCGTTGGCGCTGACCGCCCGACAGACGGCAACCGCGGTCGCCCACATTGGTGTCGTAGCCATGTTCGGTAGCCATGATGAACTCGTGCGCATTGGCGATTTTTGCCGCTGCCACCACCTCTTCCATCGTGGCCGATTCCACGCCAAAAGCAATGTTGTTGAAGAAAGAATCGTTGAACAAAATGGCCTCTTGGTTCACATTGCCCATAAGGCTGCGCAGCGATTTCAGGTCGAGATCGCGTACATCATGTCCATCGATGCTGATGCTGCCTTGGTTCACATCGTAGAAGCGCGGAATGAGGTCGACAGTGGTCGATTTTCCCGAACCTGACTGCCCTACCAGCGCCACCGTTTTGCCTTTGGGACAGACGATGTCGATATCCTTCAAAATCCAATCTTCGCGATATTTGAACCAAACGTGATCGAAACGAATTTCATCGTTGAACTCGCTGATTTTCAGCGCGTTTTCATTCACTTTCAGCGGATTTTTGGCATTCAGAATTTCGTCGACGCGCTGCAGCGATGCCATGCCTTTTTGCACGCTGTACATGGCTTTCGACAGGTCTTTGCACGGCGCGATGATGCTATAGAAAATGACAAGATAATAGATGAATTCGGGAGCCGAAATGCCGCCTTGTCCTGTGAGAATGAGCGACCCTCCGTACCAAAGCAGAATGGCGACCACCACTGTTCCGAGAAATTCGCTCACGGGGTGTGCCAGCAGATAACGGCAATTGATGCGGTTGAAAGTGTGGCGAATGCGCTCGTTGAGTGCAGAAAAGCGCGCACGCAGTTTGTCCTCGGCCGTGAAAGCCTTCACCACGCGCAGTCCGCCGAGCGTCTCCTCAATCTGCGAAAGCAGATCGCCCGTCTGTTCCTGACCAGTGAGCGAGCGGCGTTTGAGCGAGCGGCCAATTTTTCCGATAAGAAAGCCGCTAAAAGGCAGCAAAAGCAGCACAAAAAGCGTCAGTTTCCAGCTGAGAGCGAACAAAACCGTGAGGTAGACCGCAATCATTATCGGATTTTTGAAAATCATCTCGAGCGAGCTCATGATGGAGGCTTCGATTTCGCCCACATCGCTCGTCATGCGCGACATGATGTCGCCTTTTCGCTCTTCGGTGAAATAGCCAATTGGCAGTTCTACCACTTTGGCATAGATTTGGTTGCGCAAATCGCGCAAAACGCCCGTACGCACAGGCACCAGCGCTGCCGAAGCCAGATAGGTAGTGCCAGTTTTCAGCAGTGTCATCACTATCAGTGCCACGCCAAGCCACATGAGTGCAAGCGGTGCGCCAGAAGTAGCGATTATCTGCTCGATGTAGAAATAGATGTTGTTTTTTGCCGCCGAAACTAGTTCGCTCGCGCCAGCGCAATCGCCCCACGCAATGTAGGCGTGCGAACCAGTCTCCATTCCGAAAAGAATTTGCAGAATTGGAATGATGGTGGCAAACGAAAATAGGCTGAATATGGTTGCAAGAATATTGAGTACGAACACCCAAATGACATAACTGCGATAGGGCGGCACAAAACGGCGCAACAGAGTGAAAAGACCTTTCATCGAGGCGAAATTAGCGATTTTCTAGTTTTAAACTGCAAAGATAATGTTTTTTGTTGACATTCTA
>CAZGVF010000034.1:0-2477 GCA_964528925.1 uncultured Paludibacteraceae bacterium | reverse complement strand
ATTTTTTCGCCATTTCGGCTGATTTCGATGTGCTGATTGCGCAACAACTGCCAGCCAAGCGTTTCGCGTTCGAAGTTTGCCAATTTTTCGACCTCTTCGAGGCGTTTTTCTTCGTCCAATTGGGCGTAAATCATGAAATCGTGATTGCCAAGAACGCTCACCACGCCATCGGTGGCGCGCAGTTGGCGCAAAATATCGGCATAAGGCTCCGCTTCGGGAACGCCCATCGTTACCAGATCGCCCGTGAAACAGATAAGATCGGGCTTTTGCGCGTTGATGCTATCGACAAAGCGTTGCAATTCCGCGGGACGATCATCGAATGTTGATAAGTGTAAGTCGCTGATTTGCACGATTTTATATCCATCGAAACTGGCAGGAACAGCTGCGTTGGCATATTCAGTTGGAAAGATTTGCAGTTTGAATCGTCCGAAAAAATAGCCGTAACCAATCACCAGCCAAGCCACCAAAACCAGCGCAAGAGCCGTGTAACCAAATGGCGCATAGTGCGGCATTGGCAGATGTGCGATGGCTGCCACCAAAAGCCAAATGAGCCAAATTAAATGCGGCAAAATGCACAGTAAAATGCTGATTATCAGCACAGATATGAGAAGCATGAGAATTGGCATACGGATTTTTAACTTTGACTTTTGACGATGAAACAAAAAAAAGGACGCACTCGGTGCGTCCCTACGCTTCAAATCAATGTTTTCTGCGTTTTTTGATAACAATCGGCACAACAATGCACGCTACGATAAGCAGGAATGGCCAAACGTAGACAATGCCAAGCAGTGCTGCAGCGAACCATTGAAGACCGGTCTTCAGCGCATTGCCAATGAGCGAGCCACTGCCCTCCACTGCCACAGTTTTGGTTTCGTAGCACTCAATTTCCACATTGCTGTAGGTTACGCGATTGTCGAGGTAGCGCAGTTGCCGTTCGGTCGATTCTATGTCGCTGCGGAGCGTGTTCATCTCGCGCTCAATCGACAAAATATCGTTCATGCTGGTGGCTTTGGTGAGCAGTTGTTTGTAGCGTTTTTCGAGTTCGCGCTTGTTTTCGAGCCGCGTCGAAAGGTCGATGTAGTTGGTTGTAACGTCCTCCTGCGACACACTTTTGCTCTCCACACGCATGGCGCCGCGCTCGATGGCAGCAATGAAAGTGTCCAATTTTTCGGCAGGCACGCGCACTGTGATGTTGCAACTCACGCGGGTTTCGCCGCTGTTGGTGCGCTCGTCGTCGATCAAACCATCGACGCTAGCAACTTGATTTTCGATGTACGATTTGCTCTGCTCCACGCTTTCGGTTTGGAATTTGATTTCGGCCGAGCGAGTTATTTTTTGCGCAATTTCATCGCTTGATGAATTACTAAACGATTCGTTGCTCACGCTCATGCGGCACATCGCAGGCGAATAGGCCAAGAGATCGCTCTCTTCGCTTTCAGCATTTTCAGACGATTTCGAACAACTTGCAAGCAGCGCAACAGCCGCCAATGCAGCCAAAAATTTTGTTTTCATAGGAATTGATTTTTGAATGATACGAAAAAAGTTGCCGCAAAAATCGTTCCAAAAAAGGGTTGACAAATTACCTAAAAAAACAGTACCTTTGCAGTCATGAACACGGGAACCCGACAGTTTGTTTTTGCGCATTTGCACGACGATGTGCGTCAGTTGGCGTTGCAAAAATCGCCTGCTGATGTCGACCTGCGTTGTGCGCTGCAGCAAATCGAGGCGCGACAACTTTTATCCGAAAAAGTGCCAAGTTGGGCTGCTAATGCCGACATTGAGTTTCCGCCGCGCCTGTCGGTTGAGCAATGTTCGTCCGAAGCCACTGCGCGCTACAAAAGTGGTCTGCTCAGCGGTCGCACTTTGGTCGATTTGACGGGCGGCATGGGCATCGATTGCCATTTTCTCTCGCAAAATTTCGCCACGACCGATTATGTGGAGCGCGAGCCGCATTTGGTTGATTTGGCGACTCGGAATTTTTCCGTTTTAGGCGATAAAATCACCACTCATCTTGCTGATAGTGAGGCATTTCTGCAGTCGATGGACGAGGTTGATGCCATTTTCATCGACCCTGCGCGGCGCAATGCTGGTGGGCGCAAAACCGTGTCGATTGCCGACTGCACGCCCAATGTGGCAGCGTTGCAAACATTGCTTCTGCAAAAGGCAAAGCAAGTTTTAGTGAAACTCTCGCCCATGCTCGACATTGCCCTGCTACAGCGCGAATTGCAACACATCAAACAGATTCATGTGGTGGCAACGGGCAACGAATGCAAGGAGGTTTTGGCACTTTTGGAGCGCGATTTTATGGGCGAGCCGACCATTTTTGCCGTAAATCTGCCCAACGAGCCGTTCAGTTTTCTCATTTCAGAAGAGAAAAATGCCAAAATCGAACTCACCACATCGCTCGGACGCTACCTTTACGAGCCGAATGCCGCGCTGATGAAAGCGGGCGCATTTCGTAGCGTGGCAGCGCATTA
>CAZGVF010000033.1:10698-12982 GCA_964528925.1 uncultured Paludibacteraceae bacterium | reverse complement strand
CGCTCCGACCATTTCATGTCGCCTGCAGGAGCCATGTGTCCGCGGTCGTAGCCCGATTTGGTATAGTCCTGATGCGTCACCTTTGCGCCACGCACCTTGGGGTCGGGCGTGAAACTTTTGGCGCGCGGCACTTCGCCCATGGTCTCGCTACGAGTGAGCGAATACGCCACCCAATGCGGCACGTGCCACACGGGACTATAACTCACCGTGTAGCCCAAATGCTCTATTACCTGCTGTTTGCGCGGTGTGGTGAGGCGCGCCAACTCGTAATGCGGCTTAACTGTTTGCTGCGTGTCGGCTTGTGCTGTGCGAACACACGACAGCAGCGACAATGCCAGCACAAAGACGAAAAATGCCGAAATTGCGCGTTTCATTCTTCGTCTTTTTTGACAACCGATTTCATTCCTTCGAGGGAATTACCCAATGCGACGCCGAGTTTATACATGGTATCGTTCAAATGGTCTTCATCAAAAAGATACTGAGAATAGATGGCGGCGCACTGCGCTTCCAACCGAGCGATTTCGCCCATTTGTTCCACGCTGAAGTCGCCATCGAGCGATTCTGAAATCTGCTCAAACTCGACCATCGACTGATTCCACTGCTCGTCGTTGTAGGTGGAATAATTTTCCTGAAGATCGGTTGTGAAATTCTCGAGCAAACGCACCTGACGCTTCTCCTGCATGCGGCAACCCGTCAACAAGGCTGCAAATAAGCACGCAATGCAAAAAAGTTTGTAGTTCTTCATATAGGTTTCTAATTTCTGGTTTCTGGTTTCTAATTATCTATTTGAAGATTTGAAAATTTGAAAATTACGCACTGTCCACTTTTGGGGCGAACACTTCTAACTTCTCACTTCTAACTTCTCACTAAAAAAACTCCTAACTCCTCATTCCTAACTGACTGAACGGGCATTTCGACTCGAAGCGCATCAGTTTTTGCGTTACAGGGTGAGTGAATTCCAAAGTGCTGGCATGCAGAGCCAAACGGTCGATTATTGGCGTTGAACCCGAGCCATATTTGCGGTCGCCAAGCACAGGGTGACCGATGGCAGCCATCTGCACGCGAATCTGATTGGTGCGCCCCGTCTCCAAGTGCAACTCCACCAACGAACAACGCCCATTGCTGCCGCGTTTGCGATAGTGTGTAATCGATTTTTTGCCGCCATCGTCGTGCCACGACGAGCGCACACGCGTGGTTTTGGGATTCTCCGTAAGCCACGACACAATAGTGTCCTCATTTTTCTCCAACTCGCCCTCGACCAACGCCATGTAGGCACGATTTTGCACGATTGTTCGCCAATTTTCGCGCATAAACTTCTGAATATCAGCATTTTTTGCAAAAACAAGCAGACCAGAAGTCTCGCGGTCGAGCCTGTGAACCACAAACACACCTTGGCGCGGATTGTTGGCGCGAACATAACTTTTCAGGATAGAAAAAACCGTGGTTTCACGCGATTCGGGCGTGGTTGCCACCGTCAAAAGTCCTTCGCGCTTATCGACCACAAGCAGATAATCGTCCTCGTAGACCAAGCGCAGTTTTGGATGCGAAAAAGTAGCTTGTCGCGGTGCATTTTTCAATACCGAAACCACATCGCCAGCCTTCAAGGCGCAGTCGAACCGACGCTCTGCCCTATCGTTCACCAGCACACAATCGTGCGCCAGCAGCGACTTGAGCGAAGTGCGGCTCATGCCCATCTTTTCGAGCAGAAATGGCAGCAAAGTGCCATCGCCATTCACGCGCAATGTGGTTCGTCCGTCTTTCATTTTTCAAAATACTGCTGAAAAAGATTTTCGTACTCGGCAGAACAGCGATAGTCGGCAAACCAATCGTCGAAACTGTTGCGCAGTTCAATATTTTTCTCCGAAAATGCCCATGCGCGCCACTGATCGAAGCCCAAAATGGTCTCGCCATCGAGCGTTGGATAGTAGGCTTTCACGGCGCGAAAAGTGCCAGCATCGGCCGCGGCATAGAGCAGTTGACCCGTCGCCACCATGGCCAGCAGATGTTCCGAATCGATATCTGGCAGATACTCAATTTTCAGATCGATGCCGAGTTCCTCCTCGATGTGGCGCAGCACCAGCGCATCGGGCGAGCCTGACGGCAGAAAAACGACTTTTCCATCGAGATCGGCCACATTGCGCAGCAATTTCAGATTTTCGCCACGCTTCGGACGGCGTTGCACCAGCACCAGATTATCTTTCGTGATTGGCATTGAGAGTGCTACTTCGTCCTTCAGTTCGGTGGTTGTGGGCAAAAGTTTCATCACCACATCGTAGTCGCCAGC
>CAZGVF010000033.1:7247-10598 GCA_964528925.1 uncultured Paludibacteraceae bacterium | reverse complement strand
TTGAGCGGATAGTAAGGCATCGAGAAATAGTTGCGATCGCCAAAAAGCGAGGCGTTCCAGTTGGCATATTGCGCATAGAACCGCACACGCTTGATGAAACAGTTCAGATAGACATTCATTTCGGGATAATTGCCCACTTCGTAGTCGTGCTGCAGGTGAAAAACGCCCGTGGCTGGCATGTAGGTGTTGCCATAATAAGCGGTGTGATAGCGCACGCTCACGCCAAGTTGAAAAGTGAGAACATTCTTGAAAAAGTGGTCGAGATAGTAGAAATTTGAGTAAAGCGCCACATCGGGCAGCGGCAAAATGCGACGATTGCTCGTGTACTGATACACCACTTTATTATCGAGATGAAGCCGCCAAGCATGCAGATTTGCAGTAACATCGGCGGCTATAACTTGCACATTTCCAGAGTATTGCGCAGGCAGAGCGTCTTCGTCGAAATAGATGAGATTGGTAACATTTTCGAACTGAACGCCCAGAGAAATGTCGCGCGTGGGGAAAGCGATGCGCCCTTTCACATTGAAACGCATGCTGCGGTCGAGGTCGGCCGTCCACTGGAAGTGATTCGACAGATAATGCCGCGTCAGAAAATCGCTCGTTTCGCTATAGAATCCGCCGCGTGCCGAAATCAGCATCGTATCTTTCTGAGTGATCGGGAACACGCTTTTGATGCCGCCATAGACCGAAAAATCGCCCAAGCGCGGACCAACCAAATAGACATCGCCATTGACATCGAAAGTAAATTTTTCGCCCTCGCGTTTGAAGATTTGCGCTCCCACACGCAGATTGTGTTCGGTGTGGCGCGAACCGAGCAACGAATCGTTTTCGTACATGCGGAAACGCCTCAAATCGTACTCCACAAAGCCCGTCAAGCCAAACCGCATGATGCGATTAAACTTCTCCTCGAGCGTAAATGCCAACACATTTTTCAGCGACCAATAGCGCGTCGAGTCGAGCGTCGAGGCACCGCTGTAGTAGTTGTAGTCGTACACACCGCTCGTAACCGAATCCTGCTCCACATAGCGACGGCGCACATCTTCAAACTTAATGGTGTGCGTAATGGAACTCACCGGAATGTAGTCGTACGCCACCGAATCTTCGGTAACTTGCCGCTCTTTTTCGTAGCCAAAACAAAATTTATGGTTGTAGTAGTACAAGTTATCAACATATCCCGTGATGGCATTCAGGCGCGTTGGAATGTTGTTCGCCTCCATATTCAGCGACTCTTCGGGGTGAAGAATGTACTCGCGATCGGTAATGCCGCCATTTTCGTGGTTGCGGAAATTGTTGAACATCACCACGCCCTGCGCCGAGTAGCGACGACCGTTGTAACTGCCCCAAAATCCGCCATTCACCAAGCGCGTGGCTTGGTTGGCATACTGTCCGCGACCATAGATGAGATTGACCAGTGCGCCGAAGTTTGTGCGCGAATTGGCATTCATCGAAAACATCGATTTGAAATGGTCTTGCTGATAGAATGTGGGTAGCGCAGAACGATATTCAAGTTTTGCGAATGGGGTTGTCGTATTAAAAAATAACACATCTTCGACACCGACTAAATAGGCATCGTACGGTGACGAAAAGAAAAGTGGTGTTTTCTGTGTGCGATCGAAATAGATTTTCGACTGAAGCGGCGAGCCAAGGTTACCATTCCACGAATTTGCGATGCTGTAATCGTTCACGGGATCGGCGTCGGGGTAACTCACCACAGCCGTATCAATCCGACACGAATCAGCCACACCAAGCGTCTCGTCGATGCGCCAAGTGTGGATAATACTGGGGATTTTCGTCTTGTTCGACGCACCCCAAACAGTGCCAGCCGTGAGTGCTAGCGCAACTATCAGCCCGTAGCGGTTCATAACTTGCAAAGGTAGACATTTTTCACGAAACAGACAAATGCGCAGATTTGCGACTTTTTTTGTAACTTTGCCGCCGAAAAAATTTTAGCATAGACAATTCAACTTTTCATCATTTCAACCTAAAATACGATGAAAGATTTCTCATACATCGAATCGGCTATCGACGATTTTCGTCAGGGTAAATTCCTGATTGTGGTCGATGACGAAGACCGCGAAAACGAAGGCGATTTCATTATCGCCGCCGAAAAAATAACGCCCGAAAAGGTCAATTTCATGCTGAAACATGCGCGTGGCGTGCTTTGCGCTCCCATCACCATCGAGCGTTGTAAAGAACTCGACCTGCCGCACCAAGTGGCCGACAACACATCGGTGCTTGGAACGCCATTCACCATCACGGTGGATAAGCTCGAGGGCTGCACCACGGGCGTTTCGGCTGCCGACCGCGCTGCCACCATTCGCGCCTTGGCCGATCCTGCCTCCACACCACAAACATTCGGTCGCCCCGGACACATCAATCCGCTCTATGCGCAGGACAAAGGCGTGCTGCGTCGCGCTGGTCACACCGAAGCCTGCATCGATCTAGCAAAACTGGCTGGCCTCTACCCTGCTGGCGCGCTGATGGAGATAATGAACGAAGACGGCACCATGGCTCGCATGCCAGAACTGCAAAAAATTGCCAAAGAATACGACCTGAAAATCATCTCCATTCGCGACCTCATTGCTTACCGACTGCAGCAAGAATCGCTCATCGAGCGCGGCGAAGAGGTTGATATGCCAACGCAATACGGCCATTTCCGACTGATTCCTTTCCGCCAAAAATCTAACGGTTTGGAACACATCGCACTGATAAAAGGTGAATGGAAACAGGGCGAGCCGATTTTGGTTCGCGTGCATTCGTCGTGCGCCACTGGCGACATTTTCGGTTCGTGCCGCTGCGAATGCGGCGAGCAACTGCATCAAGCCATGCGCGCCATCGAAAAAGAGGGCAAAGGCGTGGTCGTTTACATGAATCAGGAAGGACGCGGCATCGGTCTGATGGCGAAAATTGCCGCCTACAAACTGCAGGAAGAGGGCTACGATACGGTCGATGCCAATCTGCACCTCGGTTTCAAGGCCGATGAGCGCGACTACGGCGTTGGTGCGAGCATTCTTCGCGAGCTTGGCGTTTCGAAAATGCGCCTAATGACCAACAATCCCGTGAAGCGCATCGGTTTGGAAGCCTACGGATTGGAGATTGTGGAGAATGTCCCCATCGAAATCGATCCAAATCCATACAACGAATTCTACATGCGCACCAAAAAAGAACGCATGGGGCATTTGCTGCATAAAGTCTAGAAAAAGTTAGGAATTTTTCAATTGATAATTGACAATTGATAATTAGGCGGTTCGACAAGCTCACCGCCCGCAATCTTCAAATTTTCAAATCTTCAAATAAAGAAAATAGGAAATTGCCCTGCAAAAGTTGTGGAATGCGAAACTTTATGAACTT
>CAZGVF010000033.1:2300-7147 GCA_964528925.1 uncultured Paludibacteraceae bacterium | reverse complement strand
CTCGCTACGGCACGGCAATTGGCACAAATTGGCGTGCGCATAATGCGCGCAGGACTGTGGAAACCGCGCACCAAACCTGGCGGATTCGAAGGCGTTGGAAGCAAAGGTCTAGAATGGTTGCGCTGCGCAAAAGCGGAGACGGGACTCTACATCGCCACCGAAGTGGCCACGGCTCAACATGTGCGCCAAGCCATCGAGGGCGGAATCGACCTACTGTGGTTGGGAGCGCGCACCACATCGAATCCTTTTGCGGTGCAAGAGATAGCCGATGCACTGCGTGGGACTGACATTCCAGTGCTGGTGAAAAATCCCATCAGCCCCGACATCGACCTGTGGATTGGCGCCATAGAACGCATCTACGGCGCTGGCATCAGACGCATTGCTGCGGTGCATCGCGGTTTTCAGTCGACCGACGAGAGCCTCTACCGCAACCAGCCGCTGTGGCACATTCCCATAGAACTGCACCGCCGACTGCCCAACTTGCCGCTCTTTTGCGATCCGAGCCACATGGGCGGCAAACGCCAGTTCATTGCCACACTCTCGCAACAAGCCATGGACCTTCAGTTCGATGGATTGATGATCGAGAGCCACTGCACGCCCGACACTGCTTGGAGCGACAGCGAGCAGCAAATCACGCCGCAAGAGCTGCAAACAATTTTGCAAAATCTGATAATCCGCAACACCGCACAACCAACCGCCCAACTAGACGAGCTGCGCCGCCAGATCGACGCCATCGACAGCGAACTGCTCGAGACCATTGCCAAACGCATGCGTGTGTCGGCCGCCATCGGAGCATACAAAAAAGCCAATGGCATAGCAGCACTGCAGACTGGTCGCTACAACGAAGTTTTGGCGCGCCGCATTGCAGACGGACAAGAACTCGGACTCAGCCCCGAACTCACCCACGCCCTGATGGAGGCAATCCACGCCGAATCGGTCCGCATACAGATCGACGAGATGAACGAGTAAATCTAGTTGGAAAAGTTTGTAAGTTTCTAGGTTTCTCGAAATTGCTGTCGCAATTTCTGTTTTTGAGTTTGTAGGGACGCGGCACGCCACGTCCTATTTTCACAACCTAAAGATGCCGTATCCGCCAAGGCTGCGGGTAGAGGTTGTTGCAGCGGTTGCCGATGTTTTTCACCCAACCAATCGGCAGATTTTGATAGGTCAACAACAAAAATCCGCGCGGTGCATCAGGCAGATTGATGGCTTCGCAGCGCAAAAAACTCAACGCTGTGAGCAAATCGATCTCAACCGTGGCAAAATTCTGCACATTCAGCGCCTTGTTCAACGCCAAACCAGCCTGCGGAATCAAATCTTTGCCCTTCGGCTCGGCCAGTGGCACACCAAAATGCAACACATTCAGTCGTTTCAGACAAAATTGCAACAAATCGGCACATTGTTGCAAAAATGCCATTTTCAGACCATTTTGTTGTTCAAAAAGCGCGTATTCATCGGCATTTTTCAGGTAATTGGCAAATTCTGTCGCTGTAAGATTTTTGGGAGTATTTTTCAAGCGTAAATTTGCCGATTGTTCCGTCTGTTTTTTGCGGATTACAGTGAGAAAAAGTCCCTCGCCACGCGTGCGGTGCGGATAAAAATGGTAACCTTCGGCCGTTTCGGTAACTCGCCACGACTCATCGAGCGGAATGCGCAGCACCTCGGCATCGTAGTTTTGGCAAAGCCACCGCACATTTTCTTCGTTTTCCAAACTGTTGTAAGTGCAAGTGCTGTAGATGAGTATTCCATTGGTTTTCAAGCACTTCCAAGCGTCAGCAAGTATTTGACGCTGCCGCACAACGCACTGCTGTACATTCTGTAGCGACCACTCGTCAATGGCGTTCGCATCTTTGCGAAACATGCCCTCGCCCGAGCAAGGCGCATCGACCAAAATAGCGTCAAAAACTCCGATGAAATCGGCAAAATCGCTCGTGGCGTTATTGGTTACAATCACTTGCGGTCTGCCCCATTTCTGCACATTTTCTGCCAAAATATAGGCGCGCTGCCGCACAAATTCGTTCGCCACAAGCACGCCATCGGTCAAATGCTGCGCAATGAGCGTGGTTTTGCCGCCCGGCGCCGCACAAAAATCGAGCATTCGGGCGTTTTTATCGACAAAATGGTTCAACGCCTGCTGCAAAAACATCGACGAAGCCTCTTGCACATAGTAGGCTCCAGCGTGCAACAACGGATCGAGCGTAAAATTGGGGCGCTCGGTCAAATAGCGACCACTCTCGCACCACGCAACCGCCTCACAATCGGCAAATTGCGGCAGCGAAATTTTGTCATTCAACCGCACACTCACCACAGGAGGTTGCGTCACTGCAGCCTCAAAATCAGCCATTTCATCGGCAAAAATCGGGGAAATAAGATCTATAAAATCGCGGGGAAGCACGGCACTACTCTATTTTGTCCCAATACATGGTCAAGCCCAAGAGCGAAATGCCCCAATAACCACGAACGCGCAGTTTTTTGTCGTTTTCGAAACTCATATACGAGCGATAGAATCGACCATTTTGCGGGTTATAGACCTCGCCATTTTGCCACTCTTTTTCGGCGGCATTGTAGGTCAGGTTGCGCATCATCACCACACGATTGCAGGGCGTATTTCGCAACGCAGGATCAGGATTGTTCACATCGCGCCGCAGCGTGCCATCGTCGTTATAAGGCTTGTTCATCCACACCACTTGCGCCTCGTAAGTGCCTTTATCGGTGCGATAAATGCGAACTTTGCACTGCTCGCCCGAGGTGAATTTATCAACCACATAGTAGAGTCCGCAAATTTTGTCAGCTTCGGACTGCGCCATCAAAAGCGTGGTGCTTACAAGTGCCGACAGAAACACAATTTTTCGGCGTGCGTTCGTTCTTCTGATTCGTAAAAGCATGATTTTTCCGCTTTACAAGTTACATCAATCGTCGAAAAGCCGCATCTGGCCTGTGATATCATCAATCTCTTTGCTACGATCCTCTTCGTCGTTTTTCTTCTCGGTGGAATCGTTCTTTTGTGTGGTATCGACCGTAACAATCTCCACACCATCAACGTTTTTCACCGATTCTTTCGCTGTTTTTTCTGCCGATTCTTCCGAATTATTTTCAGCCTTTACTGATTCGACATTGACTTCGTTTTCAGCGTTTTCGGCAGCGTTGTTTGGCATATTTTCGGCGGTTTCATCGGCATTTTCTTGCGGTTCAGGCTCGGGGAAACGCAGCGGTTCGAGTTCTTCCACCGTCTCCACATTCCACGTGGTGATGCGCTTGCCTTTGGCCTTGAAACTCTTCACGCCAATGAAACTCTCCACATCGACCTCGAATGCATCGCGGAACGAATCGCCGCCGCCCATCGTCACTTTGAAACGCGGATAAACCTGATCGGAAATGGCGAAAAGTCGCGAAAGTTTGCTGTCGCCAAGGAACGAAGTGCGATTTTTTTGCGCTTCGAACAAGAACCGTTTGATGTAGGCGTAACCCTGCTCGGCATCGTAGAGCGCAACGCTCCAAACCTTGTTTGCATCGAACTTTTCGAGCCGCAGCACATCGTCGTCGTAATGGTTGTTCAGGTCGAAATTAGTGGTGTAGTATTCACCATTTTTGGTAACGACCAAAATCTGATCGCCATTGAAAAATTCGCCAACATACTGTCCGCGCTTGTCGATGTTGAGCCGCAGCACATCGGCATCGAACCAAATGGGCGTACCACCAAGCGTAGAGCCACCTTTCTGTTTCAGCAAAATCTTGTGGACATCGTATTTTGTGAGGATATTTCCCATCGATTGGCGACCTTTGATGGCCACTTCAGAGAAATCTTTCTCGAAAATCAGGTTTTTCACGCGACGTGTGGTCGGTTTCAGCGTAACTTTCACGGTTTCGGCCTCGCCATTGGCATTTGCCGAGAAATAGACCACTTTCGAGCCTTCGTTACCCTGCGTCAGATCGTACTCTTTGGCGCGCGTAACGCCATTCACCGCAAAACGCTTGATGTAGTAGTAGCCAGCGCGTCCATCGCGATAGATGGCATTGTAGATGGTGCGATGATCGTTTTTCACAAACACAGCGACATGAATTATGCCCTTGCCGACGTAAAGTTTATCGGCTACTTTCACCACTTTGTATTTGCCATCTTTGAAAAATACGATGATGTCGTCGATATCGGAGCAGTTGCCAACAAATTCCACATTGTCGTCCTTCTTTAAGCCTGTGCCGATGAAGCCTTCGTCGCGATTAACAAAGAGTTTTTCGTTGGCCTCCACCACTTTTGTGGCTTGAATGCTCTCGAAATTGCGAATTTCGGTCAAGCGCGGATAGGTTTTGCCGTATTTCTCTTTCAAGTGTTTGAACCAATCGACGGTGTAGTCGATGATGTGATCGAGGTTATACTGCACCTTTTTCATCTGTTCTTCGATGGAAGCGATGTCCTCTTCGGCCTTTTTGATGTCGAATTTCGAAATTTTGCGGACAGGCTTTTCGCACAATTTCAGCACATCGTCGCGCGTGATTTCGCGGTGCAAAAGTTTGCGATACGGGTCGAATTTGCGTTCGATTTCGGTTATTTGGTCGTCCCACGAGTCGAAATCTTGCTCCAAAACCTTATAGATTCGTTTTTCGAAGAATATCTTTTCGAGCGAAATCTGATGCCACCGATCTTCCAACTCGCCCATTTCGATGTTCAACTCTTGCGTGAGCAGATTGAGCGTCTGCGCAGTGTTGCGCCGCAGAACTTCGCTCACCGAGATGAAACAAGGCTTGTTGTTGTCGACCACACAGCAGTTTGGCGAATAACTTACCTCGCATTTTGTGAAGGCATAGAGCGCATCGATGGTCTTGTCCGACGAGGTTTTCGACTCGAGATG
>CAZGVF010000033.1:0-2200 GCA_964528925.1 uncultured Paludibacteraceae bacterium | reverse complement strand
TGAAGGCATAGAGCGCATCGATGGTCTTGTCCGACGAGGTTTTCGACTCGAGATGTACCGTAATTTCAACCTGCGACGAGGTGCTATCAGTCACATTTTTTATGTTGATTTTGCCTTTTTCGGCCGCCGTCAATATCGATTCGATAAGATCGCGCACCGCCACACCATAAGGCACATCGCGAATTACGAGCGTGCGATTATCAAGTTTTTCGATGTGCGTGCGAATTTTCACCACGCCACCGCGCTCGCCATCGTTGTAGCGACTCACATCGAGCAGACCGCCCGTTGGGAAATCGGGGAAAAGTTGGAACTCTTCATCGCGCAAAATGGCGATTGAAGCGTCGAGCAGTTCGTTGAAATTGTGCGGTAAAATCTTGGAATTCAGACCCAAGCCAATGCCTTCGCAACCCTGCATCAGAAGCAATGGAAATTTCACTGGCAAGAATATCGGCTCTTGGCTACGACCATCGTACGAAGGTTTCCACGGCGTAGTTTTTGGATTGAACACCGCCTCGAGCGCAAATTTCGACAGGCGCGCCTCGATGTAACGCGGAGCAGCAGCCGAATCGCCCGTGAGAATGTTGCCCCAGTTACCTTGGCAATCGATGAGCAGATTTTTCTGACCCAAATTCACCAATGCGCTGTAGATAGAAGCGTCGCCGTGTGGGTGATAGTGCATGGTGTCGCCCACAATGGCAGCCACTTTGTTGTAGCGCCCATCGTCGGCACGGCGCATGGCATGCAGCACGCGACGTTGAACGGGTTTCAAACCATCGTTTATGTGCGGAATGGCGCGGTCGAGGTTCACATACGAGGCATAGTCCAAAAACCACATTTGGTACATGCCCGAAAGGTGGCGTTTTGCCTCCTCGTCGAGCAAGTCGGGACGCTTGTAGTCGGAGTGTTGCTGCGGTTCGCCATCGCCTTCGGCAGGCTCTATGAGCTGCTCTACTGCGTCATTTTCACCGATTGTTTCGTTTGTCTCAGGTGCGTCGTTCACGCCATTTTCTTCCAATTCGTTGTCTTTATCTTCGGCCATAATCAAAATAGTTTCTCAGTTCGGAAAATTTCTGATTTCTGATTTCTAATTTCTGGTTCGATTTTTACGCGAAATATGGCGATAATCGTCAGAAATTTATGATTGCGCAATGGCGCATTCAGACTGCAAAGATACAAAAATTTGCCGAGAGGGCGAAATAAAGTTTTCAACACTCTAACATTCAATGAGTCAATAATTCAATGAATAAAAAAGCACCCCGACAAAAGCCGAGGTGCGAAGTCTATCTTATCTGGTATTATTGGGTTTATTTGAGGTTTGCTTGCACTTTTGTTTGTGCCTCTTTGATGGCAGTAATTATTTTTGCCAATTCTTTTACCTCGATTGCTGTAGTACCAACGCTATACGACTCTTTTACGCCAAAAGCATTTGTTGAATACCATCTTTTTTGGAATTGAGCCTCTTCGTCGTCGCTGTCATAAACTACATTTATACCGCCAGCAACTACATAACTAACTGTGTATTTGTAAGTTGCTTTTTGTTTCGACATGTCGACGATTTTTTGAAGCACATTTACCAACTCGTTTACATGATTCAGATCGAGGTAGCCAAGTGGTTTTGCAGAGCCGTCGAATTGCACATTGGTTCCAGTTGCGGCAGAAGTAGCTATCGAAGCAAAAATGGCTTTACCAACTTCACTTTCGGTACGGAATTCAAGATAACCAATCTTCTGATTGTTTGTCAAATCGGTAAGAACTTTTCCGTCCACTTCAATGCCATTGTCGCTATATTCCGAGATGGTTTCCACCTTTACAAAACTACCGTTGAGCAAAAGTTTTTCGGCTTCGGTTTGTTGCGAAGCAATTTCTACGGCCGACATTTGTGCGTTAGCTACACCAAAGCAAAACAGGCAGCCCGCTACGAATAAAATTGTTTTTTTCATTGTTGTATTGTTTTTTTTGATAAGATAGATTCTCAATAGACAAGCACCATCACCACGTATGGTGTGAGGGCTTTAATTTGTGCTGGCAAATCTTTTCCTGCCAACGAGTTTGTGCCAATATCTGGTATCGAAATTGGCGCAGCATCGATAAGATTGTTCAAATAGTTCGATTTTATAGCATAATAGACGCCATCAATACCCTGCTTCACAACTTTCGAAGCCGTTATGCCAACAAGATTTCCTGCGCGATCGAACATTGG
>CAZGVF010000032.1:3813-13425 GCA_964528925.1 uncultured Paludibacteraceae bacterium | reverse complement strand
AACTGCCAACTGCAAAAAATGTAGATTCTGCGGTTCGACAGGTTCACCGCCCCAAATCTGAAATCTGAAATTTGAAATCTGAAATCCTTTGTATGAAAAAATTCGCATTTTTAGCCCTGATTTTCGCCGCCACGCTTTCGGTACAAGCCGAGCAACGAGCCATTGGCAGTTGGCGCACACATTTGGCATACACCAACACGCAAGTGATAGCCCAAACGCCCAACAAAGTATATGGCGTGAGTGCCGGCGCGCTCTATTCGGTCGATAAGGACGACGACGCAGTGGAATTGCTATCGAAAATAACCGGCTTGAACGACAATACCGTATCGACAATTGCCTATTCCGACGCGACCGAAACGCTTGTCGTGGGCTATGCTAACGCCAACATCGATCTGCTGTGCAATGGCGAAACCTACAACATCACCGACCTCTACCGAAAAAATATGGCGGGCAGCAAAAATATCAATCAGATTTTTTGTAACGGAAAATATGCCTACTTGGCATGCGATTTCGGCATTTTGGTGCTCGACCTCGAGCGACGCGAAGTGGCCGACACCTACACCATTGGCGACAATGGCGACAAAGTGGCAGTGCTTACCATCACTCAGAATGATGGTCTATGGTACGCCACCACAGCCAACGCCATTTTCACTGCACCAACTTCGGGCAAAAATTTGGCGAATTTCGAAAATTGGACGAAAATTGCAACCGCCACCACCAGCAAAATCACCAACAAATGCGCAGTGGCTTACAATGGCGCGCTCTATCTGCTGCAAAGCGACAGCACCGTCTATCGCCAAAAAGGCGGTGATTGGAACAAAATCTACACCAACATAGTTGGACTAAATGCCGAAAACGACAGATTGTTCATCTGCGCAGAGCACAATTTTCAGATGCTGACACCCAAAAGCAGCGAAACATTCTACAACGATGGCATCTGCATGGCATCGTACGACTCCATCAACAACCAAATATGGACTGCCGCCAACCTTGCTGGCATTGCGCGCATAACGCCAAGCACCAAAGAGGTCAATATTTATCGACCAAATGGACCACAAACCAACTACGCATGGCGCATTCGCTACAGCGACGGACGCATTTTTGTGGTTCCCGGCGGCAGATGGGCAACGCAATATCAGCGTGCTGGACATGTGATGATTTTCGAAAACAACACTTGGATAAACATCATACAAAGCAACATAAACACCGTCACCAAACAAGAACACACCTCGAAATACATCAATGCCATCGATTTCCTTGATGTCGCCATCGACCCGAACGACAAAAAGCACTTTTTTGTGGCAGCCTACGGCATGGGACTTTACGAATTTCGCGACGATAAACCATACAAGCTCTACAATGCCGACAATAGCGATATAGAGACCATTTACCCGCTGCGAAAACCCGAAAGTGCCTACTATTGCTATCATCGCCTCGATGGTCTAACCTACGACAACGACGGCAATCTGTGGTTTCTGAATATGCCATCGTCGAGTGCTGTGAAATTGATAAAATACCGCGAACCCGACGGAACAATCAGAGCGCTGAATTTCAGTGGGTTACAGCAAATCGAGACCGCGCAAGACATCGTCATTTCAAACCAAGACGCACACCAAAAATGGGTGCTGATACCACGCGAACAAAGTGGCTCTACAACTGCACTTTTCACATTCTACGACAACGGCACGCCAAGCAAAACTTCGGACGATGTTACGCGCTATTTTAAATCGTTTACCGACCAAGATGGTAACAAATATGCGCCAACCAACTTCCGCTGCATTGCGCAAGATCAGGACAATCGTCTTTGGATAGGCTCTACCGATGGCATCTGCGTGCTGAGCAATCAACTGAAAGCCTTCGAAGATGGTTTCACCTGCTCGCGAGTGAAAATTCCGCGCAACGATGGCACCAATCTAGCCGACTATCTGCTCGATGGCATCCAGATAAACGCCATTGCCATCGATGGTTCGAACCGCAAATGGATTGGCACCGAAGCGAATGGCGTTTTCCTAGTTTCGGACGATGGATTGGAGACGATTCACCATTTCACCAGCGAAAATAGCCCGCTGCTGTCGGACAACATCATCAGCATCGGCATAAACGACAAGACGGGCGAAGTATTTTTCGGCACTGGCAATGGCTTGATTTCGTACCAATCGGACGCCAGCGAAGGCAACGAGCAATTCACAAATGTGCATGCCTTCCCCAACCCAGTTCGCGAAGATTACACTGGCGTAATCACCATCACGGGCTTGGTTACCGACACGCGAGTGAAAATTACCGACATTGCGGGAAATGTGGTTTACGAAACCATTTCGAACGGCGGCATCGCCACTTGGGACGGCAATCGCAGCAATGGCGAACGCGTGGCAACTGGCATCTATTTGGCCATGTGCTTCAGTCCAGATGGCAAACAGCACGAGACCACTAAAATTCTGATTATCAACCGATAAGCGCATGCAAACTGACAAGCAACAACGACTTTTGCGCGCAGCACTTTCGCTGCTGATACTTGCGCCATATCTGCTGGCGACCATCATTGCCACCGACCTTGGCACTGTGCCAATGCGCTTGCTCTACCTGCTTTGCGGCACCATGTGGTTTTTGTTGCCCGCATTGCTGCTGCGCCCACGAGCATTCTTCACTTTTCACAGCATCACGCTGCTCACGGGCTTGGTCGAGACTGTGCATTTAGTACTCTATCACGCCACAACATCGCTCCTGTTTGTCAACACCATTTTCATTGCCGAACCAGGCGAATTTCTCGAACTCTGCTCCACTGGTTGGCCCATTGCGTTGCTTGCGCTGATGTTGTTCGGTGGCTATTTCTGGTTCATTTTCAACAAGATAGACAACCAAACGCCACTTTTCAGCCATCGTGGACGACGCATTCTTGGTTGCGCCGAACTTTTGATGGGCATAATGCTTTTTGGCGCCATCAGTAGCGACGGCATTGCACGGCATCACCTAGTTTTCCCAATTCACAACGAACGTCACGAGGGCGTCGTCACACGCGTGCAACCGCTCAACATGCTACACCACGCCATCGACATTGTGCAACTGCACCGCCAAATTGACGCCACAGCGCAACAACTCGAAAATTTCTCTTTCGGAATAAAACCCGCCGCCACGCCACAAGGCGAGACTATTGTGTTGGTGATTGGCGAAACGGCGCGCTATGGCAATTTCGGCATAAACGGCTACCCGCGCAACACCACGCCACTATTGCAACAGCGCACAAATCTGATTTCGTTCGATAGCGTATATGCCGTGGCAAATCTCACCACCGTGTCGGTGCCGCTGATGCTTTCGCCCGCCACGCCACAAACGGCAGCCGACTATATTCACCAGAAATCGCTGCCCGAAGCCTTTGCCGAAGCGCACTACACCACCGCTTGGATAGCCGACCAGAGTTTCGGCAATCAGTTTCTGATGCGCATTTCGGGCAATTGCGACTACACACACTACATTCCATCGGGCGACGAATGCTACGACATCAATCTGCTGCACTATCTGCAACCATTGCTCGACACCGCGCAACAATCGCAGTTCGTGGTGCTGCACTCGTTGGGCTGCCACTACAAATACAACTGCCGCTACCCTGCCGATAGTGCCGCCTTTCTGCCCGATCTGAACACGCGCCCCGACATCGAAGCGCTCACCATGAACCTGCGCGAAGCCACCATCAATCGCGACAAAAATGTGCTGATTGATGAAGTGCGCAACATTCTTGTGAATTCGTACGACAACGCCATTCGCTACACCGATTTCTTTCTCGATAGCACCATCAACATGCTGCAAAAATCCGAGCGACCATGCCTATTGCTCTACATTGGCGACCATGGCGAAAATCTGCTCGACGACGACCGCCACATGCTGCTTCACGGCACCTACAGCGGCAGCGCTTACGAATTTCACGTGCCGATGATCGTCTGGTATTCAGACAGTTACGCACGCAAATATCCTTCGGAAATAAAAAATCTGCAGCAGAACAAACGCAGCAAAACCTCGTCGATGACGCTCTTTGCCACCATGCTGCAGTTGAGCCATGTGCCATATCCAAAATTAAATGCAACACAGAGCCTCGCCTCGCCCACCTTTGCGCCCGACTCCATCGTCTACGGTCTCGACGCGAATCTGCAAGTCGTGGAAATTCCGCTAGAGTAAAAAAGTTGAAAGTTTATAAAGTTCGTAAAGTTACGAACTGCCATTGATTTTGCAGAAAAACCATTCTTATTTCTAAATTCATAATTCTCAATTCCCCGTGGATTTCCGCACCATCATTCCCATAAAACCACAGCCATTCATCACGCACAACACGCAATTTCTACTGCTTGGCTCCTGCTTTGCCGAAAACATCGGGCAGCGGCTCATCGACTACCGTTTCCAAGTCGACATGAACCCATTTGGCGTGCTATACAATCCGCTGTCGATAGCGCAAACCCTCGAGCGACTGCTATCGGGCAAACCATTCACCGCCGACGAACTTTTTCAGCACAACGGTCTGTGGCACAGTTGGTTACATCACGGCAGTTTTTCCGATCAATCAAGAGAAAAAGCACTCGAAAAGATGAACGAGCGCTTCACTTTGGCGAGTCAAAATCTAAGAAAAACGAATCTGCTGACCATCACTTTTGGATCCGCTTGGGTGTATGAATTCAATGGAAATGTGGTGGCAAATTGCCACAAAGTGCCAAACAACCTTTTTGTGCGCCGCCGCCTGACCATCGACGAGATTGTGGCGCGCTACGCCGCACTTTTCGGCACACTGCGAAAAGAAAATTCCACGCTAAAAATTCTGCTTTCGGTCAGTCCAATACGCTATGCCGCCACCGAAAACCAGACCAGCAAAGCCACGCTGCTGCTCGCCACCGAGGCGCTTTGCCAACAATGCAAAGACGTGCGCTATTTTCCGGCGTACGAGATTTTGCTCGACGAACTGCGCGACTACCGCTTTTTTGCCGACGACATGGTGCATCCTTCGCCCATGGCGGTGCAATATGTTTGGGAGCGTTTTGCGCAAGCCTACTTCACGCCCGACACGCTCGCCCTTCTCCCCAAAATTGAAAAAGAGAACCGCCACGCTGCCCACAGACCGCTACACGCTGAGAATTAAGAATTTAGAATTTTGAATTATGATATGGCGATTTATGGCTTCAAAACGATTTGTTAAAATTTACTAAATCAGCAACAAATCTGTTTTGCAAAAAATTGAAAAACGCGCCATTTCATCGGAAGAATTCCTTGATTGCTTATTTAGACTGAATCTAAACAAGAACCAAATTTGCCCACCAAAATAATTAAGAAATTGGGTAATTAAATAATTGGATAATTGCCTCAATCCATTCTCTCCAAATAATCATCAGGAGAATAGCAGCGCAACATTTCGATGGTGCCATCGCAGTGGCGAATGGCAATGCTGGGGTGCGCCACGCCATTGAACATGGTAGTTTTCACGGTGGTGTAGTGAATCATATCCTCGAAAACAATGCGGTCGCCGCGCTGCAGTTCGTGCTCGAAACTCCAATCGCCATAGTAGTCGCCACTCAGGCACGAATTGCCGCCCATGCGGTAAGTGGGTTTACCATCCACGGCATCGGTTGCGCCAACGATGGCAGGTTTGTAGGGCATTTCCAAGCAATCGGGCATGTGACAAGCAAACGACACATCGAGCATGGCAGTGCGCACACCGTGATTTTCCACAACATCTTGCACAGTCGAAACCAGCACGCCAGTGCGCCAAGCAAATGCGCTTCCAGGCTCAAGAATAATCTTGAGGTGCGGATATTTTCGGCGGAAATTTTGCAAAAGCGCAATCAAATGCTCCACATCGTAGTCGGCGCGCGTCATCAGGTGTCCGCCGCCCATGTTTAGCCATTTTATCTGACCAAAAAATCGTCCGAAACGCTGTTCCACCACCGCTAAAGTGCGCTCCAAATCGTACGAAGTGGATTCGCAAAGCGTGTGAAAATGCAGTCCTTCGATGCCTTCGGGAAGCTGATCGCCCAACGCATCGGTCGTAACACCCAACCGCGAACCAGGCGCACAAGGATTGTAGAGTGCCGTCTCGACATCGGAAAATTCAGGATTGATGCGCAGCCCGCACGAAACGCCAGCCGCATGTGCCTGCTCCGCAAAATGCGCATATTGCGAAAGCGAATTGAAGGTGATATGACTGCTGCAAGCGGCTATTTGCGCAAAATCATGATCGGTATAGATGGGCGCATAAGTGTGCGCCTTACTGCCAAATTTTTCGAGAGCCATGCGCGCCTCGGCCAACGAACTAGCGGTGCTATGCTCGATATATTCGCGGAAAATCGGGAAGGTCTTCCACAGCGCAAAAGCCTTGAATGCCACAATAATCTCGACTCCCGCACGCTCGGCTACCGACCGAATGAGCGCAAGATTTCGCCTCAAGAGCGACTCCTCCACAACATAGCATGGCGACGGAAAGCCGCTGTAGTCGAGAGCAGAAAATTCATTCGCTGATTTCATCTCTAAATTTTGATTTCTAGTTTTCAGATTCCTGCGCACCAAACTGTTGCACGCCTGTCCACGCCGTGGGCGCGATATTTTTCAGCGGTTCGTAGAGGGCAGATTTTTGCAACGTTTCATAGTCGACCCACTTGGTAAAATCGTTGACACTAGCAAAACAATTGAGCAAAATGCTGACCACAAGAGCAAATTTCAGCGTTCCAAACACTGCGCCAGCAAGTTTATTAAGCCAACCGAGACTCGCCGCCGAAAATAGTTTTCCGAGCAACCACGCCAACAAATTGAGCAGCAGCGCCACACCCAAAAACAGCGTGAAATAAGCCACTGCTTGCGACACCTGTTCGCTCCACGCAAACTGCGCCACGAAATAATCGCCCAAGTCGCCACCCCAGAGCCGTGCCGCCACAATGCCAAGCACCACGCTCACAAGCGAAGCCATCTCTTTGAAAAATCCGTGAAAAAATCCGCGCACCAAGCCGTAAGCCAGCGGAATAAGAATGATGATGTCGAGGGTTGTCATAAAAAGTTTCTGCTTTTTTCAGATTGCAAATTTACAAAAAGTTACGACACTAAAAAAGTGGTTCAATGCCACGACACTGAACCACTGATTTTCCCCGATGAAATGGCGGTTTTTAGCAAATTTTGCGTGAGCCATCGCTGATGACAACATCGTAGATTTTTGGCTCTTTGCCGAATTTTGCTTTGTATTTTTCTTTGACATCGGCCACAAAATGGTCGTAAATTTCGTCTTTCACCAGATTGATGGTGCAACCGCCAAAACCGCCGCCCATAATGCGACTGCCCGTAACACCATCGGCTTTTGCCACATCGTTCAGGAAGTCGAGTTCCTCGCACGAAACTTCGTAGTCGGCACTCAAGCCATGGTGCGTTTCGTACATTTTTTGGCCAACGGTTTCGTAATCGCCACGGTTCAATGCATCGCAAACGGCCAACACACGGTCTTTTTCGCCCAAAACGAAGGTAGCGCGTTTCAGATCTTCGGCACTGACATCGTTTTTCACAGCGTCGAGCATTTGCCAGTCGGCATCGCGCAGCGTTTCCACGGTTTTATCGGGGAATTTCGCCGCAATTGCCGCCACCACATTCTCGCACGAATGGCGACGATCGTTGTATGGCGAGCCAGAGAGTTCGTGTTTCACCACCGAATCGACCAAAACAAGTTTGTAACCTTTCGGATCGAATGGAAAATACTCGAACTCGCGGCTGCGGCAGTCGAGGCGCATCAATTTGCCTTTTTGTCCGAAGACGCTAGCAAACTGATCCATAATACCGCAATTCACACCGCAATAGTTATGCTCGGTGGCCTGACCAGCCAGCACAAGATCCCATTTCGACACGCGATTTTCGCCGAAAAGATCGTTCAGTGCAAAGGCGAAACAACTCTCGAGCGCCGCCGACGACGACAGTCCAGCACCCAGCGGCACATCGCCTGCAAATGCCGTATTGAAGCCCTTCACATCGACACCGCGTTTTCTCATTTCTTGCACCACGCCGTAGATGTAGCGCGCCCAACTAGCCCGCGGGCCTTCGGGATCGTCCACTTTGAACTCCACGCGATCTTTCAGATCGATGGAATAGCACATCACCGTGTTGGTGCCGTTGGGGCGAATCTCACACACAATGCCTTTGTCGATAGCGCCGGGGAAAACAAATCCGCCGTTGTAATCGGTGTGTTCGCCAATCAAGTTAATTCGTCCGGGCGACGCATAAACGCTGCCCTCTTTGCCGTCGAAATGTTTTAAAAAACGGCTTCGTACATAATCGATTTCCATGGTATTAAAAATTTCAGATTGAAAATTTCAGATTTTTGGGGCGGAGAGCTTGTCGAATCGCAGATTTCAAATTGTTGAAAAGCGGAATTCAGTTTTGCTCTCGAAGACTTGGCCAGGGCGCAAAACTACGCTCGGATATTCTGGTTTGTTCGGACTATCGGGGAAATGTTGCGTCTCGAAACACAGCGCAGCGCGCATTGGGTAGCGATGACCATGTTTGCCCAGCATGTTGCCCGTCATCCAATTTGCCGAATAAAACTGCACGCCCGGTTGATCGCTCACAACGGTCAGTTTTATGCCCGTTTTTGGCGATACGCATTCCACCGCAACCGCCATTTCATCGGCATTTTTTCTGATGATGAAGGTGTGATCGTAGCCGCGACCAAAGTGCAACTGCTCATAGTCCGCCTCGATGCGCTCGCCAACCACATGCGGTGTGCGAAAATCCATCGGTGAATCCGCCACTTTTTCGGGTTTTCCGTACGGAATGGATGTGTCGTCCATCGGCAAAAATTCATCGGCATGAATTGTAACGATGTGATCTTCGGCAGTGGGTTCGCCCTCGCCCGAAAGGTTGAAATAGGAGTGATTTGTCAGGTTCAAAACCGTCGGTTTGTCGGTAGTGGCGCGATAGTCGATTTTCACGATGTTTTCGTCTGTCAAAGTGTAGCGCACTTCCACTTGCAAATTGCCAGGATAACCCTCCTCGCCATCGGCAGCGGTGAGTCGAAAAACCGCCATTTCATCGGACAATTTCTCTACATCCCAAACACGAAAAGTGAAACCTTTCACGCCGCCGTGTAACGAATTTGGACCATTGTTTATGGCAAGATTGTAATCTTTTCCATCGAGCGAAAAATGTCCGCGAGCAATGCGGTTGGCATAGCGTCCGCAGATAGCGCCAAAATAGGGTTCCTCGGTGGTCAAATAGTCGGCAATGCTCTCGTGGCCCGTGACCACATCTACCATTTTGCCGTTTTTGTCGGGCACCAGCAGCGACACAATGCGCGCGCCGTAGTTGAGCAGCGCCACCTCGCAACCATGGGCATTTTTCAGCACCGTGAGTTCCGTTTTTTTGCCATCGAGCAGCATTTCGA
Source organism: uncultured Paludibacteraceae bacterium (assembly GCA_964528925.1). Lineage (GTDB taxonomy): Bacteria > Bacteroidota > Bacteroidia > Bacteroidales > Paludibacteraceae > W0P28-013. The sequence goes on along the minus strand of CAZGVF010000032.1, from coordinate 4,040 downwards.
ACCGCTCCGAATCGAGACCTGAAAGTGTTTTCATGTGAGTTTCCAATAATTGGATAATTAGGAATTGAATAATTAGGTAATTAACCTCGCAAAGATAAACATTTTTCAAAAGAAAGAACACAAAACGGGAGAAAAAACGAACATTTTTGTCGAAAAATGCGCTTTTAAGTTAAAAATCGCAAGTTTTTGAGTAATTTTGCGGATTAGTAGCAAGTAGCAAGATACAA
>CAZGVF010000032.1:0-3713 GCA_964528925.1 uncultured Paludibacteraceae bacterium | reverse complement strand
AAAATCGCAAGTTTTTGAGTAATTTTGCGGATTAGTAGCAAGTAGCAAGATACAAGTCGCAAGACATTTTTCGGCAATCACAATACACTAGAATATGAAACGAACTTTTCTGGCATTTCTGCTCGCGGGGCTGGCACTTTCGGCAAGCGTGGCGCAAAACTATACGGTCGATAAAAACGGCGTTTTGCGCGATGCCAACGGACAAGAGTGCGCATTTTTCGGATTCAACTATTGCATGCCATTTGCCCACGGCTACCGCATGCATCAGCGTGTTGGGGCCAACTTCAAAGCCGCCATCGACCGCGATGTGTACCACATGACTCGCCTTGGCGCAAACGCCTTTCGGGTGCATGTGTGGGACGTGGAAATTTCCGATGAAAAGGGCAATTTGCTCACCAACGACCACCTAGATTTACTCGATTATACCATCGCAAAATTTGCCGAACGCGGTGCCAAAACGCTCATCACTGGCATCGCCTTTTGGGGCAATGGCTGGCCCGAACCCGACGACCGCTCGCTGCCAGGATTTTCAGCAAAAATCGCGAAAAACGAAGCCACTTGGGACGAAGCCACCGTGGCTGCACACGAACGCTACCTCACCCAACTGATGCAACATCGCAATCCGTACACGGGCTACACCTATGCCACCGACCCCAACATTGTGGCGATAGAGGTGAACAACGAGCCGAGCCAAACCGATCCCGACCGCGCCCGTCAGCTCACGGCGTATGTCAACCGCATGGTGAAAGCACTGCGCAAGGCGGGTTGCCAAAAACCAATTCTCTACAACGTAGCCGAAAATGCCTCGATGATCGACAGTTATTTGGCAGCAAAAATCGATGGCGTAACTTTTCAGTGGTATCCCAGCGGACTGGTGAGTGGGCACGCTCGCACCGAGAATTTTCTGCCTCAGGTTGAGCATTACACCATTCCTTTTGTCGATAAGAAGAAATTTGCCAACAAGGCACGCGTAGTCTACGAGTTCGATGCCGCCGACATTTTGGACAGCTACATGTATCCAGCCATGGCGCGTTCGTTTCGCGAGGCGGGCTTTCAGTGGGCCACCATGTTTGCCTACGATCCGCTGGTGATAGCGCACGCCAACACCGATTACAACACGCACTTTCTGAACATCGCCTACACGCCGCAAAAAGCCATCAGTTACCGCATTGCTGCCGAAGCATTCCGCCACATAAATAGGGGTGAAAGTTTTGGCGATTATCCCGAGAATTCAGCGTTCGAAAATTTCAAAGTCGATGCCACAAAAAATCTGAGTCTGCTCAACTGCGACACCATTTTTGCCTATTCAAATTCTACCGATGAACAACCAAAAAACATCGATGAATTGGCGCAAATTGCAGGTTGCGGCTCGTCGCCCGTGGCGAAGTACGATGGCAGCGGAGCCTATTTCATCGACAAGATAAAAGATGGCGCTTGGCGTCTCGAGGTCTATCCCGATGCCATGGTGGTGAACAACCCATTCCGTCAGCACAATTCGCCACAACGCACCGTGGCAGTCATCAAAAACGACCGCCACACCATGCAACTATCGCTGCCCGACCTCGACGAAAAATGCCGACTTGTGAATGCACGCGGCGAAAGTCAAATCGACCGCAATTCTTTCAAGGTTTCGCCTGGCACTTACCTGATTTTGAACGATGACATCGATGCAAAATCGCTCGATGAAATGGGCAATTTAGGACTTTTGGAGAGTTTCCAACTGCTCACCGATTGCGACAAACCTTACCTCACAAACCACGCTGCCAAAAGTTGGCAAGCAGGCAAAGAGCAACAGATTGATATTCAAGCCATTGCGCCGCAAGAAATTGATTCCATCGTTCTGTTTGGTCAGATGAAATGGGGACGCCCCATTCGCGTGAAATTCGACCAAAAAGATGCGATAAATTGGAGCGCCACACTGCCCACCGACGTCACCGCCAACGGCATTTTCGAATACAACATCGCGCTCTACACCGATGGCAATGTGCGCACTTTCCCCGATGATTGCGCAGGTTTGCCGCATCAGTGGGACTACACAGGACTGCACTGCTACACCACAATTGTTGGCAAGCACACCGCTTTCAATGCCGAAAATGACATTGATGCAGCCGAAATAATTTGGCGAAATGGCGTAAAAATCGACTATCTGCCCGATGCCATTCGTCTGAAAACAGAAGAAGACTACGAAGGTGGCGCTGGCGTGCAAATCGACCTGTGCCAACATCAGTTAGATAGTTGCAAAACCGCCATTTTATCGGCAAAAACTGGTGACGAAGCGCAAATTCGCATCATCTTAACCGACAAAGAGGGACGCTATTTCGAAAATCGCCAAAAATTGACCAGCGAAACATCAGAAATTGGCGTAAACATCGACGATTTTCGACCATGCGCTGCCGTGCAAACTCGCTCGGCATATCCTTGGTTTGCATTCACACCAACCGCGCCAAAACAGACCAACCTTCGCCCAAATACCGCAGAACTGACTTCGATAATCGTTTTGTTGGAAAATGGCGAAGTAGAACTGAAGCGAATCGACATGCAATAAACATCAAAAAGCCGCGATTTCACCGAGAAAATTTTAACTTTATACGACTATGAAAAAATTGTTTTTAATGGCAATGGCCGCTGCTATGTTGGTGGCGTGCAACAAAAAAAATGAGCCAACCGAACAGAAGGACGATCAGCAAAAAGAGGGGCCAAAAGTGGTCTACGACGACAACTTGGTGCTCGGTGCCGACCTTTCGCTGCTGCCGCGCTACGAGGAGGCAAAAGCCGTCTATCGCGACACGCTGGGCAATTCTGTAGAACCGCTCACCCTCTTTGCCGACCAAAAATTCAACTGCATTCGTGTGCGCCTGTTTGTGAACCCAAACACCAAGAGCGATTCGTGCCAAGACCTCAATTATGTGCTGAATTTCGCGAAGAAAATCAAGGCTGCGGGCTTACAATTTATGCTCGATTTTCACTACTCCGACGGTTGGGCCGACCCAGTGAAACAGACCAAGCCAGCCGCATGGAAAGATCTCACATTCAGCGAGTTAACCACAAAAATCTACGATTACACCAAGGGCGTTCTCGACACACTGAACGCCGCTGGTTGCACACCCGACTACATTCAAACGGGCAACGAGATAACAGGCGGCATGCTGTGGCCCGACGGCAGCACAAGCAACATGAGCAACTTCACCACCCTGCTGAAATCGGCTGGGAAAGCCTGCCGCGAATGCTGCCCCAAAGCAAAAATTGTGCTTCACATCGAACGCCCACAAAAGACCGACCGCGTAACTTGGTTCTACCAAAGCATGGCCGACAACTCGGTGGACTACGACATCATCGGACTCAGCTATTACCCGCATTGGCATGGCAACGTCGATGCGCTCGGCACCACACTAAATTCACTCGCACAGAAATTTGCCAGCAAAGAGGTGATGATTGTGGAGTACGGCTACTACAACAATTGGTACCCGAGCGATGCCACTTACGATTTCACCGCCACCTACCCCGCCACGCCCGCTGGTCAGGCCAAAATGACCCAAGCGCTCGTCAACCGTCTGCGCAAATACAAGCAAGTTACGGGACTTTTCTATTGGTTCCCCGAAGAAAACGAGGCCAAATGGACTGGCATAATCGACGGCTGGACCAACCGCGGACTGTTCAACAACAGCAACGGGCGCGCACTGCCAGCCCTCTACGAATTGAAAAATTTCAGAGTC
>CAZGVF010000031.1:12026-13985 GCA_964528925.1 uncultured Paludibacteraceae bacterium | reverse complement strand
TCTACTTAATCTCACAATCGAGCATTTTTGTGCCTTCGATGAAGCCTTCGAGGTGGTCGCCAATGGTTACGCGCCCCGTGCCTGCGGGCGTGCCTGTGTAGATGAGGTCGCCCATTTTTAGGAAAAAAAATTGACTGATGTACGCTATCAAGCGGTCGATGCTGAAGAGCATTTGGCGGCTGCTGGCGTGCTGCACTTCTGTGCCGTTGCGGCGTAGCGAAAAGTCGATGTCGCCTGCGTTATCGAGGCTGGCGAGCGGCACAAACTGGCTGATGGCTGCCGAACCATCGAACGCCTTGGCAATCTCCCATGGTTGCCCCTCGGCACGCAGTCTGCGTTGCACATCGCGCGCTGTGAAATCGATGCCAAACGCCACCTCGGAGTAGTAGCGCGACGCAAATCGCTCCTCGATGTTTTTGCCAAGCCTATTTATGCGCACCACAAGCTCGGCCTCGTAGTCTACCTCGTTGCTGAAATGCGGAATGTAGAACGGCCTATTTTCGCGCAGCAGAGCGGTATCTGGCTTCATAAAAATGGTCGGCTCCGTGGGCTGCTGCCGCTCCATCTCGGCATTGTGATTGGCGTAATTCCACCCAACGCAAAAAATTTTCATCGGTTCTTTTGGTTTCTATTGTTTCTAAGTTTTTGCTTTGTCTCTGCGTTCGCTTGTCGAAAAATTATCAATTATCAATTTTCAATTATCAATTGCTTCGGCAACCACATAGCAACTGCCGCCAACGAACACAAAATCGTCATCTTCGGCATCGCGTTGTGCCGCGCTAAGTGCTTGAGCCACAGTTTGATACGCTTCACCTTTCAGCCCGTAAGTTGCGGCGGCGGCTTGTAGTTCGTGTTCGTCCCAGGCGCGCGGACTATTGGCTCGCGTGAAGTAATAAATCGCCTCCTTGGGCAACAGCGATAGTGCAGCGTCGTGGTTTTTGTCGCTCATCATGCCAAACACGATGCGCAGATTTTTGCACTGCTGCTGCCGCAATTGTTCCACCACGTAGCGCAGTCCGCCCTCGTTGTGACCCGCGTCGCACACGGTCAGCGGCTTCTGACAAATGGTCTGCCAACGCCCCATCAAATGCGTTCGTTGAAGCACTTCGGCAAAACCTCCTGTTATATTTTGTTGCAAAACCTTAAAGTTTCTTTTTTGTAATTCTGCTATTGCCACCAGCGCAGTCTGCTTGTTTTTCTGCTGATAAATGCCAGCTAGCGGACAGTGGGGGAGCACTTCAATTTTTTGCTGATCGGCAAAGATGATTGGCGCGTTCAGCTCTTCGGCGCGATGGCGAAAAACTGCTTCAGTTTCCGCTTGCGTTTCGCCTATCACCACGGGCGTGTTGGGCTTGATGATGCCCGCTTTTTCGTGCGCAATCTTCTCTAGAGTGTCGCCAAGCAGGTCGGTATGGTCGAGGCTGATGTTGGTGATGACCGACAGCACCGGCGCGATGATGTTGGTGCAGTCCAATCGTCCGCCAAGACCGACTTCTATTACAGCAACATCCACTTTTTGTTCGGCAAAATAGAGAAATGCCATCGCGGTTGTAATCTCGAAAAACGATGGCTGCAATTGGTCGATAAGTGGCTGATTCTCAGTGATAAAATCGGCAACATATTGTTCCGAAATCATCACGCCATCGATGCGGATGCGCTCACGAAAATCGCGCATGTGCGGCGATGTGTAGAGCCCGACGCGGTAGCCAGCGCATTGCAGCGTGGAGGCCAGCAGACTCGCCGTGGAGCCTTTGCCGTTGGTGCCAGCCACGTGAATGGTGCGATATCTTTGGTGCGGATGCCCAAAATGCGCATCGAGGGCCAGTGTGTTTTCAAGCCCCGTTTTATACGCTCGCCGCCCAACCTGCTGAAACATCGGCGCGTGCGAGTAGAGATAATTTATTGATTCTGAGTAGATCACGTTTTTAGGTTGATGAGTTGAAGAGTTGAAGAGTTGAA
>CAZGVF010000031.1:0-11926 GCA_964528925.1 uncultured Paludibacteraceae bacterium | reverse complement strand
GATTCTGAGTAGATCACGTTTTTAGGTTGATGAGTTGAAGAGTTGAAGAGTTGAAAAGTTGAAGAGTTGAAAAGAAGTTTGTCAAGTTTATAAAGTTTGAAAGTTTATAAAGTAGGGACGCGGCATGCCACGTCCGCGACTATTTTTTGCAGTTGGCTTTGGAGACCGCAATCTGAAATTTGAAATTTGAAATTATTTAGAATTCTTTCAGCTTCTGATAAAGGCGCTGCACGGGCAGGCCCATCACATTGTAGAACGAGCCATTGATGCGCTCTACGCCAATGTAGCCAATCCATTCTTGCACACCGTAACTGCCTGCTTTATCGAACGGACGATAATGCTCGACGTAGTATTCAATTTCATCATCGCTGAAGTTGGCAAAAGTCACCTGCGTGGTGGCGCTGAACGACTCTTGTCGCCGTGTGGTGGTGAGGCAAACGCCCGTAATCACCTCGTGTGTGCGGTCTGAGAGCGTGTGCAACATGGCGCGCGCGTCGGCTGCGTCGGTTGGCTTGCCATACACGTGCCTATCGAGCCAGACTATGGTGTCGGCGGTTATCAGCAAATCATCGTCGGTGAGCGAAGGGAGAAATGCATCTGCCTTTTGTTTGGCGAGAAATAGCGGAATTTCGGCGCCTTGCAGCGTGTTGGGGTAATGTTCTTCCATTCCCGCAATGGTGCGCACTTCGAAATCGACATCCAATCCGCGCAAAAGTTCCTGCCGCCGTGGCGACTGCGATCCTAAGATGATTCTCATCAATAAATAATTAAAAATGAATAATGAATAATAAAATTTATTTATTTGAAAATTTGAAAATTGGGGTTGAGTACTAACTTGTAACTACCATTTCTACTCGCTGTCTTTTGTCATGCTCAATCTGAAATCTGAAATTTGAAATTTTCTACGCTACGTAAAAAATCCCGAACAGCGCAAGATGAAACGCTTTGGCTATCAGGAAGTTATAGACGAGGCAGTAGAGTGTGCCGACAATCATGATGAATTTGCAGAGCGTGGAGGCGTTGTGCAGGGCGGTGCAACTTTTGCTCCAAAGTATCACCAAAAGGCAGAGGCTCGGGGCGGTGGTGCCAATCAGGAAATAGCGCAGGGTAGCCGACAAATTGCCGGGAATGGCGGCAGTGTTGGTCAGTAGGAGATAGGCTAGCAGCGCATTGTTTAGCAAAATCAGCAACGAAACAATCACTTTGCTCCAGCGCGTGCCGCAGATTATTGGCAGCGTGCGGCACTCCATTTCGCGGTCGCCAAATTCGTCCTCCATGTCCTTGATGATTTCGCGCGTCAGAGTCCACAGACCTGCAAACAGTGCGAAACCGCAGCCCCAACCGAGTAGCGTGGCAACCACGGGCGTTTCGCGAATGAGTTCATCGTATTTGTCGAGCAGCAAGCCGCATTCGGCAATGACGGGCAGTAGCGGCACCAGTGCGGCCGACATCGCCACAATCAGGTTTCCGACGAGAAATTGGCGCTTGTACGAGGCCGAATAGAACCACAGCATGCCAGGAACCACCACAAATGCGAGTCCCAAAGTCCAACTGCGCAGCACAATGGCAACGACCAATCCTGCCACCACGCCAACGGCAGTCAGCACTTGGTAAAACCGCATCACTACGGGTTTTTCGATGATGTTGCCAACAATTACGCGCTCAGGGTGGTTGATGCGATCAATTTTCAGATCGAAATAGTCGTTTATGGTGTAGCCGCCTGCCGCAATGCAGACTGTGGCGACCACCATCAGTAACGTGATCCACCATGGTGTGAGCATCGTCATGCCGTACATGGTCAGCGTTGGCGCTATCAGGCAATAGGTCATCAGCAACTGAATGATTGCCACAAAAATCAGATTTTTCCAACGAACGAGCGAAAAAAAGTATTTCATGAATGAGTAGAAAGTTTGTAAAGTTTGTAAAGTTATAAAGTAGGGGCGTGGCATGCCACGTTCATGATTTTTTGCAGTTGGTTGTTGTTACCGAATCTCTCACCTATAAACGATAACCTCTCACCCTTTCTCTTTACCATCCAAACGCCACGGCATCGTTCATCCACAGGCCTTGGGCTTTCAAAACCTGTTCGATGATGTCGCGACCGCAGCCGCAGCCGCCGTTGTACGGACTCACATAGTGCGCAATGGCTTTTATTTCGGGCGCGGCGTCGGCAGGGCAGACCGCCAGACCAACCTGCTGCATCACTTCGTAGTCGGGAATGTCGTCGCCCATGTACATCACTTGGTCGGGCGTGAGGTTGTTTCGTTGCAGAAAATCGGCAAAATCGTCGGTCTTGCGGTGCGAACCCATGTAGATGTCTTTCACGCCAAGATCGGCAAAGCGCACCCGCACCGATTCGGTCTTTCCGCCAGTGATTATGGCCAGCGGAATTTCGCGCAAAACTGCCAAATGAATGGCATAACCATCTTTTATGTTGATGCAACGCAAAGGCTCGCCAGCAGGCGAAAGTGGAATGCTATTGGTCGACAGCACGCCATCGACATCGAACGCAAAAGCGCGTATCTCTTTCAGTTTTTCCTTAAAATTCATCATTTCTGATTTTGTTGTTGTAAGATGCTGTCTGTCAGCAAGTTATAGACTTTCAAAAGTTCTGGATTATTTTTTAATAGGTTTCTTTGTTTCTGGATTATTTTTTGGTCGTTGCGCTTGGCTGGACCAGTCTGTGCTTGTAGCGGTTGCAGCGTTTTCAGTTTGGCGATGCTCTCGCTCAGAAGCGGCAACAGCAGCGAGAATGGTAAATTTTGTTCCGCTAATATCTCTTCCGCCATCACAAATAGACTGTTGGAAAAATTATTTGCGAATACTCCTGCTAAATGAAGATATTGACGGTCTTCGTCGGTCATGCACCGCACATTTTGCGAAATGGTTTTGCCGATTTTGACGAGTTTCGTAGCGTTGTTGTCGCTGTTAGCATCGATCAGCAGCGGAATTTCCGAAAAATCGACCACTCTCGCTTTGCTGAAAGTTTGGAACGGATAGATCGAGCCGTAGTTTGTGCGTTTGCCTTCGAAAATGGTCATTGGCACGCTGCCCGAAGTGTGCGCATGCAGCCCGTCGTCAATCTTCACAGCATCGACAATTTGCGGTAGCGCATCGTCTTTCACAGCGTAAATGTAGAGGTCGGCACCATGTTTTATTTCTGCTAAATCGGAACAGGGCACAGCATTAACGCGCTCGGCCAAAAGTGCGGCGTTCGGGGCAGTTCGGCTCCAGACTTGCACAATGTCGTGACCTTTCGAGTGAAGCGCCACGGCAAGGTTTGTTGCCAAATTCCCTGCGCCAATCAGCACTATTTTTTGTGGAGTGTTCAAAATTTGTTCCAATGAATTTTGTCGTAACTCAGTTTCTCTTCGTCGTATGGCTTGCGCTCTTGGTCGCTGTAGCCGATGGTGACCATGTTCAGCACGCGAAATTTTTCGGGGATTTCGAGCACGCTGCGCACATACGCTTCGGCAGTCGTCTCGTCGTTGTATTGGCGATTGTGCACCTGCACCCAGCAACTGCCAAGTCCCAAATCGGCGGCCTGCAACTGCATGATGATGGCGGCAATCGACGCGTCTTCGTACCAAACATCGCTCTTTTCGGCATCGTAAGCCACCACAATGGCCACGGGCGCCGATTTCACAAAACTGCTACCAAATTCGCGGCAAGCGGACAATTTTTCGAGTTTCTCGTGGTCGGTTACCACAATAAATTCCCAGCCATTGGCGCGTTTCGAGGCGGGCGACATCAGCGCAGTTTGCAGAATTGCATCGATTTTTTCCTTTTCTACAGGCTTTTCGGCATATTTGCGAATGCTGCGCCTATTTTTTACAAGATCGTGGAAAGTCATTTCTGGTTTCTAATTTCTAAATTTCTGGTTCGGGCGGTGAGCTTGTCGAACCGCAGATTTCAAATTATCGATGACTACGATTTTTTGCACTAAAAAGGTCATAGTCAATAGTCGTGGTCATAGTCGCCAAATCATCTTGCAAAATTACGAAAAAAGTTTGATTCGCTGAAAATTGACGTTTCGCATTTTTTTTGTACCTTTGCAGCCCGAAAAAAAATCAGTGTTAGGAAACAAAAATTTCAAGAAAAATGAGAGAAGAAAACGGGCGTCGACCACGCTATGATGGTCACGCTAGCGCCGACCACCGCGATGGTGCAGGGCGCGAACGAAAAAACTACGGCGATAGACCACAATATGGTCGTGAAAATCGCTCACAAGAGGGTGGCTACGAACGCCGCCAAGGCAATCACTATGGCGATCGCCGCGAAAATCGTTATGAAAACCGCACCGAAAATCACTACGAAAATCGGTTTGAAAATCGTGAACATCGGCCATTCAATCGCGATTGGCACGGTCGTTCCGACAATGGCGAGCGCACCAACTATGCACCGCGTCCACACCACTTTAATAGTGATGGCGAACAGCGCCACGAGCGTCCATTCCGTTCATACAATGGCGATGGCGAACGCAGAAATGAAGGATACAACCGCCGTCCGCGCTACGAAGGCAACGGTCAGTATGAACAGGGTTTCCGTCCGCGCCGTCACGATGGTGACTACGACGAAAATGCCAAATATAGTCAGAAAAAGCAGGCGGCTTATCGCAAAAACTTCATCGACTACAATGCGCCAATGCGTTTGAATCGTTATTTGGCAAATTCGGGCATCTGCTCGCGCCGCGAGGCTGACGAATTTATCGCTGCTGGCGTGGTTTCGGTGAACGATCAGATAGTTACCGAACTCGGCACGAAAGTGATTCCTGCCACCGACAAAGTGCTGTTTCACGATCAGCTTGTACGCTGCGAAAAACGCGTCTACATCTTGCTGAATAAGCCGAAAGATTGCGTAACCACAGTGGACGATCCGCAAGAGCGCACCACCGTGCTCGATTATGTGAAAAACGCTTGCAAAGAGCGCGTTTATCCCGTTGGTCGCCTCGACCGCAACACCACTGGGCTGCTTTTGATAACCAACGATGGCGAGTTGGCATCGAAAATGACGCACCCAAAATACAATCAGAAGAAAATTTACGAGGCTGTGCTCGATCGCGAAATGACCGACGAAGACATGCAGCGTCTGCGCGATGGCGTGGAGTTGGAAGATGGCGAAATCAAGGCCGATTCTATCGACTATAGCAGCGAAGATCACCGTCGTGTGGGTGTGGAGATTCACTCGGGCCGCAACCGCATTGTGCGTCGTATGTTTGCCGCTGTGGGCTACAAAGTGCTGCACCTCGATCGCGTTTATTTGGCTGGATTGACCAAGAAAAATCTGCCTCGTGGCAAATGGCGCTTTCTCACCGAGATGGAAGTTAATATGCTGAAAATGAGCAAGTAAATCTGGAATAAAGAATAAAGATTAAGGAGTAAGGACGGGACTGTGCGTCTTTATAGAACATAGAAAAGAGCGGTTTTCAGGAGACTGAAAACCGCTCTTTCATTCAATGATTCGATAATTCAATGACTCGATGATTACGATGTTTGCAAATAATCTGAAAATTGAGTAATTTTGCAGTCCTTAAATTTTTGAAAAAATGAACATCACCGACCGTTTTTTGAAGTATGTGAGTTTCTGCACTACTTCCGACGAAGAGACTAACATGACGCCATCGACTCCTGGGCAGATGGAGTTCGCCGAGTATCTGAAAAAAGAGTTGCAACAGATTGGTTTACAAGATGTTACGCTCGATCAGAATGGCTACATCATGGCAACGCTGCCAGCCAACACCGACGGCAAACCGACCATCGGTTTCATCGCTCACATGGATACCTCGCCCGACGCTAGCGGCAAGCATGTGCAACCGCGCATCGTGAAAAACTATGATGGCAAGGACATTGTGCTGAACGAGGCTGAAAATATCGTTCTCGAAACGGCAAAATATCCTGAAATTCAGCATTATACGGGTCAAGATATCATTGTTACAAATGGCAAAACGCTGCTTGGTGCCGACGACAAAGCGGGCATCGCCGAGATTGTGAGCGCCTGCGAAAATCTCATTCAGCACCCTGAAATAAAACATGGCAAAATCCGCGTTGGTTTCACACCCGACGAGGAGATTGGGCAAGGTGCCGACCATTTCGATGTGCAGAAATTCGGTTGCGATTTTGCCTACACCATGGACGGCGGCGCAGTGGGCGAGTTGGAGTTCGAAAATTTCAACGCTGCATCGTGCAAAATTCATATTCATGGCGTGAATGTGCACCCTGGCTACGGCTATCACAAAATGCAGAATTCTATGCGCATTGCGTTCCAGTTGGCGGTGATGTTGCCGCGCTGGGAAACGCCCGAGCATACCGAGGGTTACGAAGGATTTTATCATCTTGTCGGCATGAATGGTACGGTTGAGGAGACCACGCTGTCGTATATCATTCGCGACCACGACCGCGCTCGTTTCGAGAGTCGCAAGCGCGAAATGGAGCATCTTGTTCGCAAGGTAAATCGTGAATATGGCGAAGGTACGGCCGAGATTGAACTGCGCGATCAGTACTACAACATGCGCGAAAAAGTGGAACCTGTGATGCACGTCGTTACGCTAGTCGAAGAGGCGATGAAAGAGGTTGGCGTAACGCCCAAAGTTCAGCCAATCCGTGGCGGCACCGATGGCGCGCGCCTCTCGTTCGAAGGACTGCCTTGTCCAAACATTTTTGCAGGCGGCGAGAATTTCCACAGCCGTTTCGAATACCTTCCAATACCATCGCTCGAAAAAGCCATGCAGGTGATTCTGAAGATTGTTGAGAAGGCGTGAGCATTAGTGGAAAGTTTGTAAAGTTCATAAAGTTTATAAAGTTGGGGCACTGCGGCTGGTCTTGGCTTCTGAGGTCTTAGTCAAAAGTCAAGGTCAAAGTTCATAATTATGGTCAAAAGTCAACGAAAAATATTTCTCGCCATTTTCTTGCTGATCTCGGCTTGTTTGGTGGCGCAATCTCGTCCGCGGCTGGTGGTGTTTGTTACCATCGATGGGCTGCAGACGAACCATTTGGTTGCGCTTCAGAATAAGTTCGAAAAAGGCGGATTGCGGTTGCTTGGCGATGGTCTGACCATTCCCACGGCGGCGTGCAATTACCAAAGCAACGGCTCGGTGGTAGATTTGGCATCGCTCGTTACGGGCAGCGTGCCGCGCTACCATGGCGTTACTGGCACGCAACGCTACGATGTGGTGGAGGACGACATGATGCCGATTTTCTACGACGGGCGTTTTCATGGCATTAATAGCGAATTGTCGCTTTCGCCGCGGCAAATGGCGACTACCTCGTTTTCTGATGTGGTAAAACTGAGCGACGATGGCTGCCGTTCGTTTGTTGTGGCGCTCGATGCCGACCATGCGCTGGCTCTAGGCGCGCACACTGCCGATGGCGCTGTGTGGATCGACGACAAAACGGCCAGTCTCGCCACAACCAATTTCTACGAACAGGGGTTGCCTGCGTGGGCCGACAAGGTGAACCAAAGTCACACCATTGGCAACTATCTGCTCTACGAGTGGCGGCCGCTCTACGACATTGGCACTTATCGCAATGCGCCCATTCACTACGAAAATAGCGTGTTTTTGCAATCGTCTGAAAATCAGGCTGTTGATGAGCAGGTTTATCGCTTCAAACATTCGCCGTTCGTCAATACTTTGATGAAAGATCTTGCTATTCGTGCCTTGCGCGATGAGAAACTTGGGCTCGATGCGCGGCTCGATTTTTTGGCGGTGGAATTTTCGGTTCGTTTGCCAAACGAGCAGGGCAGTGGCTATCTTTCGGCTGAGAAAGAGGACATTTATCTGCGACTCGATCACGATTTGCGGCTCTTTTTCGATGCGCTCGACCTGACCGTTGGCAAGGAGAATGCGCTGATAGTGGTGGCTGGCACCAGTGGCGAGAACGATTCGCTCAGGCGGCTGTCGCGGGCGCAGGTGCAGAACGGTCAGTTCAATGCCAAACGCGCCATGGCGTTGCTCAATTCGTACCTCATGGCCATCTACGGACAGGGGCGTTATGTGAGCGGTTATGCTGCGCGAAACATCTATCTGAACAAGACTTTCATTGATAAGCAAAAGATTGATCGTCAGGCACTTGAGCAGCATGTGGCGCAGTTTATGACCGAATTTCAAGGCGTGCAGAATGCCTACACCTCGGCCGAGATAAAGGCAGCTCCAGCGTGCGGTAACGATGAACTCTCGCGTATTCACAATAGTGCCTTCAAAAATGCTTGTGGCGATGTTGTTTTCACGCTCTTGCCCGGTTGGATGGAGGTGAACGATCGCAACGAAGCCATTGGCGTGTCGAGCCGACAGCAAGTTGCGCTGCCTATCTACATTTTTGGTGCCGACCTCACACCGCAAACCATCACTCGCGCCAGCATCACCGACATTGTCCCAACCCTCTGCCAAATGCTCAGCCTGCCCCTGCCGAACGGGTGTACGGGGGAAGGGGTGGTTCTTAGATGAATAAAGACAAAAGAATAAAGAATAAAGAATAAAGAATAAGGATTGGGCTAATTAAGGGATTGTGTTCGACACTATGGCTCATTCTATAATTCAATAATTGCTCACACATTTTTCCTTCGTTCGGCAAAACAAATGAATTTGATTTTACTCTCACTTATCGGAAAAATTCAATAATTCGATGATTGTTTTGTAGGGGCGAATGATTATTCGCCCGAGTGCTACGTCTGAAAACAAATTTTTTGCTTATGTCGTAAAAAACGCATACTTTTGTAGTCGATAACGGGCAGGGCTTGTAAATGGAGTGCAGGCCGCCCGCAAAATACATATCACTCCATAATAGCGTTTGCTATTTATTCGAGATACTCCGAAAAATTGCCGTTTTTAGTAGTATACGACTTGAATAAGTTCAGCATTCGCCCGCGCTCAGCGTGGGCTGAACTTATATCGTATACGGGTTACGGCAATTACCTCGGAGGTTATAAGTGATGCTTCACGCTTTCTTTATGTCCTCCATTTTGGTATTTGCCGAATTCGTATTCTCTGATAAGTAGTTCTCGCACTTTTAGGAAAAAGTGCCATGAACAAATTGGACACAATCTTTTTCAAATCTTGCACGGACATGTGCGAGGTTGAGAGTAGTAGTGTAGACCTCATTATTACCTCTCCCCCTTATTTCAACATTAAGGATTATTCGAAAGATGGTTACCAGCAGGAAAATCATTCTGTTTCAAAGCCGAATGATTTAGGCGCTTTCGATTCGTACGAGCAGTACATTGACCAATTAGGGCTTGTTTGGAAAGAGTGTTATCGTATACTCAAACCAAATGGCAAATTGTGTATAAATGTGCCATTGCTTCCTATGCTCAAACGTGATATGAATACGCACTATACGCGTCACATCTACGATTTGCAGAGCTCAATTCAACAGTGGATTTTGCAAAATACGCCACTTTATCTTTTCGATTTATACATTTGGCATCGTACAAATTCGTCGAAACGGCTGATGTTTGGTAGCTATCCGTATCCGCGGAATTTTTATGCGCAAAATACTAGCGAATTTATAACTGTCTATGTAAAAGATGGTAAGCCAGACCCTAGTTCTGAAGAGAAAAAAGAACAAAGCAGGTTAACAGAAAAAGAGTGGACAGAGTTTACCAAGCAAATTTGGGATATTCCAATTCCAGGGAGAAATGACATAGCCTTTGGCAAACATTCTGCAATTATGCCAGAGCAAATTCCGTATCGCTTAATTCGCATGTTTTCGATGGCTGGCGACACTATTTTAGATCCATTCACTGGTAGTGGGACAACATTGCGTGTGGCGCACAAACTCAATCGACATTTCATGGGATACGAATTATACGAACACTACAAAGATTTAATTGAACAAAAAATTTATGGCGATGGTTCCCTTTTTGACTGATACCATTTACAAAATGGATGTTTTTGAATATTTGCAGTTGGTGCCAGATAATGTAATCGATTTAGCAATCGTTGACCCGCCATACAACTTGAAAGTTGCACAATGGGATTCATTTGCTTCGGAACAAGTCTTCCTTGATTTTACATTTCGGTGGATTGACGCAATGCTCCCCAAACTGAAACCAACAGCAAGTTTTTACATTTTCAATACGCCGTACAATTGCGCGTTGATACTAAATTACTTACGAGAAAAAAAAGTGTGCTATCAAAATTGGATAACTTGGTACAAAAAGGATGGAATGAGTGCTGCAAAAACAAAATTTGTAAATAATCAAGAGAGCATTTTGTTTTACACGATGTCACCGAAAGGATATTATTTCGACTGCGATAGTGTTCGTGTGCCATATCTTTCTACCGACAGAATGGCTGCCGCTCAGACTAAGGGTATCATTAAAAATGGTAAACGCTGGTTCCCGAATCCCAATGGAAAATTGTGCCCTGATGTTTGGGAAATAGTGAGCGAACGGCATAAAGAAAAAGTAAATGGTAAGGTTCAAAAATTAAGTCATCCAACGCCCAAACCAAAAGAGATGATACAACGCATGGTGCTGGCAAGTTCTAAGCCAGGCGATTTAATTTTGGATATTTTCAGTGGAAGTGGAACTACTAGTCTCTGCGCTTCGGCATTCAATAGACATTACGCAGGCTGCGAAATAAATGACTATACCGACAAATCCTTAAATCTCTTCGTAAAATGAACAAATTTCAGATTAACCGATTGCATGGTTTATTGAAAAATTACGAACATTATTCGTGCGTTCAATTTCTTGAAAAACGAATTCAGTTAGATGAATATCGCGGTATTCAGCTATCTGAGCATAATCGGTACGATTTAGAGACAATTTTGGTTATTGTAGAGGAGGTTTACAAAGTTTCCAAACAAGATCTTTTACAAATACGAACGACAGACCTTAGTAAAAGACCATACAATATAGCCGGTGAAGAAAAATACGCAGAAATAACCAAAAATATCGATAGGCGCATAGGTCGTTGCACGCAAGATTCACTCAGAAAGAATCTGTTTGTAGATATGCACAGAATGGGGCTTATTGAAAGATATAATGAGCGAAAAGAACTAGTTGATCCTTATGCGACAAAAGGCAGAAAGAAGTTCGTCTCACTGACAGATTTTGCTGTGGACTTTATGAATGCGAGTAACAACATATTCGAACAACAAATGTTATTTACTCGTGCTCTCGAGACGCTAATGAACGGATATGGTGCAGCACTACTCGATATAATGGAGGAGCTTGATACTGAGAAACTAACAACTTTTGAAATGACGCTTTTTACTTCATTTCTTGGAAACTCCGATGGCAATAAGATCTACACCACCCAAGATATTGTGGATTTTATTCGTGAATTTCGATGTATGTCGCGATTTGAACGAGATGCAATTGTAACTGCAGTTATGAATTTCTGCAATCCAAATAGTTTTAATGGAGATAAAACCGACAAACGAGATTGGCATAATTGGATTAATGAGTCGCAACAAATTTCATCACTTCTTGGACAAATGGTTTATTTTGATTATAGTCAAGACGAAGGATGTCTAAAATTGCGAGTCGAAAATGGAGTATTCGATGCCGAAATGAAACTTAAACGCTCGCAACAAGCAAAAGTCAACTATTTTCAGAATCACAATGTTGAAAAAGCTGCTGGCTTCGAATTACATCATGTCGTACCATTATGCTGGGCAAAAGATGCAAACGAATTCAAAGCCATTGATCAATGGGAGAATTTGGTTTATATCGATGCTTATTCGCATGCCAAGATAACGCAAAACAGAAACAAAAATGTAAAACTAGAATTTGAAAATTCTGATGCAATTTTTGAAGATTCAACTCAAAAACAAATCAAATGTGAGATGAACAAAAATATCGTTTACAACAAAAACTTGCAAAAAGAAATGCTTAGGTATAACGAAAAATTGCTCTCTGCAAAAGCAGTCTAGCTTTCCTATGCAACACAAAAGTGCAGGCTTTTCGCTTGCACTTTTTTATT
>CAZGVF010000030.1:0-14733 GCA_964528925.1 uncultured Paludibacteraceae bacterium | reverse complement strand
GGACTCTGGCTCGGCTTCACTATGTAGAGGAAGAAAAGCGGCTCATTGTTGAACATCTGAATTGATGCCACGCCGCAGCATTGATCTTCCCAAAAGGCTGCCACAAGGTCGGTGGTGTCGGCTTCGCCCACGAGCGAGTCGTTGAGCGTGCCAGTGATGGTCATGGAGTATTCGAGGTTGGTCGTGTCCTCCACAACCCACGTGGGGCGGTCGTGCTGCGGATAGGTTATCACAGGCTCGCTCGCCTTCTTTTTCTTGCACGAAAAACAGCCAACAGCCAGCGTTGCCACTATGGCGACGAATAGGATTCTTTCGATTTTATTTTTCATGATGGTTTATTGTTTTATCAGTTTCACATTGTAGTTTTCGTTGCCGAAGCGCACCGAGGCAGTGTAGACGCCAGCGGGCACTGTGGCGGCATTCCATTCGTAAATCATCAGGTGACCATCGACTGGCGCAGTGGTGTGCATCAGCAGGCGACCAGCCACATCGAATATGCGAATGTCGGCTGTGCCATCGCTTTCGGGCGTGCTGAGCGACAGTTGCACATGGTCGGTGAATGGCGATGGATAGGCATCGAACGCCACTTGATCGAACGAGATTTCGAGTGGCGACTCGAGCGAGCCAACAATGCCATGCGCTTTGTAGGTGAACATTGGCGCGCTGTATGCCACGGTCTCGCCATCTTGCTCGATGGCAAAACGTACTGCGTCGCTTTGTTCCGAACCTACGGTGATGAAGTAGAGTGGCATGGAATCGGTTTCGTAAGGCGCAACGCGACCAGCCAGTTCGCCTCCAACGTATGCCGCCAGCGTGAGGTTGTCGGCCGACTGCAAGTTTGCAGGCAGTTTCACTGTGGCGATTACCGACATGTTGCTGCTAGCGCGGTTGACGAAGAGCAGTTTGTCGCTGGCGCGGAGTGCGCGCGTCTGTTCGCTTTCGGGTGCGTTGCTCGATGAATCGTAGGTGAAATAGGTGAGTGTGCAATCCTCGTCGCTGCGGCGGTTGAGCATATAGCCCATGCCCGGCTGCATGTAGGTGAGGTTGCCTTCCCATTTCTTGTTCGACGAGAACACGGCAAATTTATCTTTGCTCTTGATGATGTCGCCAACCGAGGCTTTTTCGGCATAGTCGGCCAGCGCATTGGTGAGCGATAGATTGGTCGTCTGGAAATAGGGCAGATCGTTCCAACCTTTCTTCAGCGTCACGGTGCGGTCGGCGTTTGTAGCCAGCAGTTCGCCTTCAATCTCGGGAGCAGCGTAGGTTTGCACGTAGAACATGTAGATGTTGCGGTAGTCGAACTTGTTGAGCGTGCCAACCCATGCACCTTCGAAACCTTCGGGTTTCCAGTATTGGCTGTAGACGCGGTTGTCAGGATTCTTGATGAGGTCGCCGCTTGACCAATCGCTTTGCGCATTCAGCATCTTGTTGATGTTGCTGGCGTAGGTCGGTTGCATGTAGAGCGAAACCCAGTTCCAACCGTAGTTGAGCGTGAGTTGTTGTACCTCGCGTTCCGAAGTCGAAAGCAGCACGGCACTGTCGCCAAGGCAGCCATAGCAACGCGTGTGATCGAAGTAGATCTCGGTCGACGGATTCAGAATGTAGATGGTTCCCGTGGAAGAACGCCACAAGCGCATTTGAATGTGGTCATTGTCCATCTTTTCGTCGCCGTGAATGGTCATGTATACGTGGTTCACAGTCTGTTTGTCGTCGTAGGTGATGTTGGCTTTGCCCACGCAGCGATTGTCGACGAAGGCGGCCACGATGTCGTTCTCGTCGGTGTCGTAGATGGTTGTGCCATTTTCGGTGATAAGCACTTGACCAATCAGATTCATCGACAGCGGCAGATCGTCGGTCTTCTCAACCCACGGACAATAGGTCTGTACCGAAAGATTTACAATCAGGCGTTCGTACAGATCCTGATCATCTTGCAGATAGATGTATTCGGTGTAGTCGCCAATGTTCATTCCTTCGGCAATGGTGAAGGTGATAGTCTGCGTCTCTTGTGCAGCCAGCGAACCCGACGAAGGCGTAGCACTGAGCCAACTTGGCAACGATGTGATGCTGTATTGGCGCGTCGATCCGCCCGTATTGGTGATGTTCACCTCGAACACATCGGAACTGTTTTTGTCGACGGTACGTTTCACTGTGCTTTCGCTCCAGCGCAGTTGGTTGCGATCGACATACACGGTCCAGCTGATCGGGTTGAGCATCTTGTTGCCATGCAGATCTTCCACATCGCGCACGGTGATGAACACGGTCTGTTTGTTTATCTCTTTGTCGAGCATCTTCAAGTTGATGAGCAGTTCGTCGTCGTTGTTTGCCCACGAGAAGTTGAAGTTGGTGCGCGACAGCGATTCACGCATTGGCGCGGTCTCTGACTTGTCGGTCATGTTTTTGGCAATGGAATCGGCGGTGAGGACAAGACGCTGTTTTTTATCAACCACATTGCCATCTTGATCGGTGAATACGCGTCCATTGTAAGGCGAATAGCGCGTTTCCCAGATGTTCGATTCGTTTGTCTGGCGCATGCCTATTGGCAGGTAGGCTATCAAGCCCATCTCTTTGCCCGAAGGCGCCACATTGTTGTAGTTTTTGATGGAACTGTAGGGCAGTGCCTGTTCGTAAAGTACCAATTGGTCGATGTGGCCGCTGAAAGTGTAGCGTGGCTGCTCGTGGTAGAGACCATTTGCATCGGGCAAGCGCCAGTGGCATTCGCCGAGCCACATGTTGGTGCTGTTGATGTCGCGCACCGAATCGGCCGAGAAGGTGCCAACCAAGTTGCCATCGAGGTAGATCGATGCCACATTGTTCACACGATTTACGGCAAATGTGAAGTGGTGCCATGCCTTGTCGGCATACGAGCCAGTGGCGGTGTAGATGTGACCGCGGTGGCGCATTATTACATTGCCTTTGTCGAGACCGATAAACACTTTACCATCGGCATCTGGCTCGTTAGCGTAGCCGCCGCCAGTGGTGAACAGTGCCGCCGTGTCGGGCGTGTTTTCATCGGTCTTGAACCAGAACATGAGTGTGAGGTCTTGAATTGACGACCGCGAGAATAGATCTTGATCGAGACGAATGCCCTGTGTGCCATCGAACTTGAACGACATGCCTTCGGGGCGCGTCCACGAGGTGCCGTTGAGCATCAGCGTTGCGCCGTTGGCAAGGTCCTGACAGGTGGTGCCAGTGCCATCGTTCAGCGGATAGTAGTCCATCAGCTCGCGCTCGTAGCCAGTTAGACGTTTTTTCAGCGTCAGTGCCAATTCGTCCTGCGTCTGAGTACTTGCCCACAAGCGCATTTCGAGCATGTTGCCTTTGAATGGTGCTTCTCCATTGGCTCTGTTGCCCACCAGCATTGTGCCTTTGCCTGTGTAGCATTTCAGATTGGGCTGATTCTCTTGGGTGAGATCGGCTGTGCCAACATAGAAACGCACAGCACCTGTTGTGTCGAGCGATACTGCGCAGCGTGTGAGCACTTGCATTGGCTCGGCTACTTTCGATGTGGCTACGAATGTGTCGACTTGCAGACGCAGTTCGTTGTCTTTCGTAAGCGAGAAGATGAGCGGTTGTTTTTCATTTTTGAGTGCGAAAATGGTCATGTCGTCTGTGCGGTTGCTGGCTTCGTCGGGCTTTATCATCACATCGATGGTGAACGGACGGTTGCTCAGGCTGCGCGACACTTGGCTCTCGGCCACACACGAATTGTTGCCCGTGAAGTGGAGCGAGGTCGATTGCGTGATGTCGAGGTTGTTTGTGCCGCCAACAATCTCAAAGTTGGCATCTTCGTCGAGATAATTGCCGGCAATGGCTTCGCTGAAGCGGAGCGAGATGACGTCGCTCACGCCAAGCACGCCGCCAGCGGGCGTTGGTGTGCCAAACACTTCGGGACAGCGCGTGTCCTTGGTGCCGTGCATCACTTCCGACGATTTGGTTACAAAACCATTGCCGTAGCGGGCGAAACTTACGGCGCGCAGGTCGTAGTCTTGCTCCATCGGGTCGCGGTCGCCGTAGAAACGCACATTGTCAATTTTGCCATAGTTTATCATGGCTTTTGTGCCAGATGCCAACTGATAGAGGCTGTCGCTGGCGTAGAACGAGCAGAGATTTACCCAATCTACATCCGACTGATTCAGCTGTTTGTATTGCAGTTCTATGTGGTCGAATCCATCGGAATGAATGTCGAATCCATCAATTTCGATTGGCAGATAGTAGCCTGTGCTGTCCTTCATCGATTGTGTGTTGAGCACCCATTTGTCGTGTGGCGCACTCAGGTTGAGCGGTGTGGCGGCAGGCACAAAATGCACAGTGATGGTGGCATCGCTGTAGTCGGTGATGTCGCACGACGAGCGCAGACGAATCTTCACATCTTCGAAATCGTAGCCTTGACCGCGTTCCACCTCCAAAATCTTGTTGATGGTGGCGCCATGCTTTAGCGCAATGGTCTGCGGTTCTGCCGTCAACGGCATGCCATCGATGCTCAGTTTCAGACCATTTGGATTGGTCTCGGCTGGCACGAAAATCTGGAATGGCAGGTCGGCAGCCGCCAAACCTATATCCGACGATTGCTCGTTGGTCAGTGCAATGTTGAAGATGGCTTTCTGATCGGCTGGAACATCGCTCATCTCGCGGCGGTTGACCGTGATGCGCGGATTGTCGATGGCCAACGTGCCGTAGTTGAGCGGCGTGCCTGGCGCATAGAATATGGTGCTATCGGCCTCTTCGTGCGGACAGCGCGATGCGCCCGAAATGGTGCGGTAAATAAAACTGCTGTATGCCATCTCGCTCTTGAAGTTGCGATCTGAACTTGCTTTCGCACTGTCGTTGTAACAATTTATGGTGTCTTTCAGTTGATAAACTTCTACATCCATATAGCCGAATGCGTTTGGCGAAAGTGTGTACGAATAGGTACGCGAATTATTGTTGGCTGTGCCAGGAACAATATCTAAATCGAAATCTAAAACAGGCGAGAGTGAGAATTGGAATTTTGTGCCAGGAGCATTTACAGTAACGGTTTGCTGATCTTGGTTTTCACCCTGTTTGTCTTGCGTCTTCATCAGATTGAGAACCTCACTGGGCACATTCTTACCATATAATAGAAGGTTGCTGGTAGAAGCGCTGATATCAGGTCCGTAACTTCCAGCAGTAGTCGAGGCGTACGATACGGTTTCGGTGTGCGATTTTGGCGAACCGCCCGACACCGAATAGGTCTTGAACAGATACGATGGGTTCGAAATGGCTGCAACCTTTTCGTGTTCGTTTATAAAGATCACGTCGGCCCAATCTTTTATGGCGCGGTTGTAGCCTGCCACCGAGTCCGATTGCGTGGCACTCACGCCCTCTGGGTCGACATAAGCATATTGATTGTAACAGCCAAATTTGTCGTCGCCAGCAGGCACAAGCGAGTAGTAAACACGCTTTTTCTGCAGGTTGGCGTTCTTTTGTGCAGTCTCTTTGTCAACGCACTGAATCAGTTTGTTACGTTCTTGCGCAAGGTTTGGTATCACCGAAGTCAGGATGTGCTCTTGCGTGTAGACAAAGTCGGCAGAGCGACCAAAGCTGAAGAATACTTTTTGTGCAATGACAAGGTAGTAGGGCTGACCATCGGCGCCATACGCTTTGGCTATTAGTTTCATTGTACCATCTTCTATTTGTTGCTTCATGGCGGTGTAGTAGAGCGAGTCTATCACTACCATGCCGTGACCGATGGTGTGGTAAATGTTGTTGGTTTTGCCAATGTAGACGTCGGCACCTGCGCCCACGTGATAAGTGTCGCTGCCAGTGCTTATTTGGTCGGTGACGGTGTGCGTGTCGCTATACGACCATTTCCAATTGCCATCGAAAACTATTGGAACGGTAAAGCCTGTCGACGAACTTGTGCTGATAACTTCGCCCGTGAATACCGAGCCGCCAACAATGGCACCCGCAACGCCTGTGTAGTTCGATCCCCAATCGAAATTGAGTTTTACGCCAGCCTGCACCGACAATGAGTAGTTGTCGCTCACGGTATAGCTCGAACCTGCCGACAAGGTAGCAAAACTCTCGGCTCCTGGTGGGTCGCGCAGAATGTCGTACAGCGTGATGCCAGCGTAGGTTTTGCCTATGGAATTGGTGCCATCGGTGCGGTCGGCAAACACAAACACATCGAGTGGATCGCTCTGAATGTATTCGCCCTGATATTCTACCGAAACTTGAATGGAACGCGTGGCATCGTCGCCAAGACGCGTGTAAGTGGGGTAGTCGGCGCGCAAAATGGTTTGCATCTCGCCGTTCTCGTCGAGCGTGCCTGTAATCACTTCAGTCTGCGAGTGCATGCCGTTGTACACGCGCACATCGCCGCCATGCAGCATCACCTGCTCGTGCGAACCCAGCGAACTGTTGGCGTTGTAGTAATAATCCTCGTGTGCCGAAATTTGCATCACATATTCGCCTTCGGTAAATATTGGTTTTCCGAAGAGATATTCGTAAGTGCCATCGGCATTTTTGTTGACTAATCTTACGGTGGTTTGTATGCTGTCGAAGTGTGTCAGGTTTATTTTTTCTACGCCCAAATAGTCGAGCGTCATGCCGTATTGCACCTGTTTCAGCGTGATGGTCACAGGGCTGTGGTAGATGTAGCAGAAGGTGTCGTTGTAAGCCACTGGAATGCTATTCACCGTGTTGGTTTTGCTCTCGAGTTTGTTGGTCAGATCTATCACTGGCATGCCCGAATTGCCGTTCAACAGCGTGCTGTAACCTTGTGCTGTGAGTTGCGTGAGTTTGTATTTCACTGGGAAGAGGTCGACAAAGAACTCGCCCGTTTTGTTGTCGGGGTGAATGAGTATGCGTTTGCGCTGATAGGTTACCGATGTGTTGTTGTCGGCCACAGCGTGCGTCACCACGGTGTCGCGCTCTTCGCGAGTTTTGTCGTTGCGGTCGTAGAAAATTTGCGCCACATTGTCGCCTTCGAGTTCAAGCACCATCAGCAGACTGTCGCCAAGGTTGTTTTTGCTGAGCGATGCGCCAAGCGGTTTCATGCCTTGATCGTTACCACCAGCAATGCGTCCAACGAGTCGCACTTTGGTCTCGTCCCACATGCGCAGACCGTCCATGTTGTTGGTCGGCGTGAAGATGCGGTTGTCATCAACTACGAAATATCCGTCGTTGAAGAATGTGTGACCGTCCATCACCACTTGCACGGTGATTGGCGCTTTGGGCACTTCGAAATCGAAATTACCCGAGGCATTTGTCTCTACCAATGCGCCCGAAGCGTCGGTGGCAAGCACATCGTTCACTTTGAAGTGCGCGCCTTTCACTGGAATGGTCGATTGATCGTAGAGCACGCGGCCCGTAAAGCGCACGGCCGATGTGTTCACAAAATCGATGTTTGTGGCCATGGGGCGCTGCTCGTCGAGCGAAATGCTAGCCGACGATGCCGATGTGCCGTTGTAGGTGAATGTGCCGTGTTCCGATGTGGGCGTAACATTCAGCGATGTGCCGCCAGCAAATGGAATGCCGCCAATGGCGTATTCGCCCGTTTCGCTGCTCACGGCTTTGTAGTTGAGCATGGTGCTAGCAGGCGCGTCGGTGGTTGATATTTCGTTGACTGTCAGGTCGTTACGGTTTACATCGTTCAGCGTTTGTTGCGCTTGGTTCGGCACTATGTATGTCTTTTCGCTGTTTATTTTCAGTTCAGGCACATTGTCGAATGTGTAATAGATTTCCAAATCGTCTTCTTTGCCCGAAAGATAGGTGTGCGTGGTGTTTTGTATCTCTTTGGCAGTGAGCGCGCGACTCCACATGCGGAATTCGTCGATGCCGATCAGCGAGGTTACGTCCATAAAGCGAATTTTGCCGCTGTTCAGCACTTTTGCTGTGCTTTTGGCTGCGCCTACGCGTTTTGCATCGCGATAGAGGATTACTGAATCTGTCTTTTCATCGTAGGTTATGGCTATTGCAACCCACTCATTATCAGGTAGATCGGTGGTGTCGTTGATGGTCGTCATGCCATATTTCATCGATAGACGATTGCCAGTGAGAATTAGTCCTACGCCATTTTCAATGCCGGTCATGCCGCGGCGGAACGACGAGAAAATCAGGTGATTTTCGTAATCTTTGCCTTGTGGTACTTTCACCAGCATTTGGAAAGTGCGATTGCCGCGCCATTCCACTTCGTCGTTGGTGCAGTACTCGTTCGAATTGTTCTCGCTTCGGTAGAGGTAGCCGCGCGTGGTGCCGCCCGGTGTGCCTACGGCTTCGACGGTTACATCGGCATTGCCTGTGCCGTTGGGGTAGGTTATTCTGCCTTCGATGCTGCCCACGCTCGAGAGCCAACCGTAAGCCGTGGCGGTGTCGGTGTAGGTGTCGCCGTTGCAGTTGTACGAGCAGACTATTCGGTACTGATAGTGATGCCCAGCCGAACTTGTCTTGTCCTGATAATAATTCTCGCCAACCACTGTGGTCAGATCTTGCCAAGTCGTTTCGGCATCGCTCACATCGCGGCGTGCGATGTTGTAACTGTCAATCGCGCCCAAAGTCTGATCCCATTTCAGGAAAACATAGTCGGGATAGTAGCCTTTCGATGCGTTGAACGAGGCGATGCTGGCGGCTTCGGTGTAGTAGAGGTCTCCGCCAGTGATCGGATACCATTTTTTGTCGTTATTTTTCAGCAGACAATTTGAATCGTCCATTTGAATTTCGTAGGTGTATTTTGCGCACGAAACTTCGGCTTTCACGCTCACTGTGCAGGTGTACGAACCATCGCTCTGTTTCACAAATTCGCCTGCCGACACAAGTCGTGTGGTGGTGTCGTATGCGCCATTGGCTAGCACTATGCGGCGCAATGTGAGTTCAGCTGCACTGTTCCAGAAATTTTTGCCATCTTCTTTTTGAGTGCGCAGTGTGATGTTCACATTGTGCGTCTCGCTGAAGTCGTCGGCTTTGGCAAATGTGCAGCCCGATTGGTCGAGCGTGAGTAGTTTCGCCTGCTTTTGAATGCTGTCGGCGCGCACCCAGTCGTGACCAGTGGTGCCCCAATTGACGGTGCTGGCGCGCTGTACGCGGTAGTAAACTGGCAGCGAAGCATCTTTCGTGTTGGCATATGCCGCCTCCACCGAGTCGATGTATTCGTAATCGGCAACGCCTTTTTCTATCGAAATCAGCGTCAATGTCTCGGCTGTGGCGAAGTCTCGGTCGTAGGCGCGCTGCACTTGAAACATGTCGGTGGTCAAAATATCTTCGGCATCGGGATATTTTATCGACCATTTCAGTTGCGTGTAGCGTGCGTCGGTCGTGCCATCGGCGCGCGTGTAGTCCGATACTTTGAAATCGTAAATTTTGTGGAATGCAGGAATATAGATCGTGCTCGATTTTACCTCGCTGTAGGTGCCGTCTTCGCGTTTCACATCGAAAATGGCGTAGAACGATTGTTGCACCGAATCGCAAGTGGCCACCAGCATGCTGCCCGAGCGTTCGGTTGATGTTACTTTTGTGCCTTTATTGCCTACAAGCACAGGCGTGTAACTCTTCGGCTCTTGATAGACCACATACGGCACCATCACTTGTCCGAAACCGCGGTTACCATTTTCGCTCACGCTGTAGAACACTGCGTTGTAGAGCATTGGCGATTGTGGCGTCGACTGCTCATAAGTGCCTAAGTTCCAATCGCGTGTCCATGTTTTGCCTGTTTTGCGTGTGTCCACTACGTGGGCATTTATCTGGTATGTTTTGCCGTCGAATGTGGCCGATGGATACCAGTCGAACTCCAAGTAGGCGGGGCGATCGCTCTGACCTGTGCGTGACAGATAGCCTTCCCATGCTTCGTTCGCAGGAAGTGTCTTTTTGTTTCCGTCCGTTGGGTTGGTTATCACTATGGTGCCGTCGAGTGCCCTTACCCAAGCCCAGCCGCGATAGTCGTTGTCGGTGTTTCTGCTGTTGTCGCCATTGAAGTTCAGCACATTGTAGGTTTGGTCGCCCACTTTGGCTTGTACAAACGATGAGTTGGTAGCCCAGTGGTTGTGGATTGAACCACTAGCAAATACCAGCACTTTCACATGCACTTTGCCCGAACCTAGCGAGTAGGCCGAAAAGTTTCGACTCTCCTCGAACCAAGTGTTGTCGGCCATCACCGATGTAGCCATCAGCAACGCACTAATAGCCAAAAGAAGTTTGTGTTTCATACTCTGTAAGTATTTCTGGTTTGAAAAGTTTCTAATCGTTTTTCGCGCTTTGCGCTGTTTCTATTGTTTTATTTGAAGATTTGAAAATTTGAAGATTGTGCGTTGTCCATTTTTGGCGCGCACTACTAAGCTAAAAAGACTGTTAAAATGCTGATTTATAACCTTTTGTTTTGATCTTGTAGATGATTTATAAACTGCAAAGTTACTAATTTTCTCTCAAAATAAAGGATTTGTGGCAAAAATTATGCCGAAAACGCAGTTTTTGTCGATAAAAAAAGATTGGAAGCGTGCAACTGTAATTGCTCACTCCCAATCTAGAGATAATTTTGGAATCAAAAAAAAAACGCAGTTGGATCTAGGTTTAACTTATTTTTTCTGCGTATAGATCCTCAATCGGGAAAATCAAGTCCCAATTTTTTCCCCAAGTTACGTTGCCGTTCTCGATTGTCCCTTTTTTGAAATTTTTTGGTTCAAGGTATTTGTTGTATTGCGGGTGCGGGTGGCGGCGAATGAAATCACCGATATCAATGCGACGCTCAGCACCATCGCTAAAGCAAAGATCAACCGTTAAATCGTTGTTATAGGTTGCGCTGGTTATGTGTAATTTTTTTCCCAAAATGAATTTATTTGGTTGCAAAATTACAAAAAATGTGTTTATGCTGTCAACCCCTTTTATTTTGTGTCGTTTTTTTGTTTTGGACGAATTTACCCCAGTTTTTCTTTCTTACAAAAAATTGTCAATTGTCAATTATCAATTGTCAAATGAAAAAAAATTACTACCTTTGCACCCGTCATCAATCGAGCGTTTGTGCATTCGGTTGAACACGTTTTCACAACGGGGAAACATCAAATTTTCGGCAAAAGTACACCACCGAATTTTTTTTCGCAATGTACTTTTGTTGCTTTTATTTTTTTTGAAAAACGCCAATTTGCGCATTTCTGAAATGAAGAAAATTCTCGGCATGGGCAATGCCCTTGTGGACATTCTGATGAGGCTTCGGTCCGACGACCTGCTGCAGCAACTTGACCTTCCAAAGGGCAGTATGCAGTTGATCGACGAGGCTAAAATGCGCGAAATTCAGGACGCAACGCTGCTACTTGGTCAGCATGTGGTGACGGGTGGTTCGGCATCGAACGCCATCTCGGGCTTGGCGCGGTTGGGCGTGGATGTGGGTTTCATCGGTAAGGTTGGCTGCGATAGCATTGGCGATTTTTTTCGTGTCGATTCGTTCGAAAATGGCGTTCTCACCTATCTGATGGGTTCAAAACTGCCCTCGGGTCGCTGCCATGTGCTTATCTCGCCCGACAGCGAACGCACCATGTGCACCTATCTTGGCGCTGCCAGTTGCTTGGCTGCCGACGATCTGAAACTTGCCATGTTCCGCGATTTCGATGTGCTGCATATCGAGGGTTACATGGTCGAAAGTCACGATCTGATGCTGCGTGCGGCGCAACTCGCTCGGCGTGCTGGACTCGAAATCTCGCTCGATCTTGCCAGCTACAATGTGGTTGATGCCGAACGCGAATTCCTGCGCGACTACACCACAAAATATGTCGATATTGTCTTTGCCAACGAAGAGGAGGCGTTTGCTTTTACAGGCAAAAATGCCGAAGAAGCAGCTCTCGAAATTGGTCAGATGTGCCGCATTGCGGTGGTGAAAGTGGGCAAACGCGGTTCGTTTGTGGTTTCGGGCAGCGAGTTTCACCAAATTCCTGCGGCCAAAGTGGCGTGCATCGACTCTACGGGCGCGGGCGACCTCTATGCTGCGGGCTTTCTCTACGGCTATGCGCGCGGTCTTTCGCTCGACAAATGTGCGCGCATCGGCACTATTTGCGCTGGACATGTCATCACATTCGTCGGTGCCAAAATGGACGACCGCACATGGCAATCAATCAATGCCATTGTCGGAAATTTCTGAATTTTCGAGAGCCAACGAAAACTCGTTTTTTAGCTTGAAAATACAAAAAAGGCGATCAATTCTTCGGAACTGTTCGCCTTTTTCGCGGAAGGTGGGGGATTCGAACCCCCGGTACGGTAACCCGTACGGCAGTTTAGCAAACTGCTGGTTTCAGCCACTCACCCAACCTTCCAATGGTGGAGCGTTTGCTGCTACCAAAAATGCGGTGCAAAATTACTACATTTTTTCAATCTCACAAAATTTTTTCGCCTAAACTTATCGCAAAATAACTAATCTGCTGATTATCAGTGTAGATTTTTGAGGATTTTGTTGTAAAATGGTGTCGTGCATATCGGCACTATCATCATTTTATTTCGTGAAAATTTTTGCATAGTGGTAAGGTGCTGATTATTCTATTACGCAAGCATTTGCAGCTGACCGCAAAATGTTTGGCATGTTGTCTTGTCACTTGTCACTAAAAGAAAAAATTGCTATCTTTACGCAATGTTTTCCAATGCAACAATCGAATGCAACGTAAGCGATATAATATTCTCATAATCAGTATTTTAGCTGTGCTTGCTATTGGTGTGGCAGTCGCAGCGTGGCTCTGGTCGAGCGAGTTTCGTGCGGCTTTCACGGTGGCTGATGGGCAGAATCCTAACCTCTATGTGCAGCAAGGCATGACGCTCGACGATGTGTGCGAGGCACTAGAGCAGGGTGGTTTCACCGAAAATGCCGCGCCTTTTCGTCGTTACATGCAGCGCAAACACTACGATGGGCGCATCAAAGCGGGCTGTTATCGCATCAGCGATGGCATGACGAACCGCACGCTGGCGCAGCATCTTATTTTCTGCATGCAAGAACCTATTCGTCTGAAATTCAATAATATACGTCTGAAATCGGAACTTGCAGCGCGGCTCAGTCACCAATTGATGCTCGACTCTGCCACCATTGCGCAATGCCTCGACAGCACCGAATTTTTGGCGAAATATGACGTTACGCCAGCCACCGCGCTCACGCTTTTCATTCCGAACACCTACGAGGTCTATTGGAACATCACGGTCGATGGACTTTTTGCCCGCATGAAGCGCGAATACGATGTTTTTTGGAACGAACAACGCCGTGTGCAGGCTCAAGCCGCGCGCCTCACGCCCACCGAAGTGATGATTTTGGCATCGATTATTGACGAAGAGACCAATGTGACGGCCGATAAACCGATCATCGCAGGACTTTATCTTAATCGTTTGCGCCGCGGAATGCCGCTGCAGGCCTGTCCCACGGTGAAATATGCGCTCGGCGACTTCACACTCACGCGCGTGCTCGACGAACACACCAAAATCGATTCGCCGTACAACACCTACAAATATCGTGGTTTGCCGCCTGGACCCATTCGCATGCCGAGCATCGCAGCCATCGAAGCGGTGCTGCACTACACGCCGAGCAACTACATCTACATGTGCGCATCGGACAAGATGGACGGCTCGCACAATTTTGCAGCCACGCTCGCTCAGCACAATCGCAACGCACAACTCTATCATCGCGCCTATCAACAGTGGAAAAGGAAGAAAAGTTTATAGGTCAGAGGTTAGAGTTGATAGGTTATAGTTTATAGTTTATAGGTTAGAGGGAAAAGGCTTAACTGCGTAAAGTCGTGGATGCCGCGGTTCGACAGGTTCACCGCCCCAATCTGAATTTTTGCGATAAGCGAGAGCAAAATCAAACTTGTTTGTTTTGCCGAGCGAAGCAAAAATCAATTTGAAATTTGAAATTTGAAATATATTGAATCATGAAAATCCTAATCGCTACTGAAAAACCATTCGCTGCCGCTGCCGTCGAAGGCATGCGCGAAATTGTTGAGAAGGCGGGTCTCGAACTTGCTTTGCTCGAAAAATACACCGACCGTCAGCAACTGCTCGACGCTGTGGCCGATGCCGAAGGTCTGATTGTTCGCTCCGACAAGGTTACTGCCGAAGTGGTTGAACACGCTCCGAAACTGAAAATCGTGGTGCGCGCGGGCGCTGGCTACGACAATATCGACCTTGCGGCTTGCTCGGCGCGCGGCATTGTGGCAATGAACACGCCCGGACAAAACTCCAACGCTGTGGCGGAACTCGCCATCGGCTTGATGATCTACATGGCGCGCAACAATTTCCGCCCAGGCACGGGTTCAGAACTGAAAGGCAAAACGCTTGGCATTCAGGCCTATGGCAATGTGGGACGACTTGTGGCTAAGTTGGCGCAAGGTTTTGGCATGCGCGTGCTGGCGTTCGATCCGTTTGTGCCGGCTGAGAAAATGTCGGCCGAAGGCGTTACGCCAGTTGCCGATCTGAACGAACTTTATCGCCAATCGAACTATGTTTCGCTGCACATTCCAGCCAACGAACAGACCAAAAAATCGATCAACTACGGTCTGATGAGTCTGATGCCGAAAGGTGCTTGTTTGGTGAATACCGCTCGCAAAGAGGTGATCGACGAAACCGATTTGGCGCGCATTTTGGAGGAGCGTCCAGACTTCAGATATGTGGCCGATGTTGCGCCCGAATCGTATGCCGAACTGCGCGAGAAATTCGACGCACGCATTTTTGCCACGCCTAAAAAGATGGGTGCCGAAACTGCTGAAGCTAACATCAACGCTGGTCTTGCTGCTGCTCGCCAAGCTGTCGGCTACCTGAAAGAGG
>CAZGVF010000029.1:9665-14923 GCA_964528925.1 uncultured Paludibacteraceae bacterium | reverse complement strand
TAATGGACTTCACCCTCTCAACATATCGCCAACTGCTTTCGACGCTGAAGAATTTGGGCTATGTTTTTGTAACTTTTGCCGATTATTGCGATGGGCGCGTCACCAGCACTCACGAAAAATTCGTAATTTTGCGACACGATGTGGATGCGCGTCCCGAAAATTCGCTGCGTGTGGCACAACTCGAAGTCGAAATCGGCGCTCGAGCGAGTTACTATTTTCGCGTTGGCGCAGAGAGCAATCAGCCCGAAATAATCAAGCAAATTGCTGCGCTCGGTCACGAAATTGGCTATCACTACGAGGATCTCTCGCTCTGCCATGGCAATGTGGCGGCGGCACAAGAGCATTTTGCAGAATGGTTGCGCTATTTCCGGCAATTCTACCCCGTGCGAACCATCTGCATGCATGGCGCACCGCGCAGCCAGTACGATGGGCGCGCGCTCTGGCAGTCGTGCAGTTACCGAAGTTTTGGCATCGTAGGCGAGCCTTATTTCGATGTTGATTTTGGCGATGTGTTTTACCTGACCGACACTGGGCGCCGCTGGGACGGCTACAAAGTGAGCTTGCGCGACAAAATACCTGTGCATCAGGAGCAGTGGACGCAGCGCGGTTGGGTCTATCGCCACACGGGCGACATCATCGCGGCAGCCGAACAAGGCACATTGCCGCCTCACATCATGATGACCACGCACCCGCAGCGCTGGACCGACAATCGCACCGCATGGCTCAAAGAATTGTCGCTCCAACACGCCAAAAATTGCGTGAAAAGGTTGATTGTCATTTCAAAAAATAGATGAAAAAACGATTTTACATACCGAGTTGGCGACTTTTGTTGGCCGATTTGTGCTATTTCGTGATAGCATTCGGTTCGTTTTATCTGCTGAAAGACTATTCCAAGCGGTTTTTCTTGGCGCGCTATGGCGATATTTTTCTGATTGTCGGTGGCATTTGGGCGGTGTTTGGCTACGTCTGCAGCAAATATCGTCCGCTCAAAGATAGCCGCTACCGCCGCTCGGTGATGCGCCTCACGCTGACTGCACTCTGCACGCTGGCTGTGGCTCTCGCTTGCGCCTATTTCGACCTGATTGAATTCTCGGTGTTGCAAACTTCGTCGCTCATCTTGGCGGTATTTTTGCAAAATCTGCTGATTGTTGGCGCAGTGCATATTTTCTACTACACCGCCTATATCGACGAGCAGCCGCAAGTGTTCGACAAGCGCGAACCCGCTACAGTGCTGCAACCTGCGCAACGTTTGAGCGGCGAGGCTGTAGCTGAAAAAATGGCTTCGGGTGCCGAAATCACCACCGAAAATGTGATGCACTACATCGCGCAGCACATCGATGTGGCGAGCAGCAACACGCTCATAATTTCCACCGACAGCGTGTTCAATTACAATGCGTGGCCTGCGTTTCGCTACGATGCCATAGTGAATCTGGAAAAATTGAACAACATTCGCGGCATCAACAAGATGTTTTGCGCCGCTAACGCTACATTGCCCGACAATGGTCGCGTAGTTTTCCTCTTCGAATCGCGGTCGACACGCAAAAATCGTCTGCTACAAGCGTGGCCAATGGGCATCGGCTGGGTGATGTACGGCTTCGATTTCATCATCAAAAGGGTAGTGCCGAAACTTTTTCTTACCAACCGACTTTATTACGACATCACCAAGGGGCGCAACCGCGTGCTGACCAAAACCGAAGTGCTCGGAAGGCTCTACTATTGTGGTTTTGCAGTGCTCGACCATGCAGAAATTGATGGTTTGACGGTGGTTGTGGCGGAGCGCACGCAGCAGCCGCACGAACAGATGCGCCGTCGCTATGGACCGCTCATTAAACTGCGCCGAATCGGCAAAAATGGGCGCTATTTCTACGTGTACAAACTGCGCACCATGCACCCTTATGCCGAATATCTGCAGCAATACATGTACGACCATCACCACCTGCGCGAAGGCGGAAAAATTGCCGACGACATTCGCGTGTCGACGCTCGGAAAGTTCTTGCGCCGCACTTGGCTCGACGAGTTGCCAATGATTATCAACCTATGTCGCGGTGAGATGAAGTTGGTTGGCGTGCGACCACTCAGCGCACAGTATTATAGCCTGTATAGCAAGGAGTTACAAGAAAAACGCACGCACTTCAAACCGGGCCTTTTGCCGCCTTTCTATGCCGATATGCCTAAGACGCTCGACGAAATTCAAGCCTCCGAAATGCGCTACCTCGAAATGTGCGAACGACGCGGTTGTTTCGTCGCCGACAACATCTATTTTTGGAAAATTCTCTACAATATCCTGATAAAACGCGAACGCAGCCACTAAATGTAATTAATAATTAATAATGTATAATGAATAATAAAATCATGACGGGTGGTTAGTGCGGTAAAGGGGCAAATTAAGAATTATGAATTAAGATGTTGATACTCAACAAGAAATCTAGAAATTAGAAACCAGAAATTTTTGAAATAATGGACAAACTCACGCCAATGATGAAACAGTTCTTCGATGTGAAGAATCAATATCCCGATGCCATCGTTTTGTTTCGTTGTGGCGATTTTTATGAGACATACGACAAAGATGCCGAAACTGCAGCCGAAATCTTGGGCATCACGCTCACCAAACGGTCGAGCAAAGATGTGAATGCGCCTGCCATGGCTGGTTTCCCGCATCATGCACTCGATACCTATCTGCCAAAACTTGTGCGTGCCGGGTTGCGCGTGGCCATCTGCGACCAACTGGAAGATCCGAAACTTACCCGAAAACTGGTAAAACGCGGTATCACCGAACTGGTTACGCCCGGCGTGGCAACCAACGACAATGTGCTTAGCGTAAAGGAAAATAACTTTCTTGCCGCAGTCCATTTGAAAGACGATCGCGCTGGCGTCTCGTTTCTCGATATCTCGACGGGTGAATTTCTGGTTGGCGAGGGCGCACTGGACTATGTTGAAAAACTTTTGAGCAGTTTCGCGCCCAAAGAGGTACTCTACGAATATGGCAAGCGCCGCGATTTCGAGGCGGCATTTGGCAATCATTTTCACACGCAGGAGCAGGACGACTGGGTCTTCACTTCCGAGGCGGCGCACGATAGGTTGCAAAAGCATTTCGAGGTGCAAAATCTGAAAGGTTTCGGCATCGAAGAGATGACTCTGGGCGTGATAGCGGCTGGCGCAGTGCTTTATTACCTCGATGCTACGCACCATCAGCAAATAAGCCACATCACCAATCTGTCGCGTATCGAGACGGAGCGTTTTGTTTGGCTCGATAAATTCACCGTGCGCAATCTGGAACTGTTCAGTGCCACGGGCGAAGGCGCGCGCACGCTCTGTTCGGTCATCGATAAGACACTAACTCCAATGGGCGGACGCATGCTCCGGCGTTGGATCTCGTTCCCGCTGAAAGATGTGAAACCCATCGAAGACCGTTTGAGCGTGGTTTCGCATTTTTTCAAATATCCAAAAATGCGGCACACTATAGCCGATTTGCTTGCCACCATGGGCGATTTGGAACGCATTCTGTCGAAAGTGGCAGTGGGGCGCATCACACCGCGCGAAGTGGGGCAGTTGCGCTATGCGCTTGAAGCCATCGAACCGATAAAAAAACTCTGTTCAAACACCAAAAATCCAATGCTGCAGCGCTTTGGCGAACAGCTCAACGCTTGCACGCTCATTCGCGAACGCATTGCCAAAACGCTCACCGACAATCCGCCAACCGTGCTGAACAAAGGCGGCGTGATAACTCGCGGTGTCGACAAGGAACTCGATGATCTGCGCGATGTCTCGTCGTCTGGCAAAGATTATCTGCAAAAAATTCAACGCCGCGAAGCCGAACTCACCGACATTCCAAGCTTGAAAATCGGCTACAACAATGTGTTTGGTTACTACATCGAGGTGCGCAATACCTACAAAAATCGCGTGCCTTCCGATTGGATTCGCAAACAGACGCTCACCGAGGCCGAACGCTACATTACGCAAGAGTTGAAGGATTACGAGGAGAAAATTCTCGGTGCCGAGGAGAAAATTCTTGCCATCGAATCGCGAATTTTCAGCGAACTCGTACAAACTGTTGCCGAATATATTCCGCCAATTCAAATCGATTGCAACATTGTGGCGCAACTCGACTGTCTGCTTTCGTTTGCGCAGGCGTCGGAGGAGTATGGCTACCAATGTCCCGTGGTGAACGATGGTGATATTATCGACATAAAACAGGGTCGTCACCCCGTGATCGAACGACAACTGCCAGCGGGCGAGGCGTATGTGCCAAACGATGTCTATCTCGATAGCGAAACGCAGCAAATCATCATCATCACTGGTCCGAATATGGCTGGTAAATCCGCCCTTTTGCGCCAAACGGCTCTGATAGTTTTGCTGGCGCAGATTGGCTGTTTCGTGCCTGCCGATAGCGCCACCATTGGCGTGGTCGACAAGATTTTTACGCGCGTCGGCGCTAGCGACAATATCTCGCTTGGCGAAAGCACTTTCATGGTCGAAATGAGCGAAGCCGCCAGCATTCTGAACAACATCTCGCACCGTAGCCTCATCTTGTTCGACGAACTTGGACGCGGCACTAGCACCTACGATGGCATCTCCATTGCGTGGGCCATTGTGGAGTATATTCACGAGCGCGCCAACTGCCGTGCCAAAACGCTTTTTGCAACGCACTATCACGAGCTGAACGAGATGGAACGCTCCTATCCGCGCATCAAAAACTACAATGTGTCGGTGAAAGAGGTTGATAAGAAAGTGATTTTCATGCGCAAACTGGTGCGCGGCGGCAGCGAACATAGTTTTGGTATTCATGTGGCGAAATTGGCGGGCATGCCCAAGTCGGTGGTGTCGCGCGCCAACGAAATTCTGGCGCAATTGGAGCAAAATAGTCGTCAAAATGTGGAAGTAACCAAAAATCTCGATGGTGCGCCTGTTCGCGAAGGCATGCAGCTGTCGTTCTTCCAACTCGACGATCCCGTGCTGGTGCAAATCCGCGACGAGATAAAAAATGCTGACATCAACAACCTCACGCCAATCGAAGCCCTGAACAAACTCAACGAGATTAAACGAATAATCACGGGAAAATAAGTTGAAAGTTTGTAAAGTTTA
Source organism: uncultured Paludibacteraceae bacterium (assembly GCA_964528925.1). Taxonomy (GTDB): domain Bacteria; phylum Bacteroidota; class Bacteroidia; order Bacteroidales; family Paludibacteraceae; genus W0P28-013. The sequence goes on along the minus strand of CAZGVF010000029.1, from coordinate 9,841 downwards.
TAAAGTTAGAAAGTAGGGACGCACCGAGTGCGTCCGAAACGTTGCAAACTGCAGCCCCAACTTGAAACCTTTAACCTGAAACTTGAAACTTTTTTCAATTGCAGAAACAAAATCTTGCTACTTGCTACTTGTTACTTGCTACTAATCTGAAATCAGAACATGAACCTTGTCATCGA
>CAZGVF010000029.1:8005-9565 GCA_964528925.1 uncultured Paludibacteraceae bacterium | reverse complement strand
AACCATTTCGAGTGTGGCAACATTGCGCCAGGCTACGAACTTCGGCTCAAAGCGATGCACCATTTCACAGGAAAATTGCCGCAAGTTGAGCCAACCGATCCCGCGCATTTCATGGCTGCCGAAACCGTCGAAGCCATGCGTGCAGGCGCATTCAATGGCATAGTTTTTGAAATCGAAGGCTATATGCGCTACCTGCAACACCGCTATCCCGACGTAAAACTTGTGCTTGGCGGCGGCATTGCAACACTATTGCGTAATAAAATAAAAAACTGTACTTTTGCAGAGCCTAATTTGGCACTTGTAGGTTTGAATGAAATTCTCGCTGAAAATAAGGACTAATCTCGTTGTCGCGCTCGTGCTTTTGCTCGGCGGCAGCGCAGTTTTGGCACAAAATAATGTCAATTCGCCCTACACACGCTACGGCTATGGTCGCTTGCAAGATATGGGTTTTTCGCGCAACCAATCGATGGGCGGTGCGGCTTATGCGCTGCGTAATCGTACTAGCATGAACCCCGCCAACCCAGCCTCGAGCAGCAGCATCGATAGCACCAGCTTTCTTTTTGAGTTTGGCGCATCGGGCTTGGTTACTTCGTACAATGCCGACGGACAAAAAGCCAACACCTTCACGGGAAATCTGGAATATCTGGCTTTTCAGTTGCCAATAACCCGCTGGATGGGCTTGAGCGTGGGCGTTTTGCCTTATTCGTTTGTGGGCTACAACTACGGTTTTACCGATTCCACTTCGCTTTCGGTTTCGCAGACGCAAAAATTCGTTGGTAGCGGCGGCATCAATCAGGTTTATTTGGGATTGGCTGCCACCATTTGGAAGCGTTTTTCGCTTGGCGTGAATGTCTATTATATGTTTGGCTCCATCGAAAACTCGCGCGCACTTACCATCACCGCTAGCGATGTGCCGACCTACACCACCATTCAGACCTCGCGCACGCAAGTTCGCAATGTGAATCTGCGTTACGGATTTCAGTACCAAGAGACCATCAATCGGCACAGTTTTTGCTTAGGTTTTGTGTACGATCACAAATCGAAACTCTATGGCGATTACACCGAGGAGACCATCGGTGCCGACACGGTTTCGGTGAATAGCAGCACGCTGTTCGATCTGCCATCGCTCTATGGCGCAGGCGTTTCGTACACCTACGATGGCAAACTGACGCTGGCATTCGACTACACGCTGCAAGAATTTGCCAAAGCGCGCTACTACGGTAAAACCGATTCGCTCTGCAATCGCCAGAAATTTTCGCTCGGCGTAGAATACATCTACCGACCAAATGGCACACGATATGTCGATCGCATGCGTTGGCGCTTGGGAGCAAGTTACGCCAATTCGTACTACAAATACTACGATTCTTCGCTCGGAAAATACTCCAACACGCGCGACATCGCCATCACTTGCGGCATTGGCTTTCCGCTGCGAACCACCAAAACTATGGTGAACATCAATTTTGAGTATGGAAACATTGGATTGCCGTCGCATGTTGCACTGCAGGAAAATTATTTCAAAATAGGAATAAACCTCACACTCAACGAGATGTGGTTCTTTAA
>CAZGVF010000029.1:1444-7905 GCA_964528925.1 uncultured Paludibacteraceae bacterium | reverse complement strand
AATTGATAATTGATAATTTTTGCGCTGAATGTGGGATGCGCATAATCTTCAAATCTTCAAATTTTCAAATGAAAAATTAGAATTTAGAAATCTGAAATTCTTTTTGATATGAAAACAAGAATTGTTTGCCTAGCATTGGCTGCGATGGCCGCAGTGGGCGGTTTCGCACAAAAGAAAAAAATGGCAGGAGCCGAACCTGTTCCTCAAATGAAGGCGGTGGCTGCCGAAACCAAAGTAGCAGCAAAAACCGACGCTGCCAAACCGCAACCTGCGGCAATGACTGAGGAGTGCCAAATCAACATCAGCCTTTTCAGCGAATCGGCTAAACAGAAAAACTACGCCGACGCGCTCGGTCCGTGGGAGAAAGCTTATGCAAATTGCAAAGGTGCACACCGCGCCATCTATACTTATGGTGTGAAAATTGTGGATTGGCAAATCTCGCAAGAGAAGGATTCTGCCAAGCGCGAAGCCCTCATCGATAAATTGATGGCGGTTTACGACGAGCAGATTCTCTATTTTGGCGATTATGCAAAACAGCCGCGCACCTATCTGTTGGGCATGAAGGCGAAAGATCTTCTCGAATATCGTCCTACCGAAAAGCAAACAGCCTACGAATGGCTCAGCGAGAGCGTTCATGGACTTGGCAACAGTACGCGTCCCGACATTCTGCAACTGTTCGTTCGCACCTCGTTCGATCTCTACAAAGAGGACAATTCACGCGCAGCTGCTTTCATTGCCGACTACAGCTTTGCAAACGACATTCTCGAGCGCAATGCTGCCGACAAAACGCAGAAATACGCTGCACAGCACGCTCAGGTTGATGCTGCCAACGATCAACTTTTTGCAACTTCTGGCGCTGCCGATTGCAATAAAATGGACGAACTCTATGGTGCTGCAGTCGAGAAGCACAAAGCCGATTACGACTATCTGGCTTCGACCGTGAAACTGTTTGAGCAGGTCGATTGCGACGAATCGAAAGTCTATTTTGCTGCTGCAAAATATGCGCACGACATCAAACCAACGGCCGAATCGGCTAAAGGTTGCGCCGAAATGTCGTACAAGAGTGGCAACTACGGTCGCGCAGTGGAGTATTTTGCCGAAGCCGCTCAGATGAACCTTAACGATGGCGACTCGGTTGCGGCTGCAAACAACTATCTGAAGGCTGCGCATGTCAGTTCCGAAAACATAAAGAACAACTCGCAGGCTCGCGAATATGCGCGCAAAGCCATCGCTGCAAATCCCGATAATGGCACACCATATCTATTTATCGGCTTGCTCTATGCCAACACAAAGGGCATTTACGAAGAACCAATTCTGAACAAATCTGTTTTTTGGGCTGCAGTCGATAAATTTATCAAGGCAAAACAGGTCGATCCGTCGCTTGCCGAAAAAGCAAACGAGTTGATTCGCACCTATTCGCAGTATTTCCCAACGAAAGAGCAGATTTTCTTCGTTGCCGAATTGGAAGATGGCAAACCATTCACCGTTGGCGGTTGGATTGGCGAGACCACTATTTGCAGATAGAAGACGCATTTTGGATTCTAAAAACATACAACAGCGTGCGGCAACTGCTCTTGGAGTGGTTGTTGCGCTGTTTTTGCTTGTAGCGTGTAGCGGCAAGCCGAAAGTGTCGCACGAACCGCTGAACCGCGCCGAATCACCGCGACTGAGTGCCGACAGCGTAACCACGCTCATTTCCGATTCGGGCATTACGCGCTATCGCATCACCGCCAAGACTTGGCGGGTGTACGACATGACTGAAGAGCCGCATTGGGATTTTCCCGATGGACTGCATTTGGAGTCGTTCGATGCGCAGTTTAATGTGGCAGCCGAAATCAGTTGCAAACGCGCTATCTACTACGACAAAAAACGCCTTTGGCAGCTTGACGACAGCGTGCGAGCAATGAACTACGAAGGTAACCATTTTGCCACGCAGCAACTTTTTTGGGATCAGAACACCGAACGCATCTATTCTGACTCGCTCATCACCATCGATCAGATCGACAAGCAGATAGTGGGCGAGGGCTTCGAATCGAACCAGACCATGACGCGCTACACCATTCGCCGCGTGAGCGGAATTTTCCCAGTGGAAAATTAAAGGTGAAAGGTCAGAGGTGAGAGATGCGGTTCGACAGACTCACCGCCCGAATTTTCAAATCTTCAAATAGAAAAATAATTTTACCTCACAACCCAACACTAAACCGTTAAACTTTTCAACTCATCAACTCATCAACTTTTCAACATAAGAAATGACCAACCTCATCATCATAGTGGTTTCGCTGCTGTTCTCGGCCTTTTTTTCGGGCATGGAGATAGCGTTTCTGTCGTCGAACAAACTGCGTTTCGAGATAGAAAAGAAGCATCAGCGGCTCACTACGCGCATTCTCAACATCTTTTACAACGATCCCGAACAGTACATCTCGACGCTGCTTGTGGGCAACAATGTGGTGCTGGTAATCTACGGCATTGCCATGGCCGAAGTGCTTTCGCCGCTGTTCGAGGCGTGGATTCCGAGTGCCGTGCTGGTGAACCTTGCGCAGACCATCGCAGCCACCATCATCGTGCTTTTCACGGGCGAATTTTTGCCGAAAACAATCTTCCGCGTCAATCCAAACCTTTGGCTGCAGATTTTCGCGCCATTGCTTTGGCTGTGCTACATTTTGCTCTATCCGATAGCCAAACTTTCCACATTTTTGTCGATTTGTTTGCTGCGCATTTTGGGCGTGAAAATCCGTCCGAAAGAGGCTAAAACGCAACTTGGCATTGTCGATCTCGACTATTGGCTGAACGATGTCTATCAGCATGCCGACAATCAGGAAGAGGTGAAAAACGAGGTGACCATTTTCCAAAATGCGCTCGATTTTTCGTCGGTGAAACTGCGCGACTGCATGGTGCCGCGCACCGAGGTGGTGGCGCTTGGCTACGACGCTACTTTGGAAGAATTGAAAAATACGCTCATCGAGACTGGATTTTCGAAAATTCCCATCTATCGCGACAGCATCGACAACATTATTGGCTATTTTCACTCGTCCGATCTGTTCCAAAATCCGAAAAATTGGCACGACTGCATTCGTCCCATCTCTACAGTGCCAGAAACCATGGCAGCGGGCAAGTTGATGGACATTTTCCTGCATGGGAAACGCTCCATTGCTGTGGTAGTCGACGAATTTGGCGGCACTGCGGGCATTGTTACGCTCGAGGACATTATGGAGGAGATTTTTGGCGAGATTGAAGACGAACACGACACGCGCGAATATACTGCCAAAAAGGTTTCGGACAACGAATTCATACTTTCGGGTCGTATCGAAATCGATCGCCTAAATGAGGAGTTCGGCTTGGATTTGCCTGAGTCGGACGACTATGTAACCGTGGCTGGATTCATTTTGCATTACTACGAGAAATTCCCGAAGTTGAACGACACAATTCGCATCGAAAAGTGGACTTTCAAGGTGCTTCAGGCGCACCAAAACCGCATCGATACCGTGAAGATGATCATAAATTGATACTTTAATTCGCTGAAAAATAGGCAATTAACCAAATTTGAAAAAAGCATTCGCAATTGACGGTTTTTTACTATCTTTGCAAGTTGAAAAAAAACAAAATAACAAACATAAAACAACAATGGCAACATTAGAGAGAATGAGACGCCACGGCGTATTTTTGCTGGTGGTAGTTGGTTTGGCCTTGCTGGCCTTCATCGTTGGCGATTTTCTGAGTTCGAGCGCATCGATTGTGAACGAACACAAATCGAACCTCGGCAAAATCGATGGAAAATCGGTCGGCTATGTCGAATTTATGGAGGCAGTGGACCAACTGAGCGAAGTTTACAAAATTGAGTACGGCACAGCAAGTCTCGACGACGACCTGAACGACCAAATTCGCGAAAGCGTTTGGCAAACCATGGTTCGCGAGCGCATTCTGAATGCCGAAGCCGAAGAGGCTGGCATGGAAGTGTGCAAAGAGGAGATGCGCGATATGATTCTTGGCGATCACATTTCGCCACTCATCGCTGGACGCCGCGCCTTCTACAATCCAGAAACTGGCTCGTTCGACCCGCGCCAACTCTCGCAGTTCATTGCCATGCTCGACGACCCAACCATTGCTGAGCAGATGCCTGCCGACCAACTGCGCACCTATCGCAAGTATTGGCAATTCTGGGAGACGACAGTGAAGAGCGATCGTCTTCAGAACAAATACATGGCTCTGCTGTCGCGCGCTATCGTGGCCAACAAACTCGAGCTTGAAAACGATCACAACGCTGCCAAAACTCAGGTTGATGTGGCTGTTGCGCTGAAACCATATTTCGCAGTGGCCGATTCGCTGGTGAAAGTTTCGGACGGCGATGCCAAAAAACTCTACAAACAACGCAAAGAACAGTTTGCACAAGAGGCTTCGTGCGATTTGAAATATGTAACTTTCGCAGTTAAACCAAGCGAAGCCGACTACGCTGAAGTTGAGTCGTTCATCAATGGCGTGAAAGATGAGTTTACGCATTCTGACGACGTTGTTGGCGTTACCAACTCGAACAGCGATGTGCCTTACAAAGGCATCAATCTGGCAAAAGAAGATATCGACGAAGACCTGCGCGACTTTGCTTTCAGTGGCAAAAAAGGCGATGTTACTGGTCCAATCTTCAGCAACGACACTTATAAAATGGCACGCATTGTCGAGACTGGCATTAATCGTCCCGACTCGGTGAAGATTCGCATTGTCGACATCGCCGAAAATAGCAATGCTCGCACGCAAATCGTGGCCGACAGTATCGAACAAGTCATTAAAAATGGCGGTTTTGAAAATCTTTCGCGCCAATATCGCACTGGCGAGTTCTGGGTTCGCGAAAAAGATGTTGACCGCGATTTGGCTGAAAAAGCCTTCACCTTGGCTGCCAATGGCGTGTTCCAACAGAAAAATATGGGCACAATTCGCTTGGTTCAGGTTGTTGAACGCGGCGCAAATGTTGCCAAAGTGAAATTGGCTGTGCTCGAGCGCAAGGTTGTGCCAAGTCAGCAGACACAAGCGCAGATTTTCAACGAAGCCAAACGCTTTGCTGGTTCGTGCGCCAACATCGAAGAATTTGTTGCAAAAGCCGAAGAGCAGAATATCGAAGTTCACGAGGCTAATCGTTTGAGCAACAACACGCACAAACTGAATAACATCAAAAATTCGCGCGAGGCCATTCGCTGGGCATTTGGCGCTAACGAGGGCGATGTTTCAGATGTCTACGAGTGCGACGATCAGCACGTTGTGGTTGCCGTTGAGCGCCTGAACGAGAAAGGTTATGCCGATTTCGAAAGCGTGAAATCGCGTCTGCTTGCTGAAGTTCGCAACGACAAGAAAGCTGAAATGCTCGAGAAAGAGATGGCAGGCAAGAACCTCGACGAACTTGCAGCTGCTGGCATCGAGATTGATACCGTGCGTGGCATTTCGTTCAATTCGCAATACACCGCTGTGGGCAACGAACCGAAACTCTATGCTTTGGCTCCGATGGCTGCCGTGGGCGAACTCTCGCAACCGCAGCAAGGCAACATGGGCGTGTTTGTCTACACCGTTTTGGACAAGACTGAATCGGCTGCCGAATACGACGAAAAAGCTGAATCGGTGATAATGAACGAGCGTCTGCGCAATGCAGTTCCTTATCTCGCATTCGAGGCGCTGCGCGAAGCCGCCGATGTAGTTGACCAACGCTACAAGATTTTCTAGTAATTTTTGCTTATCATAAGTATAAAAAGCCGAGAAGTCGTTCGAAAGAGCGACTTCTCGGTGTGTTTAATGAACAATGATTGCGATTGTTCAGCGATGTGTAATCGCATTTTTCGTATTGATTCTGTCGATTATAATCGCAGAATTTGGTATGAATTTGTCGATTAGGATGAATTTTTAGTCGCAGCTTGCTACTTGTTACTTGCGACTAACTGAAACAGTGCTACATCGGAGTAACCGTTGTCGGTGCGCTGCCAACTGCGTAGTGTGCCGCTTTGGCTGAAGCCTGCTTGTGTAAAGAGTTGCAGGCTAGTGGCATTGTCGGTGGGTATTTGGGCGTAGAGTTGGTGCAGGTGAAGAAAACGGAACGCATAGTCGATCATCAGTTGCAAAGCTTCTGCTGCAAAACCTTGTTGGCGGTATTTGCCATCAATCAGAATGCCCACGCCAGCGCGCATGTGTCGCGGGTCGAAGTCGTACAGGTCGATGCTGCCAATGGGCGTGTGATCAGCGTTCTGTTCAATCATTAGGCGCAGTTGGTGACGTTCGTAAATGTCCTGCCCAGCGTAGGCAATGTAGCGTTCGAGGGTGTAGTGCGCGTAGGGTTCCACCGTGCTGCCAATTTGCCACAGCGTGGTGTCGTTTTCCCAGCGGCACAGCACATCTATGTCGCTTGGCTCGAGTGCGCGCAGTGTTATGCGAGGTGATGAGAGGAGTGCGTTATTCATTTTCGTTTTTTCAATCTTGCAAAGTTAACAAAA
>CAZGVF010000029.1:0-1344 GCA_964528925.1 uncultured Paludibacteraceae bacterium | reverse complement strand
GAGATGAAGTCGACGCCGCAGTCGGCATAGTCGCGCAGGGTGTCGAGCGTGATGCCGCCCGACGATTCGGTCTCGCAGCGTCCAGCGATTATCTCTACCGCACGGCGCGTGTCGGCTGGTGTAAAGTTGTCGAGCATTATGCGATCGACACCACCGCAGTCGAGTGCTTGTTGCAGTTCATCGAAGTTGCGCACTTCGATTTCAATCTTCAGATTTTTGCCTTTTTCGCGGCAATAGTTGCGAGCGCGATTGATGGCATTGGCTATTCCGCCAGCGAAATCAACATGGTTGTCTTTCAGCAAAATCATGTCGAACAGACCGATGCGATGGTTGCAGCCGCCGCCGATTTTTACCGCCTCTTTTTCGAGCATGCGCAGACCTGGCGTGGTTTTGCGTGTGTCGAGTACGCGAGTGTGTGTGCCTTCGAGACGCTTCACATATTCGGCTGTGCGTGTGGCTACGCCGCTCATGCGTTGCATTATGTTCAGCATCAAGCGTTCGGTTTGTAGCAGCGATTGCACGCGCCCTTCGACTACGAAAGCGATGTCGCCACGCTTCACACGGTCGCCGTCGTGCAGCAGTTGCGTCATTTTCAGGTCGGGATCGAAAGCGTGGAATATGCGTTTTGCTACTTCAACGCCCGCCAGCACGCCATCTTCTTTGATGATGAGTTGCTGTTTGCCGCGCGCGTCGGCAGGAATGCACGAAAGGGTGGTGTGGTCGCCGTCGCCTATGTCTTCGGCAAACCAGAGTTTGATTTGTTCGTCGAGGTTGTCAATCATTTGTTTGGTCTATTCTGAGTTGTTGTATTAGGTCGTTTTTGGTCATGAAATAGATGCGGTAAGTGCCGTTTTGCGTCTTCAGTAGCCCAATGGCAAACTGTTGCCCGTTGCGATTGCCGCGGTCGTTGATGGTGAAACTTTTCACAGGATTTTTCTTGAAAAAGTCGCTGAGAATGGTTTCGGTTTGCTGGCTTGTGAAGACGTTGTTGGCGTTTTTTATCGACAATTCCACGTTACTATTCAGATATTGCGCAATGCGCTCGGCATCGCCTTCGGCAAAATGAGCTGCGACTTGGTCGATGGCGTTAGCGTAAATCTTTGGTATGCAGACGATTAACGCTGCAAGTAGTAAGCATTTTTTCATGGCACTTTTTGATTTGCTCCGTAGAAGGTAAGCAAATCTTGTGCCAAATGTTGGTTGACGAGTTGAAGTGTTGAAAAATTGACGAGAAGTTTATCAAGTTTGTAAAGTTATAAAGTTCATAAAGTTCGCATACTTCAACTTTTTCTGCAGTTGGTTGTGCTAACCTCCTAATTGTCAATTATCAATTGTCAATTCACT
>CAZGVF010000028.1:5440-14989 GCA_964528925.1 uncultured Paludibacteraceae bacterium | reverse complement strand
CCTTCGGGGAAAATGATGATGTTTTTGCCCTTGCCAAGCACCGCCGCCATCTGCTGCAGCGACTCACGCACATTTTTGTTGATGTCCATAAGAATGACATTGTTTTTCGATGCCAAAAAGTGCGCCAATTTACCGCGAAGATGCTTATCTTTAGCAAAAAAGAAGGTATTTCGCACCGTTTTGCCGCGCATTTTCGATGTGATGAAATAGCCGTCGAGCATGCTGCGATGGTTCGCCACAATGATGCACGGCTGCTGCGGCAATTTTATTTTTCGCTGATTGCGCCCGCGATACGTGAGCCCAATGAGCATCGACACGGTACGGCTGCAAAACGCTTGAATCACGCCAGCGCGCGGCACCACAAAGTTCTGCACACGATTCGTGAGAATCTCTTTCCAAGTAACTTTTTTGGCCTCGCCATCGGTCTGGTGACCATTTTTCTCGATGTAATCGCTCAACTTGGCGAGCGTGCTTAGTTGGTCGAGTTGCGCCTCGTTCAGATTCACGCCAAAGCGCGATTCCACAAAGGTGAGCAGCGCCACTTTGCCCAGCGAATCCATGGCGAGATCGATCTCGAAATCGTCGTTTTCGCCCGCGTTCGAGTCGGTTTCTTTGTCGATATAAGCCTTCAGCGCCAAGTAGATTTCGCTACGTGGCGTGGTGTCGTCGGTGGCAGTTTTTTTGTGATCGTCGACGAGCTCCGCCAGTTTGAAACGCTGCAGTTTCATCAGGCGCGTTTTGGGCAGTTCGCCCGACACGATATGGAACTTTTTAATGCGTTTGTACGGCGCCACACTCTGATTGTAGCGCGCAATCTCGTCTCGCAGCACATCGTGCATATTTTCGTTTGAATGGTCGCGCACAGCCGAAAGTTGCGGCACAATGACGCATTGCAGCACCGAATCTTTCAAGAAAACGCCCACCTCTTTGACGCATGGCGAAAGGCGTTCGATGGCCTCCTCCACCTCGGCAGGATTGATATTTTTTCCGTTCGGCGTTACGATTATCTCTTTAATTCGCCCAGTGAGTTTCAGGCCTTTGGTTGGCGACAATTCGCCCATATCGCCCGTGTGCAACCAACCGTCGCGAATGATGTCGGCAGTTTCGTCGGGACGATTGTAGTAGCCCTGCATCACATTGTCGCCGCGCACGCAGACCTCGCCATTTTCGTCGATTTTCACTTCGATGTTCGGCAGCGGCTCGCCAGCGTAGCCCACCTGCACATTCCACGGACGCGTGAAACTGATCATCGGCGCGGTTTCAGTCATACCGTAACCTTCGAGCACCGTGAAACCAAGCGTTTTGAAAATCCTTCCGATATCGGTTGGCAGGGCAGCGCCACCACTCACCAGAAAATCGATGTGACCACCAAATTTCTTGTGGACTTTGGCAAAAATGCGTCGCGAAAGTCGTGGTGAACCGATTTTCTGCATCAATTTGAAGATGCCACGCGTAATTCGTGAGGCGTTTATCTGCGCCATAATGCCCTTCGACAGCAGTTCGTAGAGCCGCGGCACACCGATGATGATGTTGATTCGTCCGTCGACTAGCGTTTTCAGAATGCTATCGGCATTCAGTCCATCGGCCATGGCAACGGTTTGTCCCATGTAGAGCGGCGCCACCAGCGATCCCATCAACGGGAAAGCATGATGCAACGGCAGCAAAATCATGGTGTTGCGCTCGGGCGTGAAAATCGGCACATCGCGCGACACCGAATGCACATTGAACATGGCATTTTTGTACGACAGCATCACACCTTTTGGCGAACCCGTGGTTCCCGAAGTGTAGATGATGAGCATGGTGCGCTCGTCGTTGTCGAAAACGACTGGCGTAATCGTCTCATTGTCAACATCTTGCAAATCAATATCTGATTCTGTGAGAATGCGGCACGAAAAATCATTTTTCGCAAAAGCCTGTTCCACAATAGCGCGTTTTGCAGACGAAGTAAAGATGATTTCGGGGCGACAATCGTTCAAAATGTACGCCAATTCGCCAACGGTCGATGCGCAATCGACTGGGACAGTGATGGCGCCACAGCGCACACTGCCGTAGAAAGCGAAAATCCATGCTGGAGAATTTTCGGCAAAAATCAGTATTTTTTGTGGAGTGCCATCAGCAGCAAACGCCCTGCCATAGCGGACTGAGCGTTGCAAAAGTTGTGCGTACGAATAGCGTTCGTCGCGAAAAATGATGGCTGTTTTATTGTGTTCTGAAAGTAATTCCATAAACCTAAACTGAACAAAACCAAGCCCGCCGCAAAATTGCAGCGCAGTTTAGCCTTGTGTGAAACCATAAATATGGTGTATGTGCAGAATGCCGATAATAGGCGCGTCGGGCTCGTCTTTTTCGACCACCGCGAGAGTGGTAATTTTGTAACGATCCATCAGTTCCAGCGCATCGTTCACCATCATATCGGCGGCAATGCGTTTGAAACCAACGCTCATGAAATCGGCTGCGCGCAGGGTTTTCAGGTCGTCGAAACGCTGTGCTGCGCGCCTTATGTCGCCATCGGTGATGATGCCAACCACGCGGCCTGCCGCATTTTTCACCATGGTGATGCCGAGTTTTTTCAGGCTCACTTCGGCTATCACATCTTTGAAAAGTGTATCTTCCGAAACCATCGGCACCACGGTGGTCATGCAGTCCTTCACTTGCGTGAGCATGCGCCTTCCGAGCGCGCCGCCAGGGTGATAGAGTGCGAAATTTTCAGGTTTGAAATCGCGTTTTTCCATCAGGCAGACCGTGAGCGCATCGCCCATTACGAGCGCCGCCGTGGTCGAGGTAGTTGGAGCAAGCCCGATTTTGCAGGCCTCGCGCTCCACATGCACATCAATCACATAGTCGCTCTGTTGCGCGAGCGTGGAGCGTTTGTCGCCAGTCATCGCCACAATGGGACAACCCATTTTTTTCAGATTGCGCACCACATTCAGTATCTCGTCCGATTCGCCGCTGTTCGAGATGGCAATGACCACATCGCCGCGCACCACCATGCCAAGATCGCCGTGAAGCGCCTCGGCAGCGTTGATGAAGACGGCTGGCGTGCCTGTCGATGCCAACGACGCAGCAATTTTCTTACCAATAATGCCCGTCTTGCCGATGCCGGTAAGCACCACTTTGCCCTTGTGAGCGTAGATGAGTTCCACCACTTGACGCATTTCGTCGCCAATGCGCTGCCCCACCTTGCTTATCTGCTCCATCTCTATCTGGAACACCTCTTTGCTGCGTGCTACTATATCGAGATCCATGTTTTCCGTGTTGAAAAGTTGACGAGTTGAAAAGTTGATGAGAAGTTCATCAAGTTTATAAAGTTATAAAGTTCATAAAGTTTCGCACGCCACAAATTTCTGCAGTTGGCGGTGGATACCGTCAATCTGAAATTTGAAATCTGAAATCTGAAATTATCTAACTTTTCTTTGTGATTTCATCAATTTCGATAGCGTGCTGAAGAATTGGACGTATATCACTCAGTTTCAGTTGATTAGCAGCATCGCTCCATGCTTCGTCGGGATTGGGATGCACTTCGGCAAAAATGGCATCGACGCCAACTGCCAAAGCAGCATTCATCAGGTATGGTGCCATGTCGCGGTTGCCGCCCGTCGACGAGCCATTGCCGCCCGGTTTCTGCACCGAATGCGTAGCGTCGAACACCACAGGATGTCCGTAGGTGCGCATCTCGACCAAGCCCGTCATGTCGACCACCAGATTGTTGTAGCCAAACGACGAACCGCGTTCGCAGAGCATCACATTTTCGTTTCCCGTCGATACGACCTTGGCAACCACCTGCTTCATGTCCCACGGCGCCATGAACTGCCCTTTCTTCACATTCACAATCTTACCCGTGCGAGCCGCTGCCAACAGCAGATCGGTCTGGCGCGAAAGGAACGCTGGAATTTGCAGCACATCTACCACCTGAGCCACAGGCGCACATTGCCAGCACTCGTGAACATCAGTAACGAGCGGCAAGTCGAGTTCGGTGCGCACCTTTTGCAAAATGCGCAAACCTTCGTCCATGCCCACGCCGCGCGGCGAATTGCACGAGGTGCGGTTGGCTTTGTCGAACGAGGCTTTGAAGATGAGATCGATGCCCAAGTCACCACACACGCGTTTGAGCGTCTCGGCAGTCTGCATCACCATTTTTTCGCCCTCGATGACGCACGGACCAGCCAGCAACACAAACCGTCTGCCGCCACCAATCGTAAAACGGCCGTCAACCGAAATCTCTTTCATCGTCGTCGACACCGATTATTTATTTGCAATCCAAGCCTCGATCCAATCGACCTGCATGCGACCCTCGCCACCTTTTTGGTTTTGCGAAATGAACGCGCTCAACATTGGGAACAAAGGTTCGGTTGGCACGCCTTCAGTGGTGCGCAACACTTCAATGTTGTTGATGCGCCAAATCAGCTCTTTTTCGGTCCATTCGAGCGAATAGATGTAATAATCGCTCAGTTTCAAACCAGTAACTTTGGTCGAGGTGTATTTTTGCTCGAATTTGGTTGCCCAGTGCGTGCCGACTTCAATCGATTTGCCATCGCAAACGGCAATGTTGATGTGCGGCAAAATGCGTTCGCCCGTGAGCCAGAAAGCTTGCGTGAGGTCTTTGCCCTCGAAACGGATTTTTGCGCGGAAATAGCCGCCCTTTTGCCAAACGCCTTTGGTTCCGTGCAGCACATCGGAAGTGAATTCGAACTGATGATTAACGAAACCGCGCGTCTTGTCCCACGCCAGCGCCAATTTGCGTTCGCGACGCGTGACAATGCTCAGTTCGCCCGCCACAACGCTGGTGTTATCGCCATTGTTGTTGGCCTGTTTTTCGTTCGTAAACGAGTGATTTCCAACGAATTTATCGCCCGGATAATTGAAACCGCTCTCCCAGCGCGAAGCATTGAGCGAGTTCCAATCGAAACTATCGAAGAAAGTCTGATGATACTGGCGCAGACGAGCAAATTTTGTGCTGTCGATCGACTCGTAGAATTTGATATCCTCGTTGCGCGCCAAATCGTTGTAACGACGCTCAATGGCGGCTTCTTCGGTCTTTTCCCAGCGATGCGGATTGCTCCAAAAAGCGTTCGCCTCCTTAAATTCTGGCGTCGAGACCTTCTCGCGCAGAGCCTCAAACTCTTTTATGACATACGAATTATGAAAACGCATATAACTCTTGAATTCAGCGGTATGCTCAAATTTCTTCCAACGGCGCAACTCCGGATTTTTGAGCAGTGCGCTTATCTTGCCAAGCAAAACATAGTCGGCCGACTTGCGAAACTCCAGATACTCAGCCAGTTGCGGATCGTCAAGAATTTTGTAATAGCGAGCAATTTTGCTGTTGTTGTTCAGACGATTGAATTTCTGCAAATCGCGATACTCCTGCGTGTCGCGGTACTTGCGGTTCACAAGCGTCTTCTTTTTCTCCTGAAATTCGGCGGAGCGCACCTTCTCGAACAACTCGCGGTATTCGGCGAGTTCTTTCGATGCCTCGATGTCGCAATAGCGCTTAAAATCAGCGGTTAGCACGGCAAATTCTGCCTCCATTTTGGCAGTGCTCTTCATTTGCCCTAAAATTCGTTTCCAAAAAAGATTCATAATTTTAAAGATTTATTTAGTTAAGTTATTGTTCAAAATTAGTCGCAAGTAGCAAGATATGAGTCGCAAGACTTGGTTTCTGCAATTGCGAAAATTATCAATTATCAATTGTCAATTGTCAATTAAACCCTCGATCCAAGCGGTGCATTCGTCTATATTTTTGCAGACCTTGAATCCAGCGGTGCGGCTGATGTAGCCGAGACTTTCCACAGTCATGCGGCGAATTTGTTGCAAAATGCCTTCGTAGAAATTGTCGGTATTCACCAGCGCCAGCGGTTTTTCGTGATAGCCCACCATGCCCGAAGCAAGCGTGTCGAACAGCTCATCGTAAGTGCCAATGCCGCCCGCCAACACCACAAAAGCGTCAGCGTACTCTTTCATCATCTCTTTGCGCTCGTTCATGTCGCCAACCACAAAAAGTTGCATTGGCAGCGTGCTTTTGCGACCTTTCTCCACAATGAGTTCGGGAACGACACCGATGATTTCGCCGCCAGCAGCACTCACGGCCTCCGAAACGGCACTCATCAAACCGCCCGTAGCACCGCCATACACAAGCGTGTGACCATGTTCCGCCAAATAGCGACCCAACACTTGCGCATCGGTCACAAACTTTTCAGCCACCGACGCACTCGAAGCACAATAGACGCAGATGTTCATACCTTCGGAAGATTTCAGATTTCAAATTAGTAGCAAGTCGCAAGTAACAAGTCGCAAGATTTGGTTTCTGCAATTGAGAAAATTTTCAGCGATAACAATCAAATTGAGCGGTGAGCCTGTCGAACCGCAGTTTCACAACCTTCTGCAGTTAATGAAATCCTCTAACCTCTAACCTCTCACCTTTCAACTCCCACCTATCAATCAAATTTCGCCGTTCTGTATTTTTTGATGAATGGCTGCAGCAGCGTGTCGTCCGTCGCCCATGGCAAGGATAACGGTTGCACCGCCACGCACAATATCGCCACCAGCAAAAATGGTCGGAATGGCACTCTGCGACGCTTCGTTCACCACAATGGTGCCTTTGCGACCGAGTTCCAAGCCTTCGATGGCATGCGGAATGAGCGGATTTGGACTTACACCCACACTCACAATCACCTCGTCGACATCGACCCACTCAGTTGCGCCCTCGATGGGCACAGGCGAGCGACGACCCGATGCATCAGGTTCGCCCAACGCCATCTTTTGCAGCAGCATGCCCGTAACGCGACCTTTCTCATCGCCACGATATTCGATAGGATTGTGCAGCGTCAGGAACTCGATGCCCTCTTCTTTGGCGTGTTTCACCTCCTCGAGGCGCGCCGGCATCTCCTCCTCACTGCGGCGATAGACAATCATGGCGCGCTCTGCACCCAAACGACGAGCCGTGCGCACCGAATCCATGGCAGTATTTCCGCCGCCAATCACCGCCACACGCTTGCCTTTCAGCACTGGCGTGTCGCATTCGTCCTTGGCAGCGCCCATCAAGTTCACGCGGGTGAGATATTCGTTGCTCGACATGATGCCGATAAGATTTTCGCCTTTTATTCCCATGAAATTGGGCAGTCCAGCGCCGCTCGCCACAAACATGGCACGATAGCCGTCGGCTTTCAGATCGTCGAAACTGATGGTTTTGCCCACGATGCAATCTTTGCGGAATTTTACACCGATTTTTGCAAGATTTTCAATCTCGACGTCAACAATTTTGTTCGGCAAACGGAATTCTGGAATACCATATTTTAATACGCCGCCAATTTGGTGCAACGCCTCGAAAACGGTAACATCGTAGCCCAATTTTGCCAGATCGCCAGCGCACGAAAGTCCCGCAGGACCCGAGCCAACAACGGCAATTTTTATTCCGTTCGGAGCAGCCACTTCTGGCACGACCGATTGTCCGCTTTCGCGCTCGTAGTCGGCAGCGAAACGCTCCAAATAGCCGATAGCCACGGCTGGACGTTTCATTTTCAGTTGCAGACATTTCGATTCGCACTGTTTCTCTTGCGGGCAAACGCGCCCGCACACAGCTGGCAGCGCCGAAGTCCGTTTCAGCACTTTGGCGGCCTCGAGAAATTCGCCGCGTTCGATGTTTTTGATGAATCCAGGAATGTCGATGCCCACGGGACAGCCCGTTACACACTGCGGATTGACACAGTCGAGGCAGCGACGCGACTCGAGCAACGCCTGCTCGCGCGTGAGACCTTGGTTCACTTCTTCGCTGTTGTGGCAGCGATAGTCGCCAGCCAGTTCGTTCATTTTTACCCGTTCGATGGCAGCGCGATCCTTCGGGTTCATGCTTTTGCGCAATTCTTCGCGCCAAGCGGTATTTCGATTATCTTCCATGACGGAAATTTCAAATTGCAGATTACAAATTTCAAATTAGTAGCAAGTAACAAGTCGCAAGATTTGGTTTCTGCAGCAAGTCTTGGCTACCAAAAAAATTATCAATTATCAATTTTTAATTGATGCAAGGTATCGCTCTTTTGCTTCCTGTTCTTGTGGACGATAGGCGGCGAGGCGCATCATCATCTCGTCGAAATCGACTTGGTGCGCATCAAATTCTGGTCCATCGACGCAGACGAACTTGGTCTGTCCGCCCACCGACACGCGACAAGCGCCGCACATGCCCGTGCCATCGACCATGATGGTGTTGAGCGAGGCGATAGTCGGCACTTCGTATTTTTTTGTGAGCAGCGACACAAATTTCATCATGATGGCAGGACCGATGGTCACGCAAAAATCTACTTTTTCGCGATTGATAATCATCTCTATGCCGTTGGTTACCAAGCCTTTATGTCCGTACGAGCCATCGTCGGTCATCACTACAACTTCGTCGCTCACGCGGCACATTTCGTCTTCGAGAATCACAAGATCTTTGGTTCGTGCGGCCAAAACCACAATCACGCGGTTGCCAGCCTTGCGCAGCGCTTCGGCTATGGGCAGCATGGGCGCAGTGCCAACGCCACCGCAGGCGCAAACCACAGTGCCATATTTTTCGATGCGTGTGGCGCGACCGAGCGGTCCAACCACATCGGCAAGTTCGTCACCAACGTTCATGGCGCAAAGTTTCATGGACGACACGCCAATCTGCTGAACCACCAGCGTAATAGTGCCGCGTTCTGTGTCAGCGCCAGCAATGGTGAGCGGCATACGTTCACCATTTTCGTCGACGCGAACAATCACGAAATGCCCTGCCTTACGCGATTTAGCGATGAGTGGAGCCTCCACTTCGATGCGCACAACATTGGGCGAAAAATAGGATTTATCGACAATTTTGTACATTTTCTTGGTTGTATTTAACCTGCAAAGATAGCAATTTTTCCTGATTCAGAGAAATCCGTAGAAAAAAGTGAAAAGTAAAAAGTCGCAAAGTCATAAAGTGTGAGCAGACTGCGAATACAACACAAAAAAAACGGAACCACTCAGGATCCCGTTTTCTCAGTTTTTTTGCGCTAATTTTTACAAGCACGCAGCCGTTTTAGCGGCAAGACGAGCATTGTTAAGCACCAGTTGAATATTGGCTGCAAGACTGTCGCCGCCCGTCAGATCCTTGATTTTTGCGAGCAAGAATGGCGTAGTGGCTTTGCCGTGAATGCCCAAGCGTTCGGCCTCCGCCACAGCCTCGTCGATGGCATGGTTGATGTAGTCGGCATCCATCGAATACTCCTCGGGAATGGGATTCGTGACCAACATGCCGCCGCGCAAACCCATCTCCAATTTGGCACGAAAAGCCGCCGCCAAATCCTCGGGTGTATCGATGCGGTAGTCCACTTTGAAGCCGCTGCGACGCGTGTAGAACGCAGGCAGTTCGTCGGTGCCATAGCCAATCACAGGCACGCCTTTGGTCTCGAGATATTCGAGCGTGAGTCCAAGGTCGAGAATCGATTTTGCGCCAGCGCAAACCACCATCACGGGTGTTTCGGCCAACTCTTCGAGGTCGGCAGAGATGTCCATCGTCTTTTCTGCTCCGCGATGCACACCGCCAATGCCGCCCGTGGC
>CAZGVF010000028.1:3214-5340 GCA_964528925.1 uncultured Paludibacteraceae bacterium | reverse complement strand
CTGTTTTTTGCCATCGCTACAGAGAACGCCATCGCCGCCCAGCGTGATGCAGATTTTCTCCGCACCCAACGCATGCAAACGCTCCGCCAATGCCGAAAATTCGGTCGTTTCGGTCATCGCCTCAGCCTCAAGACGATTAAGTTTCAGCAACGAAATATGCTTGCCACGACTCTGCTCCATAGCACGTTTCAGTCGCAACGCTTTTGCCGTAGAAACAGCATCAACAAACAACGGAATTCGCACATTATCAAGTAGATAAATCAACGCCGCTTCATCAAGATTTGTATCGATCACCACCAAATCGTGCGCGTTGATTTGGTCGATTCGTTTTGCCAAAAATTCTGGCGTGATGTGCGCCATCGAAGTTGTATCGGCCACAGCCGAGAGCATATCGCCCGAGTCATCGTTCAGGCAGACATAAAAATTGCTGCGGCAGTTCGCAATCTGCTCGCTGAGCGACAGATCCATGCCTATTTTGCGACAATCCGCCATCAGATTTTGTCCGAAAAAATCGTCGCCAAAAACGGTAACAAAACTCGTCGCAGCGCCCATCAGGCAAAGGTCATGAGCGATGTTGCGCGCCACACCACCAAACGCCACGCTCACGAGCCCAGGGTTCGAGTCGCGCAGCCGAAAATCTGCCTCGGGACGCGCCGAGACATCGACATTTGCACCGCCAATCACCGCCGTCTTCATGGCTCAACAATTTTGCCGTCGCGCATGTGCACCACGCGGTCGCTCATGGCGGCCAGTTGGTCGTCGTGCGTAACTATGAGAATGGTCTGCCCGAAGGTGTCGCGCAGGTCGAAAAATAGACGATGCAGTTCGGTGCGGTTGGCGCTATCGAGGCTGCCGCTAGGCTCATCAGCAAAAATCACCTCAGGCTTATTCACCAAGGCGCGCGCCACCGCCACACGCTGCTTTTCGCCGCCAGAAAGTTGCGCAGGTTTATGTTTTGCACGATCTGCAAGTTTCAGATAATCAAGCAGTTGTATTGCATCGCGTTGCGCCTCGTCGAAATGTTTCCCAGCAATCAGCGCGGGCATCATCACATTTTCAACGGCGGTAAATTCGGGCAAAAGTTGGTGAAATTGGAACACAAATCCGATATGGCGATTGCGAAAATCGGACAGCGCATCGCCCCGCAGCGACAACACATCGGTTCCAGCCACGCTTATCTGCCCGCCATCGGGACGATCGAGTGTGCCAAGCAGTTGCAGCAACGTGGTTTTTCCTGCGCCACTCGGCCCCATAATCGACACGATTTCGTGCGGTGCAATATGCAAATCAACGCCCTTCAGCACCTGCAAATTGCCGAATGATTTGGTGATGTTTGTTGCGAATATCATAGGTTGATAAGTTGACGAGTTGATAAGTTGATGAGTTTAACGCATGACGATTGGTCAGTGATTTTATTCGTTGTTAAACCAGACTGTAGGAACGCAGCATGCCACGTCCGCGTTTGTCATCGCAGTTGATTTCGGCTACCGACGGTCATAGTCATAGTCAAAAGTCATGGTTAATTAGATATTTTAATCATTTATTGTTAATTTCCGAATAACGTGGGCAGCAAGTTGACAGCCAAAAATTGCGGGCATATACGACACCGTGCCGACAGTCGAGCGTTTATTTTGCTCATTTTCTACCACTTCGATGCGATCATCAGGCACAACTTCGGGCGAATAAACTACCGTGATGCCGCTGCGAACGCCCAATCGGTGCAGATATTTGCGGACCATGTGAGCCAGTTTGCAATAGTTCGATTTCGAGATGTCGCAAGTGCGCACCTGCTGCGGGTCGAGTTTGCCGCCAGAGCCCATGCTCGATGCCGTTGGAATGCCCAACTGGTAGGCTTCGTAGAGCAGAAAAACCTTTGGACTGAGCGTATCGATAGCATCGACCAGAAAATCGTAGTGCGCAGCGCGAAGAAGTTCGGCAGTGCGCTCGTCACGCAGAAATTCGTTGTGCAGATGCAACACAATGTCGGGATTGATATCGCGCAAACGCTCGGCCAAAACTTCAGTTTTGGGTCGTCCCTGCGTGGAACAGAGCGCAATGAGTTGGCGGTTGCGATTGCTCTCGCTCACCACGTCGCCATCGACCAGCGTGAGCTCGCCCACACCAGC
>CAZGVF010000028.1:0-3114 GCA_964528925.1 uncultured Paludibacteraceae bacterium | reverse complement strand
ATTAATTTTAATAAATAATTGCGCCAACGCCAGCCATTATCAGAATGAGCAGAATTGGGTGAATTTTGAGCCATTTTGTAGCGACGAATGCCACAGCAAAAAGCAGCCAACTGACCCAATCGGCACAGTTTTCGCCAAAAGTCTCTTCGTTTACCAAAAGCAGCGCTGCAGCGGCAATCAGTCCCACAATGGCAGGACGCAAACCGCGCATGGCCGCTTCCATGTAGGGATTATCCTTCATTTTTTGAATCATGCGCGCCACTATCATCATGATGATGAACGACGGCAGCACCAGCGCAAAAGTGGCGAGCGCCGAGCCAAGCACATTACCCGATGCCAAATAGCCCGCGTATGTGGCGCAGTTGATGCCGATTGGACCTGGCGTCATTTGCGAAATGGCGACCATGTTGGTAAATTCGGCGGAAGTAACCCACTCGTAATGCTCAACCAACTCGAACTGAATGAGCGGAATCATGGCCGCACCGCCACCAAAACCGAACAATCCGATTTTGAAAAATGCCCAGAAAAGTTGCAGATAGACCATCATTTTTCGTTTTTACCAACGCGTTTTTGTATCAAATAAACAAGCAACCCAATGCCGCCCGCCGCCGCAATAATCCAGATGGGCGACACGCCGCAAATCCAAATGAGCAATGCCGCCACCACAGGAATCCACGCAGTGCGCCAAGTGATTTTAGCCGTTTTTGCCAGATTGAAAACAGGCGCGGCAATGAGCGCCACCACGGCAGGACGCACCGCACGAAACATCTTTTCGAGCAGCGGCGAATCCTGATATTTGTTCAGGAACATAGCAAAAATCAAGATGATGACGAACGACGGCAGCGTGCTACCCAGCGCACTCACAATGGCGCCGCTGTAGCCATGGATTTTATTGCCCACCAACACCGAAATGTTGATTGCCAGCACGCCCGGAGCCGCCTGAGCCGCCACCAAGAGATCGAGAAATTCATCGCTCGAAATCCAGCCGCGCCGCGTAACCACCTCGCGCTCGATGAGCGGAATCATGGCATAGCCGCCGCCAATGGTGAACGCGCCAATCTTCACAAAAGTCCAAAAAAGTTGCCAGAGAATCATAGTCAATGCCAAAAACGCTGCAAAGATAGTGCTTTTTGGCGAATTGTTGATAAGTTTTTCGCATATTATAATAGCGGTATCGACAAAATTTTGTAAATTTGCTTGTTAATTTCGAGAGAAAAATTCTACTGATAATCAACACATTACAATTATGTCTGAAGAGATAAACAACAACGAAACTGGCAATTATGGCGCAAGTAGCATTCAGGTGCTCGAAGGTTTGGAGGCCGTGCGCAAGCGTCCTGCCATGTACATTGGCGACATCAGCGAAAAAGGTCTGCACCATTTGGTCTACGAAACGGTGGACAACTCCATCGACGAGGCGCTGGCAGGCTATTGCACCCACATCGAAGTAACCATAAACGAAGACAACAGCATCACGGTGCAAGATAACGGTCGTGGCATTCCTGTCGATATGCACGAAAAAGAGCATAAATCGGCATTGGAAGTTGTGATGACCGTGCTGCACGCTGGTGGTAAATTCGATAAAGGCTCGTACAAAGTGTCGGGCGGTCTGCACGGCGTTGGCGTTTCGTGCGTGAATGCACTGTCGACTCACATGCTCTCACAAGTCTATCGCGATGGCAAAATCTACCAACAAGAATATGCTTGCGGCAAGGCACTCTACCCCGTGAAAGTGGTTGGCGAAACACATCTGCGCGGCACACGCCAACAGTTCTGGCCCGATGGATCGATTTTCACGACCACCACTTACAAATACGACATTCTCGCCAACCGCATGCGCGAATTGGCCTATCTGAACGCTGGCATCACCATTAAACTGACCGACCTGCGTCCCGACGAAGAGGGCAAAACGCACGAAGAGACCTTCTATTCGAAAGATGGTTTGCGCGAATTTGTGCGCTACATCGAGCAGAGCCGTCATCATTTGTTCGACGATGTGATCTATCTGAACACTGAGAAACAGGGCGTTCCGATTGAAGTCGCCATCATGTACAACACGGGCGGCAGCGAAAACATTCACTCGTATGTGAACAACATCAACACAATAGAAGGCGGCACGCATGTGGCTGGTTTTCGCACCGCACTCACTCGCACGCTGAAAAAATATGCCGACGACAATTGCAAAAAAGAACTCGAAAAACTCGAAAAAGAGAAGGTCGAGATTGCGGGCGACGACTTCCGCGAAGGCATCACAGCGGTCATTTCCATAAAAGTGGCAGAGCCGCAGTTCGAGGGTCAGACCAAAACAAAACTCGGCAACAACGAGGTAGCTGGCGCAGTGCAACAGGCTGTAGGTGAGGCACTTACCAATTATCTAGAAGAGCACCCCGATGAAGCCAAGACCATTGTTAATAAGGTGATTTTGGCGGCTCGCGCACGTGTGGCTGCACGCAAGGCTCGCGAATCGGTGCTGCGCAAATCACCGCTGTCGGGCGCTGGACTGCCTGGCAAACTGAGCGACTGCCGCAGCAAAGACCCAGCAGAATGCGAATTGTTCCTCGTCGAGGGTGATTCGGCAGGCGGTTCGGCCATCGATGGTCGCGACAGCCGCTACCAAGCCATTCTGCCGCTGCGTGGTAAAATCTTGAATGTTGAAAAAGCCTTGTTCCATCGCGCTTTCGAGAGCGAAGCCATTCGCAACATCTACACCGCACTGGGCGTAACCATTGGCACGGCAAACGACGAAAAAGCGCTGAACATCGAAAAACTGCGCTACCACAAAGTCATCATCATGACCGATGCCGATGTCGATGGCGCACACATTGCAACGCTTATTCTCACCTTCTTCTTCCGCTACATGCGCGAACTGATAGAAAACGGCTACGTCTATCTAGCCACGCCGCCA
Source organism: uncultured Paludibacteraceae bacterium (assembly GCA_964528925.1). Taxonomy (GTDB): domain Bacteria; phylum Bacteroidota; class Bacteroidia; order Bacteroidales; family Paludibacteraceae; genus W0P28-013. Next base: position 209 of record CAZGVF010000028.1, on the reverse strand, counting down.
CTCTATCTTTGCAAAAAAGGCAAAGTGGAACAATACTGCTGGACCGAAGATCAGCGCCTTGCATTCATTAAGCAATACGGCGGCGGACAAGAGGGCGGCATCACGCAACAGCGCTACAAAGGTCTGGGTGAGATGAACTACGACCAATTGTGGGAGACAACCATGAACCCCGAAAATCGTCTGCTGAAACAGATTACGCTAAACAACGC
>CAZGVF010000027.1:14098-15614 GCA_964528925.1 uncultured Paludibacteraceae bacterium | reverse complement strand
TCCTAACTAACTTCAGCTTTCTCCACTCGAAGCGATAGACCACCAGCGCAAACACGCCAAGCAGCACAACGCGCACGATGTAACACGCCCAAATCACATTCTCGAAATAGTGCAAAAAGAGTTCGTAAGCGCCCAACAACGCCAGTGCCAAAGCAAAATAACCAAGAATGGAGCGCAAATCGTACGGCACTTTCAGGTGATGCTGACCAACCAAATAAGAGACAATCATGATGGTGAGGTAGCACGCAAACGATGCCCACGCCGAAGCCATGTAACTCATCGTTGGCACAAGCAACACATTGATAGTGAGCGTAATAGCGCAACCAAGAACCGAAAAATATGTTCCGTAAATAGTCTTGTCGGTCAGTTTGTACCAAAGCGAAAGATTGAAGAATATGCCTTGGAAAATGTACGAGAAAAGCACTATCGGCACCACGCGCAAACCCGACCAATAATCGGGACTGATGATCAATTTCAGCAGATCGAGGAAGAAAATCATGCCCAACAAAATGAAGAGCGACGCAATGATGTAATACTTCATCACATCGGCGTAGGCCTCCACACTGTTGCGGTCTTTGTGGCGCGCAAAGACGAATGGTTCGTAGGCATAGCGAAAAGCCTGCGTGAACATCATCATCACCATGGCAATTTTGAAACATGCGCCATAAATGCCCAATTCGGCCTGCGCATCGCCAGCGGTGTAAAGGAATGGGAACAGAATTTTGTCGACCGTCTGATTCATTATTCCCACAATGCCCAAAATAAGCAACGGCAGCGAATAGTGCAACATCTGCCGCAGCGTCGACCACGAAAAATCGTATTTTTCTGCCAAAATGGCAGGCAGCAGGCAGAGTGTCTGAATGGCAGTCGACATGATGTTTGCCACAAAAACGTAGCCCACACCGTAATCGGGCCGATAGAACCAATCGATGAGCCCAGGGTTCGTCTGCATAATACGCGGACAAGCCAGCAAAAAGAAGAGATTGAGCGCAATGTTCAGCACCACAAACAGCAGTTTGAGCGCGGCAAAACGCACGGCTTGTCGCTTGTAGCGCAGGTAAGCAAACGGAATGCTAGCAAATGCATCCATCGCCACCACTATGGCGAGCATCGAAATAAATTCAGCATGATTGGCGTACCCCAGCAGCGAGGCGATGGGCTGTTTGAAAATCACGCAGCACACGGCAAAAATAAGCGAAGTAGTTCCAACCGACGTGAGCGCAGTAGTGTAAACGCGATTCGGCTTTTGATCGTCGCGATTGGCAAAGCGGAAAAAGCCCGTCTCCATGCCGTAAGTCAAGATAACGAGCAGCAGCGCCGTCCACGCATACAGATTGGTCACGATGCCGTAGTCCGACTGTTGCGCCAGCACGAAAGTATAGAGCGGCACCAGCAGCCAGTTCAGAAATTTTCCGACTATGCTGCTCAAACCGTAAATCACGGTCTCCTGTGCCAATTTTTTCAATCCAGACATGGAAAAAGTTCGAAAGTTTGTAAAGTTTGAAAGTTTATAAAG
>CAZGVF010000027.1:12260-13998 GCA_964528925.1 uncultured Paludibacteraceae bacterium | reverse complement strand
GTAACTTCGCGACCGCGCGGTGTGCGATTAATGAAACCCTCTTTTATCAAAAATGGTTCATAAACCTCTTCTATCGTGCCAGAATCCTCGCCCAAAGCCGTGGCAATGGTGCCAAGTCCCACAGGTCCGCCATTAAATTTATCGATGATGGTGAGCAAAATCTTATTATCGATTTCGTCGAGGCCATATTTGTCGATGTTCAGCGCCTCTAGAGCAATGTTGGCTATCTCCAGATCGATGCGACCGCTGCCCTGCACTTGCGCAAAATCGCGTACACGACGCAAAAGTGCGTTGGCAATGCGCGGCGTACCACGACTGCGCGACGCAATTTCGCCCGCCGCCTCATGCTCAATCGGCACATTCAGTATCTTGGCCGACCGCTCGATGATGCCGCAAAGCACCTCTTCGTCGTAATATTCAAAGTGGCAATTTATGCCGAAACGCGCGCGTAAAGGGCTGGTTAACAAGCCACTACGCGTTGTAGCGCCAATCAGCGTGAATGGTTCCAAATCTATCTGCACCGACCGCGCGCTCGGGCCTTTGTCAATCATTATATCGATGCGAAAATCCTCCATGGCCGAGTAGAGATATTCCTCCACCACAGGGCTAAGACGGTGAATTTCGTCGATAAAAAGCACATCGTTGCGCTCGAGGCTGGTGAGCAATCCCGCAAGGTCGCCCGGCTTGTCGAGCACGGGGCCCGAAGTGACCTTGAAACCCACGCCCAGCTCGTTGGCGATGATGTTCGACAGCGTAGTTTTGCCCAATCCCGGAGGACCGTAGAGCAGCACATGGTCGAGGCTCTCGCCGCGCTGCTTGGCGGCTTTCACAAAAATTGAGAGATTTTTCACCACTTGCGACTGTCCCGTGAAATCGCCGAACGAAAGCGGACGCAATGCGCGGTCGAAATCATCGGAACTGATGCCTTGCTGGCGATGTATATCAAAATTTTCAGCCATATTTTTCTGGAAAAATGATTCTAATTTTGCGTCAAACGATGAAACGCATCTTCAAGCGATTCGCCCGCTGCGACTATGTTTTCTGGCGTGCCATCGGCCACAATGCGACCGTGATTCACCACCACCATACGCTGACAAAGTGCCTGCGCCTCCTGCATGATGTGCGTGGAGAAAAGCACCGTTTTTTCTCGCCCGAGTTCGGTTATCAGCGCACGAATTTCGAGCAACTGGTTGGGATCGAGACCCGTAGTTGGTTCGTCGAGAATGAGTACTTGCGGATCGTGAATCAACGCCTGCGCCAAGCCCACACGCTGCCGATAACCTTTCGAAAGTTGCCCAATGCGCTTGCCACATTCTGGCGTCAAGCCAACACGCTCAATCAACTCTTCGACGCGCGTTTTGCGGTTGCGAATGGTATAGAACCCCGAAACAAACATAAGGTATTCGCGCACATACATTTCGAGATAGAGCGGATTGTGTTCGGGCAGATATCCAACAAGTCGTTTGGCAGCCAAATTGTCCGCCGTCATGGGCAATCCGCACACCGTCACGCTGCCAGCGTCGGGCTGCAGATAGCCTGTGCAGATTTTCATCAGCGTCGATTTGCCTGCGCCATTCGGGCCAAGAAAGCCAACGATTTCGCCCGCATCGAGCGTGAGCGACACATCGTCGAGAGCCAATTTCTGACCGTAACGCTTGGTGATATGTTCGATTGACAGCATGTTTTTAGTTGACGAGTTGATGAGTTGAAAAGTTGAAGAGTTTAACGCAATATCAAA